>CAZBIU010000532.1:0-3531 GCA_964491625.1 uncultured Myxococcales bacterium
TTCCAGACGGATTTCGAGCTGAGCTTGCTCGAAATCCGTCTGGAACTGGAGCAATTGTAGCTTGATCTTGAGATAGTCGTTCTCGCTCAGGCCTCCCGACTTGAACTTGGATTCGCCGATCTCGACCGCATTCTGGAAGCTCGTGAGGTTCTCCTTGGCGAGCTCAAGGGTGGATTCGGCGAGCTGCACGTTGATGAATTGCGAGGCCGTTTGAAAAACCAGAGTCCGCTCGCTGTCCGACACTTGCGAGCGCGTGACCGAGGTCGCGTCCTTGGCGGCGTGAAGACGCTCCCAACGCTTGGCCCCGCGTTCGAGGGTGTAGCTGAGCCCGACGCTGGCGCCCGAGGAGTCTTTGAGATAGTTGCCAAGCCCTTCATCAGGCTTGAACAGCGGTAGCGGCGACCACCCGACCGATAGCCCAGGGTTCGGGCGCAGGTTGGCCGTGGTTTCTTGGTGCTGACTTTGCTCGATGGTGGTTCGAAGGGCGTTGAGGGCTTCGTTGTACTTGAGGGCCATCTTGATGGCCTCGTCGAGGGTGATGCGGACGGTTGCCTTGTCTTCGGCGCCGTAGGCAGGTGCAATCATAAGCGCCAAGCAACCCCCGATTGTCGTGCACACGCCACAGACCATTTTCAATTGGGTTCTCATAGCGCCTTCTCCGGCTCGGGCAGCGTGTCGTGCTCGCGCGCAATCCAGACGTACAGCGTGGGCAGGAAGATCACGCTCAAGAGGAGGTCGGCGATGAGCCCACCCACAATCACGATGGCGAACGGTCGCTGCGAATCGGATCCAATGGCGTGCGACATGGCTGCCGGGATGAGGCCGAAGGTCGCGACCAGCATGGTCATCATAATCGGGCGCAGCCTTAGCAGTGCGCCCTCGACGGCGGACTCGGCAATGGAATGACCGCGCGCGCGCATCTGGTTGATGTATTCGAGCATGATGACGCCGGTCTGCACCGAGACCCCGAACAGCGCCAGAAAGCCCACGCCAGACGACACGCTGAAGTTGGTGCCCGTGAAAAGTAGCGCCAGAAGGCCGCCCGCGCGGGCCATCACGACCACACTCAGAATGAGAAGCGCCCATTTTACCGAGCGGAACATGGTGTAGAGGATCACGAAGATGATGAAGATGGTGAGCGGCACGACGAACATGAGCCGCCTGGAGGCGCGCTGGGCGTTCTCATATTCGCCGGCCCACCCGATGCGATAGCCGGGCGGCAGCTTGACCTGCCGGTCGACCTTGTCCATGGCTTCCTCGACGGTGCTGCCGAGGTCGCGCCCGCGCACGCTGAAGGTGATAGCCAGGTAGCGGGCAGCGCCTTCCCGGTAGATGTCGTAGGCGCCGTCGTGGACATCGACGGTCGTCAGATCTCCCAAAGAGATGCGCTCACCCGATGGGGACACCAATCGGACGTTGGAGATGGCTTCCTTGGTGTTGCGAAAGGGCTCCTGGTAGCGAAGCACCAGATCGAAGCGCTGCTCGCCTTGCAGAATCTGGCTGACCGCATTGCCGCCCACGGCGGTCTCGATGGCGTCCTGGATGTCCGCGACGTTGATGCCCCAGCGAGCCGCTTTCATGCGATCGATGGTGAAGTTCAGGTTCGGCTGCCCCATCAAGCGGTAGAGCTTGACGTCTTCCATGCCGGCGATGCCCTTCACGGCGGCCACGACCTCCGCGCCCTTCTCGTCGAGCACGTTGAGGTCCGGCCCGAAGATCTTGATCGCGGATTGCCCCTTGGTGCCGCTCACGGTTTCGCCGACGTTGTCTTCGATGGGTTGCGAAAAATTCCAGTTCGACCCTGGCAACTTCGAGATCTCTCGGTTCATTGCGGCGATGAGCGCCTCCTTGTCCTGATGAAAGACCGGTCGCCATTCTTCCTTGGGCTTGAGATCGCAGAAGAACTCGACGTTGCCGAAGCCGCCGGTGTCGGTGCCGTCGTCGGGCCGACCGGCCTGGGATAGCACCTGGGTTACCTCGGGAAACGAGGCGAAGATCAGACGGGCCTTGTCATTGAAGCGTTTGCCCTCGGTGAGGCTGGTGCTGGTCGCCAAAGCGCCGCGCGCCCAGATGGAGCCTTCGTCGAGATGAGGAAGAAATTCCGAGCCGATGACGCCGCTGAAAGCGAGAAAGCCCGAGAGCGCCACGCACGCGCCGCCGACCACGAGTACGACGCGGTGGTGGCTGACCGCCCACTGGAGCTGTTTGCGATACACCTTCGTGACCAAGTCCATGAGCGGGTTGTGCCACTCGCGCACACCCTTGCGGAAAAGCCAACTCGCCAGCACGGGCGCGATCAGGATGGAAAAGGTCATCGCGCCGAGCAGCGCGAACGCCACCGTCCAGGCCATGGGCTTGAACAGGCGCCCTTCGATCTGCTGTAGGGTGAAGATGGGCAAGTAGGCAGTAATAATGATGGCGATGGCGAAAAAGACCGGGCGCTGCACCTCGTGCGCGGCGCTGCGAATGGTGTCCCCCACGCTCTCGGTCTCCTTCCGCTTGCTCATACGGCGGACGATGTTCTCGACCATGACCACGGCGCCGTCCACCACCATGCCGAAATCGAGGGCGCCGAGTGAAAGCAGGTTGGCCGGGATCTTGGCCAGGTCGAGGAAAACCGATGCCACCAGCAGTGAGAATGGAATCGTGAACGCCACCGTCAGCGCTGCGCGCACGTTGCCGAGGAAGAAGAGCAAGAGAATGGTCACGAGGATCAT
This sequence comes from uncultured Myxococcales bacterium, assembly GCA_964491625.1. Classification (GTDB taxonomy): domain Bacteria; phylum Myxococcota_A; class Polyangia; order Fen-1088; family Fen-1088; genus Fen-1118. Next base: position 2,718 of record CAZBIU010000532.1, read on the forward strand.
GCCCTCGGTGAGGTTGTGCATCACCGTCCGCGTGGTGTGGCGAAGCAGATCCGCTCGGTCGATCAAGGGCACGACCTTCACACCGGGCGGCAGGACCTTCTCATTGAGCTCCTTGACCTTGTCGTGAAGAGCTTCGAGGGTGGGGCCGGCGTCGGCGCCCTTGCGCAACAGTACGATGGCATAGATGACGTCCTCGTCATCTACGATCTGGCCGTCATCGCGATGGATGGCCTTGGCGATCTGCCCGAGGCGAATCTTCTCACCCTGCGCGACTTCCGCGATGTCCTTGACCCGAAGCGGAGTCCCGGTCTGCGTCTTGAGAACCGTGTTCTCGATGTCCTGCACCGACCTCATGAGACCGATGGTGCGGACATTCATTTGCTGCATGCCCTGTTCGATAAAGCTGCCGCCGGCATTGATGTTGTTGGCCGCGAGCTGTTGCTCAACCTGGCCGATGGTCAGCCCGTACGAGATGAGCTTATTGGGATCGAGGCGGACCTGATACTCGCGGGTCGCGCCACCGAAGGTGCTCACATCGACAATGTTCGGTACCGATTTGAAGGCCTTCTCCAGCGTCCAGTCCTGCAGGGCTTTGAGCTCCAGGATGTCGACCTTCGGATTGGTACTTTTCAGTGTGTACCAATAGATCTGGCCTACTGTGCTCCAGTCTGTTCCCATGGACGGCTGCAAGCCCTCGGGTAGATTGACCTGGGTGAGCCGTTCCAGCACCTTCTGCCTGTTCCAAACGTTCTCCGAGGCATCGACAAAGAACATCATGACGAAGGAGACACCGAAAATTGATTAGCAGCGTACA
>CAZBIU010000533.1:0-3507 GCA_964491625.1 uncultured Myxococcales bacterium
GCTAGGGGTCGTGGCGGCCGGGCAAAAACTTGACGACCTTCTTGTAGAGGCGAAGCGAGCCATCCCTCCCTGCTTTCAGCGCAGCCGAGTGGAGGATTTTCTGGCCCTCGTCGCCGGGCGACTGTGCCCGCCGGATCTGCGCGACAAAGTCGACGCACCGCTGCCCGACGCCGCCGTCGGGCGGGGATAACCTGGGGTCGGAGCCGGTGCCCGGAGTCAGTAGCTACCTCGTCGCCGGCTCGGAGGCGTAGACCTGCCCGAGCGGGGTGAGCGAGTGGTCGCTGTTGGTCAAGTAGTTGTGCGGATCCCACTGGTACCAGGCGTAGCGTTCGAGGCGCGGATGCTTGGCGAACATGGTCAGCGCGCCTTGGTAAAATGCCTGCACCGTGGCATCGTCGGGATTGCTGGCGTTCATGCAGCCCCATTCCGTGAGCCAGATGGGGAGGTTGCCGGTCAGGTTCTCGGCCCACTTGATGTAGCTTTCCAGATTCGCCGCCTTGGCGTCGCACGAGCCCGCGTTCCAGCCGTACCAGTGAAGCGCGATGAAATCGATCCGCAGCTTCTGCGCCTCTGCCTGCGACCAGAAGTCCTGGAACCACGACTGCCCGTCCGCCGACGTCGCGGGGCTGCCGACCAGAATCGCCGGGTTGCTGGTCATCGCGGGCCACAGCGCGATGGCATCGGCCACCGTCATGTTCGCTTGATCGGACTTGTTCGGCTCGTTGAATCCGAGGACGTACTGGTAGCCGGCGCTGACCAATTTGTCGATCTGGTCCGACACGGCCTGGGCCGTGGGGTTCGTGTTCGGGTGGTTCGAATACATGGGCACGAAATCCCCGCCGGTGCCGCAGTTGTCGGGCGTGACGGTCCAGTTGTAGTACCAGGACACCTTCAGGCTGGTCCGTTCTGCGCAGGTGCAGTTTGCGACGCCCTTGTAGGGCTTGCCTGCAGTCCCGCCGTCGACAGTCGAGCCGCTCGATCCTCCCGCACCCGACGCACTGCCCGAGGAGCTGCCGCCCGAGCCGGGCACGCCACCAGACGAGCGGACGCCGCCTGCGGCGACGGTTCCGCCTGAACCCAGGGTTCCGCCTGGGCCGGCGGCTCCTCCAGATGCCTTGCTTCCACCCGATGCCGTCATTCCGCCCGCGCCGGCATCGCCGCCAGTCGCTCGGCTGCCCCCGGTTTCCTTCGCCCCGCCCACGCCGGTCGCGGCGCCGGCTCCCACGGTCCCGCCCGACGAGGTCGCTTTGCCGACATCCCCCCCTGACGAAGCGCCGGCTGCGGATGCGCCACCGCCGCCGGCTGCGCCTGCCGTGTCGCCAACAGTCCCGGCCCCCAAGGAACCACCTGTGCCGGGTCGCGTTCCGCCCGTGCCTCCCGATCTGGTGGACGACGACCCGCCGCCACAGCCTCCCAGCAGCAAAAATGCGATCCCGATCACGGCCGCGCCTCCGCCAAGACGCCCAGCCCTGGGCGTCATCCGGCCGAAACTGTGCGAACGTACAAGGTGACGAACACAATGCATGCCGATCCAATCAGTGAGCTTCGCATCTGCGGCGGCTCAAGTGTTCGTACCGTGAAAACACGTACGGCTGCCTGACCCAAGATGTGCAACCGCTCATAACTATGCGCGGCAATACTCGATTTTGGGCCTTCGCAGCCCCCCATTCGCGGTATAAAGCCCCGCTCACCTGTCCCTGGAGGTCATCCATGCTCTCGACCAAGTTCCGCCGACCAGCCCTTGCAGGGCCGGCCCAAAGTACGACTCGCAATTTATTGGCTCCGCGCGCCCTGCTCGCGGGAGGTCTGGCCCTCGCCCTGGCTGCTTGTTCGTCCTCGCCGAGCAACAACGGCACGGGTGGCTCGAATGGCAGCAGCGGCGGCTCCGCCAACGGGGGGAGCAACAACGGCGGTTCCGCCAGCGGCGGCACCACCGCCAAGGGCGGTACCACCGGCTCCAACAACGGCGGCTCGGCCAGCGGCGGCACCACCGCCAAGGGTGGCACCACCGGCTCCAACAACGGCGGCTCGGCCAACGGGGGGAGCAACGACGGCGGTTCCGCCAGCGGCGGCACCACCGCCAAGGGCGGCACCAGCGGCTCCAACAACGGCGGTTCGAACAGCGGTGGATCCAACAATGGTGGGTCCACGAGTGGCGGCTCACCAGCAGGTGGAACGCCGGCCAAGGGTGGCACGAGTGGCACCAGCAACGGCGGTGCTGCCGGTACGAACGCTGGCGGCACGAACGCTGGCGGCGCGGCGGGTGCGGCCGGCACGGGCGCTGGCGGCGCGGCAGGTGCTGGTGGGACCAGCGGCGGCGGAAGCACCGGAACGGCCGGTAGCACCGGGGCGTGCAAGAATACCGACACGAGCGTGATCAACGAGGATGCGTCGGGTTACGTCTGCAACAACACGTGGGGTATCAAGGGAGCTTGGTATTGCTATAATGACGGCTCCGATTCGAGCACCAGCTGCAAAGGCAGCGACGGCAAAGGCGCCGGCGCCATTCCGTGGAACACGTCGTCGAGCGCAATGTGCCTGAGCGGGACGATGGGCACAGGGACAGGCAGTTATGCCGGCATCGGCTTTAAGGTCAATTCTGACCCGCCCGGCAGCACCACGACGCCCGGCACGTGGGACGCGAGCAAGCTCGTCGGCTTCGCGATTACCTTGACGTCCGGAGCCAGCGGCAAGGGTACCGGTGGCATGATTCTCAACATCGAGTATCCGACGTCGACGGACCTGGATTCGCAGACCAAGGATGCGCCGGGCATCACGATCCCGGGCGTGGGGAGCACCGCGATTACCTATAACGCGCTCTTCTCCGATTCCGTGCTCGCCAATAACAAGCTGCAAAAGCACCCCGTGGATCCGGCCAACCTCACCGACGTGAAGATCGCCTTCTTCCCGGACAGCACCTCGCACACCTACGACTTTTGCATCAAGAGCATCGTGCCGCTGACGACCGCTCCGAGTCCGGTCGTTGCCACGGGCGCGTACGGACCGAGCTGGAACAACCAGATGCCCCAAGCCGTGAACGGCATCAACGGCTATGCCGTCCAGAGCGCTCCGTTCCCCACGAATGGGAATGCGATGACGATGCAGGTAAGCGCCACCTCCGGGGGCGTTGGTTTCACGTACACGACCGGCGGAAGTTTCCAGGCCCCGAACAATGGCCCCGGATCCTTCCCCGCCATCATCAGCGGCTGGGGGCCGGGTCACGACGGTATCCAGTTCTACGGGCCCTACAAGGGCGGCAAGCAGATCAGTCAACTTACGTCGGTGAAGAGCAGCTGGTCGTTCACCATGGGCTCTACCGGAGACGCGGTCTATGACGTCTGGTTCAGCAACTCGTCCGCAACGCCTCCGGTCCCGGGAATCGAGCTGATGGTCTGGATCGGCAACACCGGCAAGAATCCTCTCGGCAGCGTGGCCAGCCCCGGCACCGCTGTATCGGGCCGGACCCCGTACGTTGGAACCAATGGAACGGGAGAAGCCGTCGTCAGT
>CAZBIU010000534.1:0-3504 GCA_964491625.1 uncultured Myxococcales bacterium
GAGTTCCGGAACTGGAACCGGTGGCTCAGCCGGGGCAGTCAGCGGCGGATCCGGGGGCGGCTCTAGCTTTCAGTCGGGTGGCGCCGGAGGCACGACCGCTACTCCCAGTACGGCACGATACTGGCAAGCCGTGGCGTCTTCCGCGGATGGTCGCAAGCTCGTTGCAGTGGCGTCACCCGACGAATACATCTACACGTCGGCCGACTCGGGCGCGACATGGACCCAGCGGGGAACGTTGCGTTCGTGGAGCTCGGTCGCCTCGTCGGCGGATGGAACCAAGCTGGTGGCCGGGACCTTGCCTGGTTTCCTCTACACGTCGACCGATTCAGGGGCGACCTGGACACAACGTGGATCATCTCAAGACTGGAAATCGCTGGCGTCGTCGGCTGACGGAACGAAGCTCGTCGCTGTGGGATCTCCCGGCCTCGCGACAGGTGCCATCTACACTTCGCAGGATTCCGGTGTGACCTGGACGCAGGGGGGACCGTCGTCCCAGTACTGGAACGGGGTGGCGTTCTCGGCGGACGGCACGAAACTTGTTGCGGTCGGGACGGGTATCTATTTGTCCACGGACTCGGGATCGACCTGGACCCAGGTTGGACCGAAGAAAGCCGATGCGTGGGTGACCGAGTGGTCGGATGTGACGTCCTCCGCCGATGGCTCCACATTGGTCGCCTTGGCGTACAATGCCTACGCGATCTACGTATCGAACGACGCGGGTACGACTTGGACCCAGACCGGTTCTTCCGAAAACTGGGAGGCCGTGACTTCATCGGGCGACGGCACCAAGGTCGTGGCTGTGACCAAGTACATCTATACGTCCTCAGATTCTGGTGCGACCTGGGCATCGCATGGATGGCAGGACAGTTGGCGGACGGTGGCGTCGTCAACCGACGGGACAAAGCTCATCGTTGGGACCGGCCTCGGTTCCGGCGGGTACCTGTACACGTCATCGGACTCGGGAGTGACCTGGGTGAAGCGCTTCTAGGGGAATTCTCAACTAGGCCAGACGAGGATGGGAAGAAAGGGAAACGCTTCTCTTTGTCGTCGGCACCGTCATAAAGCCGTTGCAGCAGACGGGGACGCCGCAGTGAATTCATATAGAATCGAGACGCCGGCTTGGCGGCGCCCCCGCAGCTGAACGGCAAGGCAGACTCCGCATGGATCGAAGATGGCTCGCGATCGTAGGTGTGCTACTGGCAGTTGCGAGCTGCTTGGGCCGAGCCTCGGTCACCATCCGGAATGAGTCCGGCGTTGAGGTCCAGGATGTTCGCCTCGAGGGCCGGTGCTTTGCGGAAGCTCTCGGTTTGTTGGGGCCGGGTGCCTCGAAGTCGGTTCGCGTGAAGCCATGCGGAGAGTCGGGCATCCGCGCGAAGTTTGCGGCGGGACAGACCACCCACGAAACGCCCGAGGTCGGGTACATCGAAGCCAGTTCCTCCTACTCGGCCACGCTGGTCATCGGTTCTGACTTCTCGGTCCGGGCTTCCGCTCGTTGAGCTTCCATTATGCCGTTGCAGCGGACCTGGTCGCCGCAGAGGCATCGGCGTAGAATCGCAGCGCCGGCTTGGCGGCGCCCAGACCGCTGAACGGCAGGGCGTTCGGCGGACCTGAGTTGCATCAAGTTGTTTGGTAATGTCTTCCTCATCACGGCAGTCAGCGCACGCGGTTCTTCGAGTGGGAGCAACGCTCGCCGCGGCAGCAGTGCTTTGGTACCTCGTGCTGCTTCTGAGTGCCTACCTTGCGACCCTGAATGATCCAACTCTGGGGCAAGGGCGTGTGTGGCCCTACTTCCATGCCCACCTCCGCGAGGAATACGTGGCCGGAGCCTGGAACCCGCTGTCGGATGTGTACTTCCTCTTGGCGGCTACGGCGAGAAATATCCTCGCATTCGCGGTCGCGACGATTCTTGCACGGCGACTCCTGGCAGAGGAGCGCCTGCTCGGCTGGTTGTCGATTCTGGTATCGCTGCTCGTTGTCCAGGTAGCTTTCCACCGCGGTGTCATGGGTTCCTTCTGGCCACCTTGTCTCGTTGAACTTGCCCTCTCCAGCCTTGGAGTCGTCTTGGGGCTCGCTCTAAGCCGACGAAACACCGCACGGTAGGCCAGCATAATGCCGTTGCAGCTGTCAATACCCCCGCAGGGACATTCGTGTAACATCAGCGAGCTGGTTCTGCGGCGGGCTTGCAGCTGAAGGGCAAATCGCTCTATAGACAGTCGGATTTCCCACGCCGAGGACATTTCACGTGCGAAGAAGACGGAATCGCGTGGTGGGTACTCTTGGCCAGCGATTGCCGGTAAGATGCCTCACTATGAGGTCGTCAACCTGGTTTGTATTTTCAATGCGGAACCTCGCTGCGAGCCTTACGTTCTTCGCGGTCCATGCGCTGGGGCAAACGGCTGTGGTTGCGCGCGGAGAGCAGGCTCTGGCGGACACGCCTCCCCCATCCGTGAATGTTGCTCGCCAACCCACGCGGCAGGCGCCAACGAGAGTGCTCGCTTCGGCGTTTCCGACAGAGAGTGACGAGATGCCTCCGCCTGCCGAGGCCGAGCGCTTTGATCCCGCACGCGGAGTACCCCCGGGGTATCACTTGGAGAAGCGTGCACGCAAGTGGCTCGTGATCGGTGGAGCCGCCTTGTTCGGTGTCTCCTATGGACTGGGTTTCATCAAGGCGGCCGCGGTGGGTGGAAACGGCGATGACCGCGAGGTGCTCCTTTTGCCCTTTGCTGGGCCGTTCATCTACCTCGCATCGAACCTTCACGACAGTGGCGAGCGCCTTGCTTGGGCCATTGTCGGCACTGGCCAACTCGTCGGCGCAGCCGCCTTCATCCTGGGGCTAACTATGAAGGTGCCCTGGATCGTCGCGGACGAGCAAAGAGTCGTCTTCGTGGCCCCGACGTCACTCGGCCGGAACGGATACGGAGCCGAGCTGAGGTTTCGCTTTTGATGTCCGGAGATCTGGGCCTAACGCGAACGCCGCGAGGAGAACGTTAAGCTGGCATGTTTGGGTCAACAAGATCGATGACGTGCCAGTGTGACCCGTTGTCTGCTGTCGAACTCACGCCCTGAGGCGGGCCGCAAGGAAAAACTACGGTGATTGAGCGGCGATGGCGACGATGGGCGAATTGCGTTTCTGGAGAGCGAGGAGGTAGCGGGCCTCGTCGTAGGGCTGACGGTCGCGCCAGCAGCGCCAGAGGATGCGAATCCATTTGAAGGCCAGGGCGCGCAGGATGACTTGGTGGGGAATACCCTTGGCGCGGCAGCTGTCGTAGAAGGCCTCGGCCCAGAAGGAATGGGCGCGTGGCGTAGCTGTTCCAGGCCGCCTGTCGCCGGGCCGACATCGCCTATCTCGGCCAGCCCGAGGCAAGTCTTGCCGACTCGATTCTGCCGACCAGCAGGCGTGACCGTTCGATTCTTCCCCGCGTTTTCACGGTACGACCCTTGCTGGACTTTGACCTGGCTCCTCCTATCTGCGGATCTTGCAGTGGAGAGACCGAAATCACGGAG
>CAZBIU010000535.1:0-3501 GCA_964491625.1 uncultured Myxococcales bacterium
GATCGACGAGCCCATCGAAGCCGCTGCGGACCTTGGGGAATAGGGCGGTTCGCCGCACCGTTTCTGCCTTCAGACAGATGCGAAAATCCTGAAGTTGTCGTTGACTTTGGGATCTCGATCCCTATAATGCACCACTCCTCTGGCCCGGAAACTGCTGGGCACTAGCAGCACCCTTGAGGGGTGCGTTTCGCGAGGAAAACCCGAAAAACATGCCTACCGTCAATCAGCTCGTAAAGACCGGCCGGCAGCTCATGCCGAGGAAGACGAATTCGCCGGCTCTCAAGTCTTGCCCGCAGCGCCGAGGCGTCTGTGTGCGCGTCTACACGACCACGCCGAAAAAGCCGAACTCGGCTCTGCGCAAAGTCGCGCGCGTGCGCCTCACCAACGGAATGGAAGTCACCACGTATATTCCGGGCGAGGGTCACAACTTGCAGGAACACTCGGTCGTTCTGATTCGCGGCGGTCGCGTGAAGGATCTTCCTGGTGTTCGTTACCACATTATTCGCGGCAGCCTCGACACGGCTGGCGTGAGCAACCGTCGTCAGGGGCGCTCGAAGTACGGCGCCAAACGGCCGAAATAGGCTTGCTGAGTTATTCTACGGAGTTGCTGACAGATGCCACGCAAAGGTGAAGTTCCCAAGCGCAAGCCCCTTCCCGATCCGAAGTTCACCGATCAGGCGATCGATGTTCGTCGGCGGATTACCAAGTTCGTCAACACAGTGATGGAGTCCGGCAAGAAGGCCATCGCGGAGGGCATCGTGTACGGCGCCTTTGACCTCGTGGCCGAGAAGGCCGCCGATGATCCCGTCAAGGTGTGGGATAAGGCCATGTCGAACGTTCAGCCGAAGATTGAAGTGAAGTCTCGGCGGGTCGGCGGTGCCACGTATCAGGTCCCGGTCGATGTTCGCCCCGATCGAGCGCTGGCGCTCGGCATGCGCTGGCTGATCCACTCGGCGCGCGAGCGTTCGGACGGCCGGACCATGCGTGAAAAGCTTGCTGCAGAGCTGCTGGATGCCTCCAACAACAAGGGCGCGGCGGTTAAGAAGCGCGAAGACACTCACAAGATGGCGGAAGCCAATAAGGCATTTGCGCACTACCGGTGGTAGTCACTAGAGAAGAGCTTATCGTCCCAAAACAATTAGACAATTACATAAGGGCGGGAGATTCAGGCTCGATAGGTCGTTGAAGGGGTTGGCCAAGACCGAAGTTTTGGCCCATGCTTCCAGCCGACCGAAGTAGCCTGGACTAGTCTCGTCCCGGCAAAGGAAGAACGCGGACCCTGTGGTCAACTGAAGGCGTAGCCTGTCAGAGGATCTACTTGAGCGCGTAGAAGGTAGAAGTCGTGGTTCGGCAAGTCCCCATAGAACATACCCGGAATATCGGGCTGATGGCGCACATCGATGCGGGGAAAACCACGACCACAGAGCGCATTCTGTTCTACACGGGTGTCTCACGCACGATCGGCGAAGTGCACGATGGGACGGCGGTGATGGATTGGATGGAGCAGGAGCAGGAACGGGGCATCAGCATCACGTCGGCGTCGACAACCTGCTTTTGGCGTGATCATCGGGTGAACATCATCGACACGCCTGGGCATGTGGACTTCACCATGGAAGTGGAGCGGTGTTTGCGTGTGCTCGACGGCGCGGTGGCCGTCTTTTGCGCCGTGGGTGGGGTGGAGCCCCAGTCAGAGACGGTGTGGAGGCAGGCTGATCGCTACCAGGTGCCGCGGGTCGCTTTCATCAACAAGTGTGACCGGGTGGGGGCCGATCCGTGGCGCTGCGTGCAGCAGATTCGCGACCGGATCAAGGCGCACCCGGTGCTTACTCAGATTCCCATCGGCCTGGAAGATTCCTTCTGCGGTGTTGTGGATTTGATCAAGATGCGCGCGCTCGAGTGGGTTGGCGACACGACGGGTGCGCTGTTCATGGAGCGAGAGGTCCCCGCGAACCTGGTGAAGGTGGCCAAGAGCGCTCGGGCGGCGATGATCGAGAGTCTTGGCGAGGTAGACGACGAGATCCTCGCCGTGTACGTGGACGGCAGGGATGTGTCCGAAAAGAACATCCGTGCGGCTTTGCGCCGGGCGACCATCGCCGGCAAGGCGGTGCCGGTGGTTTTGGGTGCGGCTTTCAAGAATAAGGGCGTGCAGCCGCTGCTCGACGCGGTCGTGGACTATCTGCCATCGCCAACCGACATGCCACCGGTGCACGGTCACGGCTCTGACGGCGGCCAGACGTTTCGTCGCGCTTCGGGCAGCGAGCCATTTTCCGCGCTGGCCTTCAAGATCATGGGCGACTTGGTGTCTGAGCCGCTAACGTATTTCAGGGTGTACTCGGGTCAGGTTGATTCTGGTGCAACGGTCTTCAACGCAACTAAGGGCAAGCGTGAGCGCATCGGACGTCTCCTGCGTATGCACGCCAATCATCGCGAGGAGATTCGTCAAGTCACATGCGGCAATATCGCTGCTGCACTTGGATTGCGCTCGACATCCACTGGCGACACGCTCTGTGATGTCGCCAATCCAATCACACTTGATTTGATTGAGGTTCCACAGCCCACTTGTTCAGTTGCAATTGAGGCCAAGACGAATAGTGAACAGCAGGCACTGCTCAAGGCTTTGCAGAGACTGGCGATTGAAGATCCGTCCTTTGCCGTCGCGACCGACGGAGAGACCGGACAAACGCTGATCTCGGGCATGGGCGAGCTCCACCTGGAGGTCATCGTCGATAGGCTGGTTCGCGAATACGGCCTCGGCGTTTCGGTGGGGCGGCCACAGGTCGCGTATCGTGAGATGATTGGCAGGTCAGCGGAGGCAGAGGGCCGCTTCGAGCACACCATCGGTGGGCGCGGACTCTTCGCGCACGTGAAGCTGCGGGTCGAGCCGGCGGCGGATCGGACCGGGATCATCTTCCACAATCAGGCTACCCCAAGGGCAGTGCCGAAAGACCACGCCCTGGCGGTCGAGCGCGGTGCGCGGACTGCTCTTGGCCGCGGCGCCGTGGCCGGCTATCCGATTGCTGACGCGGTGGTGACCTTGCTCGACGGCAGCTACCATCCACTCGATTCGAACGAGATGGCGTTTCAGATTGCGACTGCGCAGGCGATCGCCGACGCGCTTGGTCGCGCCGATGTGGCTCTGCTTGAGCCGCTGATGTCACTTGACGTGGTCGTGCCGGACCAGTATGTGGGCACGGTCGTCGGCAATCTCTCCTCACGACGCGCCAGAATCCTCGGGATCGAGGCGCGTGGTGGGGCTCAGGCGGTTGGCGCCGAGGTCCCACTTTCCAGCATGTTTGGTTATTCAACCGATGTTCGCTCGTTGACGCAGGGTCGGGCAACGTTCACTATGCAGTTCCTGCGATTCGCTCCAGTTCCGGGTCACGTCGCGGCAGGCGTCGCGAACCGGGGCAGTAGCTCGTGAGAAGTTCCGCCTCCAGGAGGACACCATGGCCAAAGAAAAGTTCATTCGAAACAAGCCGCACCTGAACGTAGGGACGATAG
>CAZBIU010000536.1:0-3485 GCA_964491625.1 uncultured Myxococcales bacterium
GACGTTCGACAGGTCGCCGATGAGGCGGCGCAGGGGCGCTGGCAGCACCTTGACCAGGGTCGGGGTGGCGATGATCTGGTCGTGCTTAGCCAGGGCTGGCAGCTGGTAGATGTCAATCACCTCCAGGTCGTAGCGGCCTTCGAGATGCTCGTCGCACACCTGCCGCACCTTCTGGATGGCGCGGGTGGAACCGGCAGTGGTGCCAGTGACGTAGAGACGAAGCAGGTGGCGAGACGCACTGACTGATGCTTTGGGCAAGCTAGAGAGCGTCTCGGTTTTTGATCCCATGGCTAGGCCTCCTCTCACAGCTCCTTGAGGTCTAGCCCCACGAGCACTCGCTGGGCGTTGGACAGGTCGCCGATGATCTTCTTCATCGGGCTCGGCAGTTTTCTCACCAAGGTCGGGATGGCGAGGATCTGGTCGCCACGTCCGAGCGCCGGGTTGCGCAGCAGATCGATCACTTCGATGCGGTACTTGCCCGCGAGGCGCTCGTCGCAGATGCGCTGCAGGTTCGAGAGCGCGGCCATCGCCTTGGCGGTACGGCCAGCGATATAGAGCCGGAGCTCCCACATCGGGTTGGGCACGGGGCCGACTTTGGTGGCCCTGGCCTTCTTCCGTCGAGCCATCGCTGGGCCAATCATGTGCGGTGTCCCTTTTCCTTGTGCTTCCCGTTGTGCTTCCCATTGCCGGCGTCTGGCGCTCGCGCGAAGGCGTGCCGGCTTCTGGCCATGGCGTCGCGCGCCGCAGGAGCGCCGTCGCGCTGGCGGATCCGTTCCTGGATGTCCCGCTCAAGCTCCGCGTCCTCGACGGAGAACTCGCCCTGCAGGGTGGCAAGGCGGCCATCAAAGGCGTTTCGGCGAATGCCCCGCAGCGCCTGCCGGCGCGCGATCTCCTCCTCCTGCAAGGCGACCTGCGCCTGGTCCGCGGCCTCGCGGGCCAGGCGGGCCGACCCGGTCAGCACGCCGCTCGGCCCGAGGTAGGTGTCGAGCAAGAGCACACCCTGGTCGGAGATCTTGTACTCGGTCGTTTGGTTGGAGTGGGCCATGCCGCGCGACTTGATGATGTCCAGCGTGCGGTTGCGCTCCCCGCCGCCGCGCACCACATCCAGCATCAGCCAGGTGTCGATGAGCGAGGAGATGCCCACCGCGGTCTGCTCCGTGCCGGCGCCACCCTCGGTGAGACTGGTGAACAAGGTGGTGATGCCCCTGGTCTTGAGAAAGTCGAGGAGCCGGGTGAGCATGGAGTTGCTGCCGAGTTGGCTACCCGCGCCGACGAGGTTGGAGATGGGGTCGATGACCACCAACGCCGGTTCGCGCTGGTTGACCGCCTTGTGAATGCTGAGCAGGTGCATCTCCAGGCCCTGGACGTACGGGCGGGAGGCCACGAGGTCAAGACTGCCGTTGGCGGTGTAGCGCCCGAGGTCGATGCCGATGGAGCCCATGTTGCGCAGGAGCTGGGCGGCCGATTCCTCGAAAGCGAAGTAGAGACAGCGCTTGCCCTTCGCGCAAGTGGCGCGCGCCAGATGGGCGGCGATGCTGGTCTTGCCGGTGCCGGCAGACCCGGAGCAGAGAATGGTGGTCCCCTTGAAGTAGCCTCCGCCGAGCATCTCGTCGAGCCGCTCGATGCCGGTGGACACGCGTTCGCTGGAAGCCTCGCGATCGAGCCGCAGCGACGTGATGGGAAGGACCGAGATGCCGGTCTCGTCGATGAGGAAGGGATACTCGTTGCTGCCGTGGGTGGTGCCCCGGTACTTGACCACTCGCAGGCGGCGCGTGGAAATCTGGTCGTTGACCCGGTGGTCGAGGAAGATCACGCAGTCGGAGATGTACTCCTCGAGCCCCTGGCGGGTGAAGGTGCCGGCCCCCTGCTCGCCCGTAATGACGGTGGTCATCCCCTGTTCCTTGAGCCAGCGGAACAGGCGCCGCAGCTCCGAGCGCAGGATGGCGGGGTTGGGCAAGGAGCTGAAGAGCGATTCGATGGTGTCAAGAGCCACGCGCTTGGCGCCCACGCTGTCGATGGCGAGCCGCAGCCGCACGAACAGGCCCTCGAGGTCGAACGCACCGGTCTCCTCGATCTCATTGCGTTCCACGCGCACGTGGTCGATGGCCAGCTGCTTCCGCTCGACCATCTGGCGCAAGTCGAAGCCCAGGGAGACCACGTTGGCGGCTAGCTCCTCCTCGGTTTCCTCGAACGACATGAAGACGCCGGGCTCGCCGTGCTCGACCGCCCCGCGCACGAGGAACTCCGTGGCGAATAGCGTCTTGCCGCAGCCCGCGCTGCCACAGACCAACGTGGTTCGCCCACGCGGCAAACCGCCGCTGGTGAGCTCGTCGAGGCCCGCGATGCCCGAGGGGGCTTTCTTGAGAGAGAGAGGGGGAATCCTCGTTATCTTGCGTGACCGGGATGTTGCTGACGACCTGAGCGCTACTCGCACGTGAACCTCTCGAGCCTGTCTGCCCAGCTGCCGCCGAGGTGGCGCCACTGGCAGATGCACGCCGTTAGATCCAGAAGCAGTTCCCGTGCCACCGGTGACCCGTGTGTTCTCGGCAACTTGCGGTTCTCTTCTCGATCCACACAATCATGATGAATGGCGAATTCACTCAGATTGAAGGAGTTGCCCCATCTGTTGAGCCGAAGCCAGGATCCTCTCTCCAAGGAAGGCATGATGCTGACCGCCACCTACGAAGCGGAGCAACATCTTCTGCACTTCGGTCGATCGGATGTGCCTGCGTGCTGGACCATCTGTGGTCTCACCAGCGGTTACCTCAGCCGGAGCTCCGGCGAGGAGATCTACGTTCTCGAAGATCGCTGCGTGGGCGAGGGCAGTGCGGCCTGCCATCTGATCGGACGAACGCGCGAGGAGTGGGGTGACGAACACGCGGAAGAGCTGCGTTTCTTCGAGGCGAATCGACTCAAGGACTGCCTCGATGTCTCGCTCCAGGGGTCATGGAGACGCTCAAGACGGCCGAGCAGAAACTGCGCACGCACCGCCGAGCCCTGATTCGTGTGGCTCGCCACGTGGAGGAGCCGCTCGGGATCATCGCCAAGAGTGCCGCCATGGCACAGCTCGTGGACCTGGCGCGCCGGGTGGCCAAAGTCGATTCCATCGCCAATCTGCCCGCACAGCCATGCAGATTCAAGCTGTGAATCTCCGCGATCCTGTGCAAGAATTCCAGCGATTCCTTTCTGGACACCCCGGGGTCCCGTTCATTGGGCCGTTATCGTTGCCGTGGTGAAAGTGATGCTCCCAGAGCCGCCGCCCCCTACTTCCACGAGGATCTTGGCTTCTTCCATTTTTCCAAGCGTCAGACCCAAACTTGCCCATTCTTTGTAGTGCTCGGTAAGGGATATGTGTCCGCACTGGCGAGCCGTCTGCCGGATACTGTAGAATTGCGGGAACGTGGCGTTGGCACCGGTAACCGACGGCTGATTCACCTGCGTGTGCTGATAGATGTCGTACGTGCCTCCGTCGACTGTGAATGTGC
>CAZBIU010000537.1:0-3479 GCA_964491625.1 uncultured Myxococcales bacterium
CACAAGCTGCATGCCGAATCGGCACTAGGCCTGGAGAATGCCGCAGCGACACGAAGTGACGCCTTTTCATCTCTGGCCCGTCGGCACGGTTTTCGTGCGCCAAGACCGCATTGGCGGTGGCGTTGGTAGGAAGCTCTACGCGGATCTCTTGGCCGCTCTCAAGCTGAATGGATTTGCGACTGCCGTCGCACGGATCGCGCTTCCCAATCCGCCAAGTGAGCGATTACACGAAAAGCTCGGCTTCAAGAAGGTCGCCCATTTCGAACGCATCGGCCACAAGTTCAATCGCTGGGTCGATGTGGGCTATTGGCAATGTTCATTGTAGGGTATTTGCGGGAAGAGCCCGCGCTTCGTTACCAGTCAACGGATTCGGCCAGTGCGGTCGTCTCAGCGATTCTCTTGCGCAGCTCAGTCAGCTCGGCCGTAAGCGCGTTGATCTGCTTGTCGGCCTCGCTTACCTGTGTTTGCAGTCGCTCGATCTGAGCCTTCAGATCCTTTTCCCGGTCAGCCGCGGCGCGGTCGTGGTCCGCTCGGAGTGTCTCGAGCTCTGCGACTTTCTTGTCGTAGGTGCCTTTGGTCACGCAAGCACTGGTCGTGGTGATCAGCATGAAGGCAAAGACCAAGAGAGTCGCCTGATAGGCCGGTCGAGCGAGGGACATCGGGGAGTTCTCCATTTTTTCGGTGACCGAGACAGAGATGAGGGACGAAGGGATCTTCTGGCTGAGCGATGCCGGCGGCAGAGCAGACGGTGAACACTAGTTCGGGCGGCGCCGCGCCCGGTTTGTTCGCGTCGGCTGCAACGCCAAATCCACGGCTCGACTAAGGAGGCCGGGCGCCAGAGGGCTGCGAAGGACGGCCATACTGTGCGACCGCCAGTCAGGCAGCGTTTCCTCCGTTTCGGAGCGCAGGAGCAGCACCGGCGTATGTCTGCCCAGTCGGCTCACTTCTTCTAGCACCACGCTGACATCGTCGGACGGAATTTCAGGTGTAATGATAACGAGTGCAACCAACGCGAACCGCATGGCTGCGACGCCTGCTTGAAGGCTGGGAACCCGCACGATCCAAAGATCGATGCGATCCTCGAACTCCTTCAGCAACTTGTCGGTCTCCGCCGATCCCCTTGTCAGAATCAGAACGGACGAAGGGATCCGGAGGTAGTGACCTTTGTCTGGGACTCCATCAACCATGAGATGCCTCCCCTTCGATGCACCTGTCGTGCCGGCCCCCGTGCTGTCCCTGCTGTAGTCGCAAGAATTTCGGTGCGAATTGGCGCGGCTGTGCACCTTGACTCTGGGGAGGCGCCCTAACGGCCACAAGGCCCGTTCCTTCTTCCCGGATCGATTTCTAGTCCATGACGGGAAAGTCAGTCTGCCAATCGTGCAGTCTGGCGTGCATGAATGGCGTGCCATTTCAGCATGTCAGAGAACTGCCTAGGTGCAGGGGACGCCATCCCGGTTGGAGGTTGCCCTTGGACTACCTGGCATGATTCTCGCTGCACGATTCTCGCTGATAGATAGCTGATTGCCCCATAGGAAGGATTCCATGCCATGCACGACAAGACTTGCGACCACGCGCCAAACGCACGGCGCCCTGCCACAAGCTCGCCCGTCTTCATCCCCAGGCCGGCCCGTGCTTGCGAACGCGTGATCACCCAACGAGAAAAGTCATGTCTGCAGGGCACCGTGATCCTTGGCGCCGAGCTAGATCGGGTAGACTTTGAAGGGGCCGATCTTCGTGGCTCGCGCTTCGAGCGCGTGTACCTCTCGGGCTGCGATTTTCGCAACGCCAACTTGCTCGGCGTATGGTTCTTGAACTGCGATCTCATGGCGGCCAATTTCTCGGGGGCCAAGCTGGGAAACAATTCGTTTTACGGCAGCCGCCTGAGCGGCGCTGTTGGATTTTCGCGACCGCAGCGCGACTATGTCGTATCGAGTGGCGGATCGTTTCGTCGCGGTGGTGCGCGGCGAACAGAAAAGACCTAGCACAGCCCATACTGCCAGCGACTGCGTTTTCGGCAACTGTGAGAGGCTCCGATTGCACCCAACATGCCGATTCGGCATACTTCGACCATGTCCAAGTCGCGCCGCTGGGGTAGCGGGGAAGTTTGCCTGATCGTCGGGCTATCCTCCGACTCCGCCTTGCCGCGAGGCCTTGTGGCGGCTGGTCTCAAGATTGAAGTCGCCGTCAGCGAGAGCGAAGCACTGGCAGCACTCGACCGCCGCCCATTTGTCGCTGTTGTCGCCTGCCAGCGGCCAGATGCGCCTCCGACTCAGTCGATCCTTGCGCGCGCCTCGCAAAAGAGTCCCGAAATACCGGTCATGGTTCTGGGCGCCACCTCGGCTTTGCAGGACGCGGTGGATGTCATGCAGCAAGGCGCTGCTGACTACCTGGGGCCGCCCTTTCAGGTAGAGGTCGTCGCGAGTCGACTGCGCTCTCTGGTCGACAAGACCCTTGGAGAGAAACAGCCACACGATCCGGCGCCGGCCACGCTTGAGCACCTCGGTGTGGTGGGGAACTCCGCCGCCATGTCCAGGCTCTTCGCCACCATCGACAAGATCTCGCGCTACAAGGCCAATGTGCTTTTGCTGGGAGAGAGTGGCAGCGGCAAGGAATTGATCGCACGCGCCCTGCACGCGCGTGGCCCGCGACGCAAGCATCTCTTCGTGCCCATCAACTGCGCCACGCTTGGGCGCGATCTGCTCGAGAATGAGTTGTTTGGGCACGAACGCGGAGCGTTCACTGGCGCTCACGAACGAAAGCGCGGGCTCTTCGAGTTGGCGGACGGAGGAACGCTTTTTCTCGACGAGATTGGGGAATTGGATCCTTCGACACAGGCCAAACTCTTACGCGTGCTTGAACGCAATGCCTTTCGCCGCGTGGGCGGAACCACGCTGGTCAACGTCGATCTGAGCGTGGTGGCGGCCACCAACCGCAATCTCGAAGAAGCGATCCTCGCTAAGCGGTTTCGCGAGGATCTCTACTACAGGCTCAAGGTGGTGACCATCGTGGTGCCGCCGGTGCGTGAGCGTCGCGAGGACATTCCGGCGCTGGTCGAGGCCTTCATTGCCGATTTCAATCGACGCAATGGTGGCAAGATCAGAGGAATCGCGCCGCAAGCGATGCGTTGGCTTACCGAACTGTCGTGGCCAGGCAACGTGCGTGAGCTGAAGAATGCCGTCGAGAGCGCGGCCATGTTGGCAACTGGCGAGACCATCGGCCTTGAGGAGTTTGAATCCACGACGGTCACCCGCCGCCCCTCCGCGATGCCAGCGCGGACGAACCCGCCACCGGCCACTGTGGTTTCACCAGATTCCATCGTGGTATCGGGAAAAGCCACGCTGGCGGACGTCGAACGCGTGGTCATCGGCGAGCACCTGAAGCGCGCGGCAACCAAGGCGGAGTCGGCCAGGACTCTCGGCATCGGCCTTCGGACGTTGTACAGCAAACTGAAGCGATACCGAATGGGCGCGTAGGCGCAA
>CAZBIU010000538.1:0-3460 GCA_964491625.1 uncultured Myxococcales bacterium
GAAGCCACCGGATGAGCTATCGCGCAAATTTTTGGTCGCCGAATTTGGGGACAGGTCCTAGATCATTGAATGCCCGACGCCCGCAAGATGATCTGCGGTATCGAGCACTGCAATCCGTCGCCTGATGCAGCCGGGGACGAAACGAAATCGGTTTGACCGCGCTCGGAGACTTTGCAATCGGTCGCGTCTGACGAATCGAACGTGAGGATGGTGTCCGTGAAGATCACCTCGGACACCGGTGCCGACGAGTACTCCTCGATCACGAAGTAGGCGAGATTCTGTGCCTGGTCTTTCATGTCTATGCTGTAGGTCACCGTTTGGGCCGTCTGCTCGTCGATCACAGTCTGTGTCCAGGTGCTGCCGGAAAGCGCCATGTCGATGTCCAGCGTGTCGCACACGTTGACGGACATGATGGCGCCGCCGTCGCACCCGGTGTAGCCCGACACCTGGCCGTTCGTATTGACGTACTGACCGGAGATCCACCACGTCGAATAGCTCCGTGGCTCTTTTCCGGGCGCGCACGAAGAACCCCACGTCAACACGGGCTGCAGCACGCCGTTGTCGATCGGATCGAAATTGACACCGTCGGGTTGAAGACCCGGCCAAAGGAACAGCGTGCCCGACGCGGGCGGCGTCGGCGGCACCACCAGTTTCGTCTGCAGGCGCACGATCTGATGCGGCGATTTGGCCCAGATTCTCACCGTGCCGTTCCCGCTAACCGTACCGCCGGGTGCCTGGGTGCCAATCTGCTGCGCTGGCGCCGCGTAGCAACTCGTGCTGCCTCCGGTGCCCTTGGTTCCGCCTGTTCCGGCCGTGCCACCCGTGCTCGTCGCGCCGCCGGTGGAGTTGCTGCCCCCTGTGTTGAACGTGCCACCGGCTGCTTGGGCACCGCCTGTGCCGTGGCTGCTGCCGCCCGTCCCCGGAAGCGCGCCGCCCGTGCCGGCGGTCGTGCCGCCGGTACCAGGGCTGCTGCCGCCCGTGCTGGTTGCGCCGCCTCTGCCCAGCGTGCCTCCGACGCCGTTCGTGCCGCCGCCCGTGCTGGTGGCGCCGCCTCTGCCCAGCGTGCCTCCGACACCGCTCGTGCCGCCGCTGCCGAGGTTGCCGCCCGTCCCCAGCGTGCCCGCGTCGGGTCCGGCTGCGCCACCCGTACCACTGGAACCGCCGCTGCCGACGGTAGCGCCGCCGAAACCAGCCGTCGTGCCGCCGGACCCAACGGCAGCCGTGCCGCCCGTTCCCTGCGCCGAGGTGCTTCCGCCACTGGCCGAGACGCCCCCGCTATCGCGGGCATCCGGGTGTGAAGAGGCAGCGTCGCCGTGACCCGACCCGGGCTCGCTCGATTCGCAGCCTGCGAAGCAACACATGAGAGCGACGGCCCATCTCGACTTGGACATGTTTACCTCCCGTTGCGGTCTCCGTTGCACGGTCACTTGCGGTTTACAGTGGCTCGGTCGTCGAAAGACGGCTCATCTGCGTGTAGCGGCGCCGAGAGCCGGCGCTGACCTGGGCACCGCGGCGAGGCCCTATCGTCGAGCCCCGCAACGACCGCCACGCGACTACCCCGATAACGGAGATCCTGAAAACCACACCTTCCTACACAGAAACCGCGAAGGCGTGGAGGCGTCAGCCGCGCGCGGCTTTGAAGGCGCGCGCGAAGGCAGGCAGGGACCGTTCGATGGTGGCAAGCGAAGCGGTGATCGACAGCCGAAGGTAGCCGCCGCGTCCGAAGCCCACGCCCGGCACCGCCAGCACGCCTTGATCAGCCAGCATGCCCACGAAGGCAACATCGTCGGCGATGGGCGTCTTCAGGAACACGTAGTAACCACCTTCGGGCCTCCGCACGTCGTATCCGGCGTGCGCCAAGCCGTCGCAAAGCAGGTCGCGCTTTCCCTGATACGCGGCCACGTCGACGCACGCGTCGGCGGCCTCGGCCATCACCAGCTGCCACAGCGCCGGTGCGTTCACGAAACCCAAGGTGCGATTGGCGAACGCGCAGGCGGCGAACATTTGGGCCGCGTCGGGAATGCGCGGGGAAAGCGCCAGAAAGCCGATGCGCTCTCCGGCCAGGGCCTGTGCCTTGGACCATGAGTAGCAGATCGCGGTGTAAGAGATCTCCGCCGCGACCTCGGCTTGCTTGTTGCCGTCGTAGACCAACGCCTTGTACGGCTCGTCGCTCACCACGAGCGGGCGGTTGGGCAGGCGGGTTAGCATCGCCTCCAGCTCGCGCAGCAAAGCGGCCGGGTAGAGGCGCCCGGACGGATTGTTGGGCGTGTTGACAATGATGGCGCGCGTGCGGTCGGTGATGGCGGCGGCGATGGCCGCGACGTCGGGCAGGCAGTCGGGGTCGGTCTCCACCACCACCACGCGCCCGCCGTGATTGCCGACGTAGAAGGGATACTCGGCGAAGAACGGCGCCAGCAGGATGACCTCGTCGCCCGGATCCAGAATCGCCTTCAGCACCACGTTGCAGGCCGCGGCAGCGCCGACGGTCATGCAGACGTTGTCGGCCTTGAAATCAAGGCCGGTATCCCCGCGCAGCTTGTCTGCAATGGCGGTGCGCACCTCGGGAAAACCGGGGTTCGGCATGTAGCCGTGGCTGCCGGGAATTCCGCGCGCCACGACCTTGCGCAAGGTTGCCAGGGTCAGCTCGGGCGGCTCCACCTCGGGATTGCCGAGGGTGAAGTCGAAGACGTTCTCGGCGCCGCGTTCCTTCTTCAGGCGCGCGCCTTCCTCGAACATGCGCCGGATCCATGACGCGCGTTCGAGCTGCTCTGCGATACTGCGTGCGACGGGCATCAGCCCTTGAGTATCACATCGCCCCGCAGGACGGCGACACCCTTGGCCTGAAGTACCCCGATGGCCGCATCCGGATCGTCGAACCGGAAGACCAGCACGGCCTTTCCCTGGTGGCCGAACGGAACCGCATACAGGTATTCGATGTTGGTGGGGCTGCCTTCCAAAGCCGAAAGCACGCCCGCCAACCCGCCCGGCTGGTCGGGCACCTCGATGGCGACGACTTCGGTGGTCTTCACCACGTGGCCCTGGGCTTCCAGCGCCCGGGTAGCCTTGGCCGGATCCGAGACGATGAGGCGCAAGATGCCGAACTTCTCGGTGTCGGCCAGGGTCAGCGCGCGGATGTTCACGCCTTGTTGGGCGAGCAGGCGGCACAGACCCGCGACGTGGCCAGGTTTGTTTTCGACGAAGATGGAAAGTTGCTGGATTTTCATGATTGCGCTCGCTTGTCGATGACCCGCTTCGCTTTGCCTTCGCTGCGCTGGATGGTCTGCGGCTCCACCAACGTGACCTTGATGCGGATGCCGATCACTCGTTCGATGGTATCGACCAATTTGTTCGCGAGCGTTTCTAGGGCCCCGACGCGATCGCTGAAGATCTGCGACGTGACCTCGACTTGCACCTCGATTTGGTCCAGGCCGTGCTCGCGGGTGAGGATGATCTGGTAGTG
>CAZBIU010000539.1:0-3442 GCA_964491625.1 uncultured Myxococcales bacterium
CACCATGTCGCGCAGGGCGCCTGCGTGCTCGTAATAGCCGCCCCGGTGCCCAATGCCCACTTCTTCGGCCACGGTGATGGTGACATAGTCCACGTAGCGCCGGTTCCAAATCGGCTCGAAGAGCGGGTTGGCGAAGCGGAAGGCCAGGATGTTTTGCACGGTTTCCTTGCCCAGGTAGTGGTCGATGCGGAAGATCTGCGACTCCTCGAAGCTCTGCCTGAGCGTACGACTCATCTCCCGTGCCGAATCGAGATCGTGCCCGAGCGGCTTCTCGACCACGATGCGATCGCGCGCCCGGTTTCGATTCCGCCCCGCATCGGCCAGCAGCTTGGGTATGACCCGAACCATTTCGGGCGGGGTTGCCAGGTGGAAGATGCGTCCCGCCTTTGCCTTCCACACCGTGTCCATGCGAGCGCAGGCCGCCTCCAAATTCGAATAGGTCGCTGGGTTTTGAAAGTCCCCCTGATGATAGGTCACGTGCCGGGCGAAGGCTTTCCAGTCGTCCTTCTTCACTTCCTTGTTTCGCGCGAACTCGGTGACCCCGCCCAGGAAGCGTTTGTGCAGATCCTCATCGCGAAAGGGCAAACGATCCACGGCGAGGATCGCGAACCGCTTGGGCATCCGCCCGTCCCGGTAAAGATCGAACAAGGATGGGATGAGCTTGCGCCAGACTAGGTCGCCAGCGCCGCCGAAGAGCACGACAATGGTTGGGTCGCTTGTCACGGCAGATCGAAGACCAGCGCCTCGCCTCGATCGGTGCCCGATGCCCGCCCCGCCAGCACGACCTGTGACTCCCCGGTGATCGCTGCGCCGCTGCCGGCACCCAGCCGATGGGACCCGTCGCTGCCGCGCAAATCGATCTCGCCGCGTGCGACGTGCACGTAGGCGCTGCGTCCGGGCGCGATGGCGTGCGGGGCCTGCTCGCCGTCGCCGAACAGTCCGGCGTACAGCGACGCATCCTGATGCATGACGACCGAGCCCTCGCGGCCGTCGGACGAGGCCACGAGGCGCAGCCGCCCGCGGCGTTCTTTCTCGGGAAATGCTTTCTGCTCGTAGCCCGGGGCCAGGGCCGCGCGCGCTGGCAGAATCCAAATCTGAAGGAAGTGTACGGGCTCGACGGGCGACGCGTTCTTCTCACTGTGACGCACGCCCGTCCCCGCCGTCATCCTCTGCACCTCGCCAGGTCGGATGATCGATCCCGTTCCGAGACTGTCCTTGTGCTCCAGTGCCCCCTCGAGAACGTAGCTGAGGATCTCCATGTCGCGGTGGCCATGCGTCGGAAAGCCACCGCCGGGCGTTACGCGGTCCTCGTTGATCACACGCAAGACGCTAAAGCCCATCGCCGCCGGGTCGTAGTACTCGCCGAACGAGAAAGTATGACGGCTGTCGAGCCAGTCGAGGTCGGTCCGGCCGCGGGTTTCTGCCTTCTTGAGCGCTATCATCGAGATTCTCCTAGGATTCAATAGATGCCGGTCGCGGCTGTGGCGATTCGGCCTGGCTTGCACGGCGTGGCTGATGGCAGATTTGCCTCGTAGACTGGACGTCATGAACATTTCTGACATCGAGAAGCACCTTGGGGCAGAGGGCGCGAATCTGCTGAGCTACACCTGCAAGGGCATCGCGAAGAATTTGCTACACGCACCTGGCGGTGACTTTGTCGATCGCGTCTTGCTCGAAAGCGATCGTTCCATTCGCGTGCTCACGCAGCTCGAACGCTTGCTGCAGTCGGGTCGGCTCAAGGGCACGGGCTATGTTTCGATCTTGCCCGTGGATCAGGGCATCGAACACTCGGCCGGGGCGTCCTTCGCCAAGAACCCTCTTTATTTCGACCCTTCCAACATTCTGAAGCTCGCCTACGAGGGCGGCTGCAACGCCGTCGCCTCTACCCTTGGCGTGCTCGGCATCGTCAGCCGGAAGTGGGCGCCGAAAATTCCCTTCATCGTCAAGCTCAACCACAACGAGCTTCTGACCTTTCCCAACAAGGCCAGCGAATTTTATTTCGGCGCGGTCGAACAGGCCCATGAAATGGGCGCGGCGGGCGTGGGCGCCACGATCTATTTTGGCGGCGAAACCAGTCAACGCGAGATCGAGGAAACCACCAAGGTGTTCCAGCGCGCCCATGAGCTCGGCATGTTCACCGTGCTTTGGTGCTACTTGCGCAACAAGGCGTTCAAGACCAAGGAAAAGGATTTCCACGTGGCCGCCGATCTGACCGGCCAAGCCAACCACCTCGGCGTGACCATCGAGGCCGACATCATCAAACAGAAACTCCCCGAGAACAACGGCGGCTACCCCGCGCTCAACCAAAGCGGAAGCTACGGCAAGTTCGACAAGCGCATGTACACCGACCTCATCCCCGATCACCCGATTGAATACACGCGCTACCAGGTGGCGAACTGTTACATGGGCCGCGCCGGTCTCATCAACTCAGGGGGAGCTTCGGGCGACAACGACTTCGCCGAGGCCGTGAAAACCGCGGTGATCAACAAGCGCGCCGGGGGCATGGGCCTCATTTCCGGTCGCAAGGCCTTTCAACGTCCGCTCGCCGAAGGCGTTCAATTGCTCAACGCCATCCAAGACGTCTACCTTTGCAAGGACGTGACCTTGGCGTGAAGGCCGCCTCGCGCGGCCACACGTTTGCGAAACACCCTACCAGGGCTGCCTGTTTTTTACGGCGCACGGCGCCTGGCACACGAACCCGGACGGCACCTGCGTTTCGAGTTCTTGAGAGATCCGTCATCAGCCGAGCGCTCAATCATTACGAGGCGACCTTCCGGCCAAATTGAGCGAGTCAATTGCACCCCGGCGAAGTCGTTGGCCGCGTCGACGCGCGCGGCAGCGGCGTGAGGCTGAGGGAAACGCAGCGGTCTTGTGCCCCCGCGCCCGTGAAGTCTTCGAAGACGATGGCGGTTAGTGCAACCACCATGGACGCCACCCGGACTTGGCGGTGGCAGGAGCAGGTGTCGTCATCGCCGCGGCATTCTGCGGAATGTGTCTGCCACGGAATCCAATCGCCACCACCGCAATCAGAGTCGCCACCACAAGCACGACAGCCACCGTGAAGGCCACCCGTTTGCCACGGCCGGTTTCGGTTCTCTTGACCATCACATCCATTGCCGAATCCTTCTGCATGGACTCAAGCCGCTGCATCGATTGTGCCGCTGCCGGTAGGCAAGCATGCCGGGCGGCGCAATGTGCGAAATCGCGTCGGCGGCGAGAGTCGCCATCGGCTCAGGGAAAGGCGCCGGTGGCGACCAGGAGATCCAGGCGCGCTTGTCGAGCGGCGTCCTCGGCCAGAGCCACGGCCGAATCCGCGTCATGGGCGCGGCGTTCGGCGTCGACGACTTCGATGTTGGTGCTGGCGCCCCCGCGATAGGACTTGTCGGCCAGCATGGCCGCGGTGGTGGCGGCAGCCGCGGCCTCGCGAGCGGAGCGCAGACTC
>CAZBIU010000540.1:0-3407 GCA_964491625.1 uncultured Myxococcales bacterium
TGCTGCGACGCATCTACGCGCGCGAGTCCCAGAACTTGATCGATGGCAAGCAGGCTTGAACTGTTCGAGTCAATCACCAGGCGGGCCCACAATTTCACTGAGGGTTATGCCGGGGCAGAGAGCACCGGTCATCCGTTCGATGAGCGCAACGTCCATCCGGATTTGCCAGCAGAGGTGCGTCGGTTGTTCGACAACGGGCACTTTTCACAGTCAACGTTCGAGGCCATGAAATTCCTCGACGAGGAGGTGCAACGAATTTCGGCCGATACTGATTATGGGAAAAGTCTAATGATGAGAGTCTTCGGCGGAGCGCCGCCGAAACTCCCACTGAATCCCGGAATGACCTCGACGGAGCAGAGCGAACAGGAGGGGTTCAAGTTCATGTTCGCTGGCGCAATGGCGGGTATTAGAAATCCAAGGGGACATCTGACGGGCGTAACCGATGACCCTGACACATGTCTCGACCATCTTTCGTTTTGCTCCATGCTTCTCAGACGGCTTGAGGACGCGGGACTTCGTTGAGGCCGTCCAACAAGGCGTTGGGAGGGCTTCTATCCTATCCGTAATATGGGAGGCGGACGTGGATCCAAATACCATGCAGCCGAAGAGTCGCAGGAGTCTTCGAGGAATTCTGACCCTCACCGTGCACATCCCGTCGATGTGCCTTCTCCTCATTGTTCTTGGCCTCGTCAAATCTGCGTGGACCGCTGCCGTGATCATCATAGGAGCCGTAAGTTTGCTGATCGGTGTTGCACTCGCGTGGGGGCTTCGGCAATCGCGGCATCCGGACGCCTGACGCTGCCGAACAAGGACCCAAGCTCTCCGGGTCACTGGTAACGTGGCGGCATTGCGTGCGGTATAGCTAAGCGGTGATCCGCGGAATTAGGATTCAACCGGTTACGCGCGAGAGTTGGGACGCATTCGCCCGCTTTTTCGAGGCGAAGGGTAGCCCGCACTACTGTTGGTGCACACTGTATCGCCTGTGCGGTGGGCGGAAAGCGAGCACCACGCAAAAGCGGGCATCCATGCTGAAGCTCGTCGAGGCGAAAATGCCCATCGGCCTACTCGCGTGCAAGGGCACCGAACCGGTTGGGTGGTGCTCAGTCGCCCCTCGCAAAACCTACGCTCGACTCGAACGGTCCAGAACCATGCCTCGCGTGACGTCTTCCGAGACGCCGACCTGGACCGTGCTCTGCTTCTTCGTTGCTCAGCCCTATCGCCACCAGCATATCGCGAGCGCCCTGCTGGAAGCCGCCGTCGCGTATGCGCGAGAACAAGGGGCCGAGGTCGTCGAGGGGTATCCCTTCGACTCCGCCGGCATTACGTCAACCCATCGGGGTCACTCTCGGATGTTCAAGGCATTGGGGTTTCGGCTCGAGGGGAAGCGTTGGTGCAGGCGCATCGGCCGCGGACGGTTCGCGCGTTAACGGCCAACCAAGGTCCTACGCCTTCCGCAAACAGCGCCGCGCCAGGGCTGCGATGGCTGGAATCGGGTCCAGGCACAGGCACTCGAAGGCCTCCACAGCAGAGGGGCGCCCGGCGAAAGCGGACAGCGATTCCAGGGCGGCCAGGCGCACGCGCGCGTCCCCGTCGCGGGTCGCGTGGACCAGCCTGGTCACGGCGCCGTCGGTGGCGTATTGCCCGACCGCCACAACCGCTCGGCTGCGCACCTCGGGCTGCGGGGCGGAAAGCAGATGGGCCAGGAACGGCTCTGCTGCTGGCGCCGAAATGGCCCCCAATGCGTCGACAATCCCCAGCCGAGTCTGGTGATCGTGCTGCGAATAGCTGGCGATCAAGCGACGGGCGACCTTGCCATCGCCGATGCGGCCGATGGCTCGTAAGCTCGCATCGCGCGTCTCTGCGTCGCGATCAAACGCTTCCAGCAGCACGTCGACGGCCT
Source organism: uncultured Myxococcales bacterium (assembly GCA_964491625.1). GTDB lineage: Bacteria > Myxococcota_A > Polyangia > Fen-1088 > Fen-1088 > Fen-1118. The sequence continues at coordinate 1,901 of CAZBIU010000540.1, forward strand.
TGCGCGAGCGGCGGCAGCCCAGCGCTTGGATGACTTCGGCGCGCACCCCCACCGACGGGTCGTCAAGCAACGGTCTCAGCATCTCGGTGGCTTCCGTACTCTGGTCGGCAGAGAGCACGGAGACCGCAGCTCGCCTCACCTCGGCGCGCTCGTCGGCGAGGGCACTCTGCACGAAAGCACGCTGGGCCGAGCAGGAGGCGATGCGCATCACTTCCAACACCAAGGCAGCGTGGACCTGGCAAAGGGCGCGTTCGGCAAGCAGAGCCCCGGTCACCCGGTTCGCATCCATGGCGCCCAGCGCTCGCACCGCCGCACCCGATACCGGCTCGGACGGATCAGCAAGGCAGCGGATCATGCTCGGCAGAGCCTGCTCCGCGCCAAGCGCAGCCAAGGCCCGCAGGGCCGCCACCCGGACGCGCGCCTCCCTGCTCGCGAGCAAGGCTTCACACGGAGCGACGGCTTCTTCGATGCCCATCGCTGCCACGGCGCTACAGCAGAAGACGCGCACGTCGGCATCCTGATGCCGGAGCCCCTCAAGAATGAAGGGGTGGATTTCCATCCCGGCGAACACCACCGATTCCAGCAGCGGTTCGCCTACCGACAGATCCCAGGCGCCCTCGATGAGCGCGGGATAGAGCGAGGGCAGCGCAAGGCTGCGAATCAGTGTGATGGCAGCCGCCTTCAGAAAATGTTGATCCACCGCGCCGTCGGGCTCTACATCACGGCCAAGCAGGAACGACGCCAGGCGCGCGTGAACCCCGCTGGCCTCGGGCGAAGCGAGCTTCTGCCAGGGCCGGCTGTTGTCGAGCCCGGTCCGGTCGGTCATGCGCGCAAGCGCGGTTCCCAACGCCAACAGGCACCCGTCGAAGCTGTCCGCTTCCGCGCGGGTGGTGATGATTTCCGCCAACACCGTCACCGCGGGCACCGTCGCGACTTTGCCCAGCGCTTCGATGGCCAGTTCCGAAATCGCCGGATCGGACGCCGCGCGCATCAGCGCGTGCACGCTGCCCGGATGGGCGATTTCCCCCAGCGCGTGCGCCGCCGCAAACCGCAACCACGGATCCGCTTCCAACATGGCCTCGATAAGGCCCGCCGCCGACTGCGCGCGCAGCTTGCCCAAGGCATCGATGGCGGCCTGCGCGACGTTCAGGTCGGGATGCTGAAGCAGCCTTATCAGGTGCGGCACCGCCGCCGGATCGCGGGTTTCGCCCAAGGCGGTGGCGGCGTACATGACGACGTCGTCGTCGCCGCCGTTCACAGCCGTCACCAACGCTGAAAGGCCGCGGTTCCCCCCGCGCGCCAGCGCGTCCAACACCGCCGCACGCTTTCCGCCATCACCCTGCTGGGCGGCCGCCTCGCGCAGCCCGACCGGGATGTCAACCACGACTCCCTCGGATGGCGTTCCACGCGTGGTCGAATCACCTTCGCCGAGCGCAGCCATGAGCGCCTCATCGAGAGATTGCGGGATCCCTTCCTTTTCCGTCAGACCGTGAATGTCTCCATCCGT
>CAZBIU010000541.1:0-3404 GCA_964491625.1 uncultured Myxococcales bacterium
GTTCGATTTCGAAGGCCCACCCCCACTTCAGAAGCAACGGGTAGTAGTCGAGCGCCTCGTTCCCGGTGGCGAACCGGGCAGCCGCAGGCGCGGTGGTCGCGCAGCCGGCAAGCCCGGCTGCTGCCAGCGTAAGTAGCGCGAAAAATGTGTGCAAGCTTAACCGACCCATGTCTCCAGTAGACACCATCGGCGGGTCCGTGTCCGGGCGTAACCAATTGTCAGGGCACAAGAATAACCGGCCCCTTGCCACCTCAGAAAACTGATGGACACCTCACGCAACCCCGCGGTATCAATCAGCAGAGCCCTTGGCGCGCGGCTTGCTACTATTGCTCCCGGATGCGATCTGCCCTGACACTGATAAGCGCGGCGGCTCTCTTGGAGCTGATTGTGCTAGCGCCGGGCCGGGCGGAGGCGCAGGCCGCGCCGACCGATCCGATCGCGGTCCGCAAGGCTCAAGACGAATTTGCCCGGCTGCAAGAGAATCTGGCGCGCGTGAACGCGGAGATCGCGGATCTCAAGCGTTCGGACCGATCCGTGCGCAACGACTATCGCTTGCGGGATCGCATGGCCGAAGCGGAGGCTCTGGCGCAGAAGCTGAATCGCGCCGAGGCTCGCCTTCGAGCGGTCAAACAAAGGAACCCGGCCCTTCCCGGCGAGGCGCCGATGGTCACCCCGCCGCCTGCGTCGCCGCAGGATGGAAGCCTAGAGCTGGAGGCAAAGGCCGACCTCTTTGCGGATCAGGCGAGAAAGCTGGAGGACCAGGCCGATGCCCTGGCGAAGGCGGCGGTCGAGCTAAGCGCACGCAAGGCTCTGCGCCGTCGCGCCGGCGCCTGGGATCGCGATCCCTTCGCCGGCCTCGAATCGTCGAAGCGCAGCCTGGCCGTGCAGGCGGCGAAGCCCACCGACCCGCGAGGCGATTTGCCGACCGGAACTAGCACCCCCACGGCGGGGGCCAGCGTCCCCGCCGCCTCCGGAGCGACCTACGACAGCGCCGGCAAATCTGCGACGACGGCTGGAACCCCCGAGAGCACCGCTTCCAAGTCTTCACCTCTGGCACTGGGTGGATCGCCTGACCACCAGCTAGAGCAGCGCCTGTACCTCGATCCGACCACGGCCGCCGGGCTCCGCCAGGCCTTGGGCGCTGCCGGAAGCGGCGACCCGGATGCCCTGACCCGGGCGGCGAACGCGCTACGCGCTCGTGCGCGCAGTCTGAGCGCGCAGGCCGAGACCCTCCGCCGCAAGAGCCGCACGCCGTAGTGGAACCGGCGCCCCGGAGCCGAATCCGAAACCGGGCCGGCGGCCGGTTCCGCCTCAAGTTCCCGCAGACGGCGTCTTCAGGCTAGTATCACGCGCGATGCGTGGGCGCATCACCACTTTGCTTCTTTGCCTCGCCGGACTTGGGCGACCCGCGATCGCGGACGACATTCGCTACGACTGGCGCATCGAGGATGGAGCCGAATACGACACCAACCCGGCGCGCGCGGAGCACATCGCCGGGGCCGCACCCGAACCGACGGCGCCCGCCTCACCGCTGGCGCGCGTGGTGGCATCCGGCAACCTGGCGGCGCAGCTAGGCCAACGGAGCTTCCTCGCCTTGCAAGGTGCGTTCGGTGGCAAGTGGTTCACTGCCGCCGAGGCGCGCGCCGAGAACGTCCTCGTGGCCCAGGCATCCGCCAGCGATACCGTGCAGCTCTGGCAGCGGACGCAGCTTGCTCTCGGCGCCGCCTACTACGACGAGTTTCAGCGCCGATCCATCGACCTACCTGACTTTCGCTCCACGGCGCCTTCGCTTCGTCTCGACCAAGGGTTTGGCCAGTCCATGTCGGCCTCGCTGGCGCTGGGCTATCGCTGGTTCACCTTCAAGCCCGACGACAACTTCAGCTTCAGCGCACCGACAGCGGTATTCCTGTTTCACCACGTCATCAGCGGCGATCTGCTAGACGGCGGTGCGGACTGGGAATGGAGCGGCGGCGCCAGCGTGGAGGCGCGCGGGTTTCACGGCCCGGCGTGCACGGCCACCGGATGCGCCGACGGAGCCTCGGTGCCGCGACACGCCGACCAATTCTGGATCGGTCATGCCGAATTCACGCGCACCGGAAGCTGGCTTTTCGGCTCAGGGGCGGCGTTGCACGTCAACCAGTCGAACAGCTATGGCGAATCGCTCGTGCGCGGCCTGTTCCACGTGCGCGCCGTCATCCCATTGCCGTGGCAGCTTTCGTTCTCGTTCCGTGGCGAGCTGGTCGCCACCCGTTACTCGGATCCGCTGACCTTTTCGCAGCCAGTCGCCGGCCTGCCGGGTGCCAGCATGGAAGATGAGAGTCGCAGCACAGTCCGAGTGGAGTTGGCGCGGCTTTTCGAAAACAACCTCGAGATCGGAGCACGGTACATCTACTACACCAGTGCGCCAACCTCGTCCGCGCTGGAATACCGACGGCAAACCCTGCTCGTATACCTCGCGATTCTGCAAGAAAACTAGCAGTCAAATCGCGAATTTCTCATCGCTCTAATTTCCATCTTCGTGGTTGACTTCCCGGGCTCAGAGGCAAAAAATGAGGGCCCGAGTTGAGGTACGAAAACAAGATCGCAACTCGGGTGCTTGAACAGGCTTGTCGCCTGTCCGCTAGGCCCGAAGGAGGGACACACTGATGGCCGGCGGGACTAGGGCTCTCCCCAAACGGACGAAGTTCATTTTTGTCTCGGGTGGTGTCGTTTCATCCCTGGGAAAGGGACTGGCATCGGCTTCGATTGGCTCGCTGCTCGAAGCGCGAGGTCTGAAAATCACGATCCAGAAACTGGATCCCTACCTAAACGTCGATCCGGGCACCATGAACCCGACCCAGCACGGGGAGGTGTTCGTGACCGACGACGGCGCCGAGACCGACTTGGATCTCGGCCACTACGAACGCTTCCTGTCGCAGCGGATGACCCGGCTCAACAACGCGACATCGGGGCAGATCTACCAAACCGTCATCCAGAAGGAACGGCGGGGCGAGTACCTGGGCGGAACCGTCCAGGTGATTCCTCACGTCACCGACGAGATCAAGTCGCGCATCCTGGAATGCGCAGGCGACGTCGACGTCCTCATCGTCGAGATCGGCGGCACGGTGGGCGACATCGAGTCGTTGCCGTTCCTCGAAGCCGTGCGCCAGTTGCGCTTCGAAATGGGGCACCAGAACGCGATTTCGGTTCACGTCACGCTGGTTCCCTACCTCGGCGCCGCGGGCGAGATGAAGACCAAACCGACCCAGCACTCGGTCATGAAGCTGCGTGAGATCGGCATCCAGCCCGACATCCTGCTGTGCCGGTCGAGCAAGCCCATCGGCGCGACCCTGAAGCAGAAGATCGCGCTCTTCACCAACGTCGCGCCCGATGCGGTGTTCTCGGCCGAGGACATCGACTGCATC
>CAZBIU010000542.1:0-3401 GCA_964491625.1 uncultured Myxococcales bacterium
GCCGGCGGCCGAAGATGAAGACGAAGGCGCCTTCCTCGATGAAGCGCTTTGCCGCAGCGAGGCCGATGCCGGTAGCACCACCGGTGATCACGGCTGTCTTTCCATTCAGCCTGTTCATTGCAACGTTACCTTCAAGCTTTGCCATAACTTTTCACCTTTCGTCGTGTTGGACAGCGGCCCTGTTCCCATTGGTATAACGACGCTGTATCTAGTACATTGTTCCGTCATTTCCCGACGCGAGAAGCCTTGTTCGAAGCCTTGCTGCGTACGAATCTGGACGCACTGACGCAGAAGGCAGGCGAACTCGAAACGTCGAATCCACCTGACCAAGCGCTCGTGTCCTGGTTTCGCGAAGGGGTGGCATTCGTTCACAGCTATAGCCGCGTTGTTGCCTTGATGGCGAGCGCCCACGAGGACCCGGACTCCGCGCTTTACGCTCCATGCACAGCGGTGCACGAAGCGGGCGCGCGACTACTGCTCCGTGCCCAAGCCGAGGGAACGGCGCGCGCCGATATGGATGCGGACCACTTGTTCGCCCTGATGTCGGCGCTCGGCTGGCTCTTCGACCAACCCTTGGCCCGCGTGGCTGTCATTTTGCTACTCCAAACGTCGACAAGTGGGGTTTCAGGTCTCGCTCGTGGTAGGGGTGGAGCCGATCGGGCAGAAGTGCGGGATTCCGATCGCGCTGAACGCGATCGCTCCGTATGGTCAAAGCGAAAGAGATCGGGCACATGGAGCCAGATAACGCCGCACTCGACGAGATCGCTTAACGTTACTCACGTAAGCACGCTTCGAGCGTTTGGCTGTGCCTTCGCCGCGAATGACAGACTGGACACCGTGAGGCAGGCAGGTGCGCCGTGCGGTTTTGGGCGTGGCCGCAGATCAGCCTCAACCGCCTATCCGTCGCGGAGATGGCCTCCCGCCTCGATCTCCCGGCGTGTCTTCTCCAATTCGGTGGAAAGGAGCTCTTCATCGGGTAGGGCGGTGAGGTATTCGCGGACGAGCAGCTTGTTCGGCAAAGCGCCGGTGGCATAGCGGACGAGGGCTTCGCCCTTTCCGCTGCACAAGATGACGCCGACGGGAGGATTCTCCCCCGGCTGCACCCAATGCTCGCGGGCGTAGTTCAGATACAGGTGCATTTGCCCGGAATCGGCATGGGTGAAGCGGCCCAGCTTCAGGTCGATGATGACCAGGCAGCGCAGGCGACGGTGGAAGAAAAGCAGATCGACGCGATACCATTCGTCGTCGATTCGCAGGCGTCGCTGACGGCCGATGAAGGCGAAGTCGTTGCCCAACTCCAAGAGAAAGGTTTCCAGGTGGTGGATGAGGGCGTCTTCAAGATCGGTCTCGGAATATTCGTCGCGTAGGTTGAGGAATTCGAGGACAAGGGGATGACGGATTTCCTCGTCGGCGCTGACGGCGTCGCCGGGTTGCGGTTTGGCGCCCTTGCTGAGCATGGCAGCTTTGTTGCGCGACAGGGCCGTGCGTTCGTAGAACTGGCTGTCCATCTGGCGCTGGAGCTGGCGCACGGACCAGCCGCCGCGCAAGGCCTCGGTTTGGTAGAAAGCGAAGGCTTCGGGTGAACGGCTGCGGCTTATGAGCAGGACGTAGTGGGACCAAGGCAGAGGGAAGGAGCGAACCAGATCAGCCGGAGGCAGGACAAGGGAAGATTGTGCAGACGGCGTCTGCACAATTGCTTGGTTGGGCGCCAGCGCCTCTGAAAGTGCGGACGCTGTCTGCACTTTCTTTGCGGGTAAGGTACCCGCGCCTCCCGACGGCAGGGCTGGCCTCGGACAAGCGAGATAGAACGCCCGCATCAGGAACACGTTGCGGCGGCCAAATCCTCGGCCGAACCGTTCCGTGAGGTCCTTGGCCAGGCGATCGATGACCGCATCGCCATACTTGGCCTTGTCACGACCGCCTTGTTCGTGCTCGACGATCCGCCGGCCGATCTCCCAGTACGTCGTCGTCATGCAGGCATTGACGGCGCGGGCGCTCGCCCTGCGTGCAGATTCCAGCAACCCACCGATGCCGTCGAGCAGGTTGGCGTAGCTGGGAACGGCTTCGTCTGCTGAGGTCTTCCTTTTGGCCATGGTCATGCCGCGAACCCTTTCATACGGCTTTCTGCTTGAACAGAAGCACCTTCACGTCCGCCTTCAGCTTGTCGAGGTAGTCCGCCCAGTCCTGCATCATCCGCTTCCGGTCGGTCAGGTGGGCGGTGCGGTTGCAGGCGCGGCCGTTCGGATCGCGGACGGCGTGGGCAAGTTGGTGCTCGATGATGTCGGCGCGGAAGCCCAACACCTCGTCCAGGATCGTGCGCGCCATCGCGCGGAAGCCGTGGCCGCTCATCTCGTCGGTCTCGATGCCCGAGCGCCGCAGGGCCGCCAACACGGCATTGTCGGACATGGGCCGCGCGTTGGTGCGCGGGCTGGGGAAGACGAAGCGACTGTTGCCCGTGCGCGGTTGCAACTCGCGCAGGATGGCCACGGCCTGCGTAGCCAGGGGGACGATGTGCGGCGTCTTGGTCTTGCTGGTGGTGAAACGCCAATCGCCCGCGTCGAGGTCGATGTCGCCCCACTCGGCGGATCGCAGCTCGCCGGGACGAACGAAGACCAGCGGCGCCAGACGAAGGGCCGCCTTGACCACGTGCGATCCGTCGTAGCCGTCGAGAACCCGCAGAAGCTCGCCAACGCGGGCGGGTTCGGTGACCGCGGCGAAGTGTTTGCCCACGACTGGGGCCAGGGCGCCGCGAAGGCTTGCCGACGGATCCCGGTCGGCTCGGCCGCTGGCGACGGCATAGCGGAAGATCATTCCGCAGTAGCCGCGCGCGCGGTGGGCGGTGTCGCCGGCCCCGCGACTCTCGATCTTTCGCAAGACTGCAAGCAACTCCGGCTCGGACACGGAAGCGATGGGCTTGTCACCGATCTGCGGGAATAGGTCGCGCTCGAAGAGCTGAAGCACGCGCTTGCTGTGATTCGGCGCCCAGCCATCCACGTGCTTGTCGTACCACTCGCGGGCGATGACCTCGAAGCTGTTCGCGGCGCGGTCGGCGCTGGCCGCCCTGGTCGCCTTGCGGTTCTCGCCAGGGTCCACGCCTGATGACAACAGCCGGCGGGCATCGTCGCGCTTCTCGCGGGCGGCCTTCAGGTTCACGTTAGGGTAGACGCCCAGCGAGAGCCGCTTCTCTTTGCCCGCCACGCGGTACTTGAGGCGCCACCACTTGCCCCCAGCGGGCGACACCTCCAGGTACATGCCCCCGCTGTCGAAGGTGCGATAGGGCTTGTCCTTGGGTTTCAGCTTTTTGATCGCAGTGTCGGTGATCTTCTGGGGGGTATTGTTGTTCGAGTTGCCTGAGTTGCCCTCTTTGTTGTTCGCTGTTGCCGCGGGATGTGTAGGGACGG
>CAZBIU010000543.1:0-3374 GCA_964491625.1 uncultured Myxococcales bacterium
AGTCACGGGCAATACCATGCATTGTCGGTACGCTACAGTCCGGCGCTAGCCTGGTGGATGCCGTATAGTTATGTGCAGTTCAACGCAACCTTGCGCTTCTATGCGACGCCTATCCCTCGGTGGTTGTCGATCTCCTTCCGCTTCGTAGGCGACGCAATCGCGGGGACAGCGCCATTTTACGAGCTTGCTCGTTTCGATGATACGCCCGCGATTGGGGGCGGAAAGGCAATTCGGGGAGTTCCTGCCCAGCGTTACCATGGCAAGGTCAAGGTGTTCGAGAACTTCGAGATCCGAAGCGACCTCTTGCCCTTCACTGTGAAGAAGAAAGCATTGGTCCTGGGCCTAGCAGCTTTCCTCGATGCTGGACGGACATGGACCGAGCTTTTCCACGCCCATCCCGAGCTCGATGGAAGCGGACTAGGCATCAAGTACGGCGTCGGTTGTGGGCTGCGGCTACAGGAGGGCAAGACCTTCGTCGTCCGAGCCGACCTGGCCTGGTCCCCGGATGCCAGACCCGTCGGCGGATATTTCGCTGCCGGCGAAATCTTCTGAGGCAAACTCCACCGTGCGACCGTCGCCCTGGTGAAACGGCTTACGGTTTGCAAGGACCTCTTGCCATGAGTCTATTCGCAAATAGACGCCGAGCAGGACGAACGCTCGCTGATGCGCTCAGCAAGTATTTGGGACGCGACGACCTCTTCGTGCTTGGTCTGCATTCACGCTGAACAACCAGAAATCAGGCGGCGCGAGCGAGCCCATCGCGACGCACGCGCGGAAGTGGCCGATGACGTCGTGTGCGCGGTGACGCCCCAGCACTTCTACGCTGTGGGCTTTGGTAGCGAGACTTCTCGCAGACCAGCGACGAAGAAATACGAGGGCTCCTCGAAACTTCCAGGCGTGAGTACGCGTCCGACATCGGCTCCGATAACCGTGACCAAGCGAGCGGCCCGCGCTAGGGCTGCAAGCTTTAGCAGACCCCTAGCGAGCTCAGCCCCAATCAAAGTCCACAATCAGCGGGCCGTGGTCGCTGCTGTTGGCCTCTCTTTCGACCGTCGAGCGCGTTGCTTTGGCAGCCAGGTCCTGCGTGGCGAGAACATAGTCGAGGCGCCAGCCCATGTTTCTTTCCCGCATGTTCCGCCACGGTGCCCACCAGGTGAAAAGCGAAGCGTTGTGAGGATCGAGGTCTCGTCCGACGTCCCGCAATGCACCTCGTTCAAGGATTCGCTCGATGAAAGCGCGCTCCTCGGGCCGCTGGCCTACCAGACGCGGGTCGCGCAGCTTGGGATGGACGTCATCTTCTGCCCGGGCCACGTTTAGGTCCCCGCACAGCACGTAAGGACGTCCAAGAGCGCGTGCCGCAACGACGTACTCTTCCAGCGCTCGCAAGAATTCCAGCTTGGCCTCATAATTCTTGCCTCCGTTCGGGACATAAATCGAAGCGACAGAAAGAGGGCCGAGTTCGGCAACGACAATGCGGGTCTCATGATCGAACTCGGGATGCCAAAACTTCGGGCGGTCAATAGAGCGGTCCTTGTGCACGTGGATGCTCACGCCCGAATAGCCCTTGCTGCCGTGCCAGTAACACCAGTAAGGGGCAATCTCTGCCAATACTTCTGGAATCTGAGGCAACGTTGCCTTCAGCTCTTGCAAGCAAAGTACATCGGGACGCTCGCGCTCGATGAAGGAGACCACCTCATCCTTGCGCGCCCGGATACCGTTGACGTTCCAGGTCACGATCTTCATGAGTCAAAGTTAGCGCTCTGGCGTGACACAAACCATCGCGATTCCAGGGCGACCGCGCAGCATGGTTTGACTTGCCCTTGGCGCGCCCAAAGCTCGTCAAGGGCCAGTCGGATTTTCTCGACCGTCTGTCCGTCCTGACCGGCACGTCCTAGTCAACCGTCACCTCCCCGGAGCGGAGGCGACGGTTCGCGCCGCTCAGTTGCTCATTTAGTAGATGCTGCTCATCTCGCGCTCTTTCGCGCTCATGAACGGTTTCTCCAACTGCTTGGCGCCGTCTTTGCCCAGAACTTCTTGCGCCTGGGGGAAGAATTCGCCCTCTTCTTCCGCCACGTGGCTCTTCACTAACTTGGTCAGCTGTCCAATCTGGTGCTGCCATTCGGGTGAATTGAAGCTCAAGGCGTCGATCTGCTTGATCGTTCGCTCCAGCTCGCCGGCCTCTTTAGCATGGATGCGTGCGATATCCTCGGTTCTCGAATCGCTGCCAAGGGCCGGGTATACCTCGGCCAGCTCCGCGCGTTCGTGCGAGACCAGTTGCTTCTTGATTTCAGTCCAAAGCTCGCGGCGCTTCTCGGCGTCCTTCGTCCCCTCTGCTCGCGACAAGAGCACGCAGGCTTCGTGATGTTGTTCGGCGAGCGTGACGAAGACGCCGTTCAAGCCTTTGGCCATCGCTTCGATGGCGCCGACCTTTCCAGCAGCTTTCGCTGCGATATTTTCGATGGGATTGGGCATGGTGTTCTCCTTCTTTTGGTGAAACGCAGTCCCATGCAAATGTGCAAGGCCGGTGCCAGAGCGGCTAGCTTTAGATTTCGCAGCAATTCATCCCTGCGTGGGGCCGTCCGTTTCGATCTGGCAACCCGTGTTGCGAAAGGGTGACCAGTCACCCAAAGCAGAGTTGCACGACGAGGTCCATCCTGCTTCGGTCCAACAGATCTGCCGAAGCAGGCACGACCATTGCAGCGGTGGTTCTGGTCTGCCATGGCTCAGGCGGACGTTGATGTTTCCAAACCCGGCACCTGCATCGCGCATCTTATTTTGTATACCCGGAGAACCTCGCAACACCACCGGCCCGACGGAGATGCATGCAGTCCAAGCCCGCTTCCCTTACCTCCACCTTCTCGTCCTACCAGAGATTCGTCGTGGCTGTGCTCGCGTTCCTCCAGTTCACGATCATCCTGGACTTCATGATCATGGGCCCGCTCGGCGCGCTGATGCTGCGCGATCTGCACATCACGACGAAGCAGTTCGGGTTCGCGGTCTCGGTTTACGCCTGGAGCGCGGGTGTCTCGGGGCTGCTCGCCGCTGGCTTCGCCGACAAGTTCGACCGCAAGAAACTGTTGCTGTTCTTCTATGGCGGGTTTCTTGCGGGCACGCTCCTGTGCGGGCTGGCCGGCAGCTACCGTGTCTTGCTGTTCGCCCGCATCGTCACCGGGGTGTTCGGCGGCGTGGTCGGCTCGATCGCGATGGCCATCATCGCCGACCTGTTTCCACTCGCCGTGCGCGGCCGGGTGATGGGGACCGTGCAGACAGCGTTCGCGGCCAGCCAGGTGCTGGGCCTCCCAGTGGCCCTGTACCTATCCAACCACTGGGGTTGGCAAGCACCGTTCATCATGGTGTTCGCCGTGAGCGCCGCG
>CAZBIU010000544.1:0-3371 GCA_964491625.1 uncultured Myxococcales bacterium
AAGCGGCACCAACTCGATTTCGGCGCCCGCCAAGTCCTGGCCGGAGGAAACCTACTTCAGGACCGGCAGCTCGGTGGCGTGCGTGACTGCGGCGATGGTCTTTCGTCCTATGATTGCGTCGTAGACGCTGCCGCCATCAGCGCCGGCGGCCTGGCGCGCATGGCCCAGACCCGAGGTTGCGTTGCCCTGCGGATCCATGTCCACCAGCAGAATGTGCTTCTCGGCAACGGCCAGCGAGGCCGCCAAGTTGACTGCGGTGGTCGTCTTGCCGACGCCGCCCTTCTGATTCGCAACCGCGATGACTCGGCCCATGAACTGTGGTCGCCCAAGCCTTTGGCGTGCACCCTCCTAACACCAACCCCATGCGCTTTTCAACTGCCGTTCTTCGCCTCCCCAGTCGGGTCGTGGCCGTGGTCGTGGCCGTGGTCGATCTTTCTCTAGCCGCCCAAACCACGAAAAGAGATCCGAAAAGTTGACGTGACTCGCAGGTGTCGTACTACTTGTACCTACATGTAGTGTGTTTCCCTGCAACCAAGGAGAACAGCCATGAAGTACGGCGACCAGAGGATTTACCGAACCTTTGAAGAGTTCGAGCGAGAGGAGCTGAGGCGCGCCGATGGGTTCAGCCCGGCCATCGACGACATGATGGGTGAGATGTTCGTGGAAGAGCTCGACTTCGAGCCCAAGTCGTCGCGTGGAGTCGCGGACGACGACGAGGACTAGCCCAGCCGGGGCAGTGGCGGGACGAGGTCGTCTCGGTTCCCGCCGGTTCTGCCTCGCTTCCGTTTCCGGTCCTGTCATCGCCCGCGCGATGTCGAAACCCAACAGCAGCCGGGAGCGGGGACGGAAGGGACGCAGAATTCCGACGGCCAGCCGCCGAATCAGCCAGGCGAGTTAGCTCGGCCGAACCAGGCGGCGATCCGTGCTCGCAGCTTGCCCAGCAGGCGGCGGTCGTCGGGCGACAGTCCCAGCGCGAAAAGAGCGGCCAGGTAGCTGGCCAAACCGACGAGGACGGTCGCTACAATTCGCAAGGCCACGTTGTCTAGCAGGTGCCCGATCGCGAATTCCACCGCCAGGGTGGCCCCCGCAGCAACCAGCGGCTTGGCGATGGACAGGCTGAGTTGATGCACGCGCTGCCAACGCCAGACCTCCACGACCACGAGCAAATTCACCAAGGTGACGCTGCCGAGTGCGGCGATGGCGGTGCCCACCAATCCGAAGCGCGGAATCAAGGTCAGCCCCATGAGGACATTCGCCGTCGCAGCGATGATGTTGTTGACCAGAATCGTGCGCGACCGGCCGCTGACCGTGAGAATCCAGCCTGACAATCCCATGATGGCGTTCACCAGATGGCCCATTGCCAGCAGCGAAAGGGCGGTGGTGCCTTCTTGAAAGCCGGGACCGTAAAGAGCCAGCAGCTCACGCCGCAGGGACACCACGGTGACCGCGATGGGCGCCGCGGCCAGGGTCACCCAGCGGGTGATCATGAGCAGGTTGTCTTGCAGTCGCTGCCGGTCGCCAAGGTGAATCGCCTCGGAGAACATGGGCGCCGCCACGCTGTCGAAGGCGTAGCGTGCATTCGCGGTCACGCGCGTGACGAATTCGGCGGCCGCGTAGACCGCGGTGGCGCGCGGGCCGACGAATATCGTCAAGAGCACGATGTCCGCCCGTTGCAGAATGGCGTTGGTCAGATCCGCAAGACCAAGCGGGATGGAGAAATGCGCGAAGCCGGGCAAGCGCGGCGCCGCCAAAGCGCGCCGGAGCTCGCCGGGCCCGAAGACCCGGCCCACCACAATCACCGCAAGCCCCAAGGTCACCGCCGCAGCGATGACATGCGCCAGCGCCAAATGGGCTAGGCTGCGGCCCGCGAGCGCGGCCAGAAGCCCGGCCGCAAGCAGAAGCGTCGGTTCGCCAACCCCGCGCACGATGAAGTTCGCTCGGGTAGTTTTGGCGGCGAGACTCGCCTGCACCAGGACCCACATGGTGCCGGTGAGGATCGTGACTGGTGCCAGCACGCGGAGCCCATTTGCCAGGGCCGGATCGTGGGACAGCGACGCCAGCGGACCGGCCAATACCAGCAGAAGCAACGCCGCGGCGCTGGCCACGCCCAGGCACAGGCGCAGGCCCGTGCCGAGCGCGCTGCGAGCGAGATCGGGCTGGCCGCGCGCGCGGAACCCGGCGATGTAGCGCAACATTCCCTTGTCCGCGCCGCCGGTACCGCCGCGGGTGAGCACTTCCAGGATCGCGAGGCACGCCTGATAGCCGCCGAAGACCGCTCGACCGAAGAGTCGCGCGAGCAGCACGTGGGTCACCGTGATCAGCGCCTGCGCGGCAATGGTCAGGATCTGCACGGCCCCGCTGCGTGCGGCGTGGGCTGCGTCCTTCTTTCGGGCGTCTTCCGCGCTGTCAGCGACCGGCGTGTCTGCGGACGTGCTCAAGCGGCAACCTCGCCGCGGGGCTCGCGCAGCCAGAGCTCGAGCACCACCAGATTCCACAGCTTCTCGCCGTGGTGGGCGCCGCCATCTTGCTCGGTCAGGAGCTGGCGCACGCATTCGGTGTTCACGTAGGCTCGCGTGCGTGCGTCGCTGCCGAGAAGAAGGTCGCGCGCCATCGGCCGCAGCTCGCCCCTGAACCAGTGGTCGACGGGCATCGAGAATCCCTTCTTCTTTCGCGTGAGAATCGGGTCGGGAATCAGGCCGCGCGCGATGGTTCGCAGTAGGCGCTTGCCGCGTAGGAAGTTGAGCTTCAGTCGTCCTGGCAGTCCCGCCATCCATTCCACCAGAACGTGATCCAAGAGCGGCGCGCGCACCTCCAGCGCATGCGCCATCGACGCGATGTCCACCTTCACCAGAATATCGTCGGCCAGATAGCTGTTGGTGTCGAGGTCGAGCAGGCGGTTCACGTCGTCCTCGGCAGTCGAGCCGGCTAGGATCTCGGCGAACCAACCAACCACCGGATCCGGGCTGCCCGCCGGCAGCCCGAGCTGGTCGCGGAAGGCGGGCGCGAGAAGTTGTTGCTTCTCGGCTGGTGAAAAATGGGCAATCAGTGGCAAATATCGGTCAGCCATCGGTCTGCAGGCCGCCCGGCCGAAGGCGCGCACCGTGTGCATGCCGGTGCCGGGCAGATGGGCCAAGATGCCGCCGATGGCGCGGCCTGCGATGCCAAGCCCAGCGATGTGGCGCGCGAGCTTGTCCCACAAATATCGGCGATAGCCACCGAACACCTCGTCACCGCCGTCGCCGGAGAGCGCGACGACCACATTTTCGCGGGTCAGCTTCGACAAGTAGTAGACCGGAACCGCTGACGTGTCCGCGAAGGGCTCGCCATAGCGGCGCACCAGCTCGGGCAGGATGGTCACCATGTCCGGCTTG
>CAZBIU010000545.1:0-3363 GCA_964491625.1 uncultured Myxococcales bacterium
ATTCCACTCTAGCAGCTTTTGCATCTGCTCTCGCGGCCACCCTCGCTGCCGGCGCAGCGGTCGCCCAGGACATCGCTCTCGACCTCCCGGGAGAGTCCAGCATGGAGCCCTCGGTCGCTCTCGAAACCTTGTCGCGCCAGGGTTCGCATTTCGTGGCGGATCTGGAAGGCGGCGGGCTTGCAGAGCTCACCTTGAACCCGATCCTGCAAAAGGCAGTCGACGAGGTATTGGCGTCGCACAACTTGCCCTTCTCGGCCGCAGCGGTGATTTCGATTCCGGACGGCAGGGTGCTCGCGCTGTCGGGCTACTCAAGAACCGACCCCACGCTCGATGCCGCCACGCTTGCGCTGCGACCTTGGGCCCCTGCCGCGTCGGTGTTCAAGGTGGTGGCGGCCTCGGCGCTGTTGCAGGAGGGCCACCTCGATCCGGAAACCCGGGTTTGCTACCACGGCGGCGTTTCGTCGGTTCTGCACGACAATCTGGTCGACATGCCCGCCATCGACCGAAGCTGCGCCACCCTCGCCTATGGCATCGGCAAATCGCAGAACGCAATCATCGCGAAGCTCGCCTCCCGCTACCTGCAACCCGAACAGTTGGAACGGATAGCGGCGGCATTCGGGTTTGGCGAAGAGCTTCCCTTCGACGCGCCCGTCGAGCCGTCGGAAATCGATGTCCCGCGCGAGCCCCTCGAATTCGCGCGAACCGCCGCCGGGTTCTGGCATAGCTCGCTGTCGGCCCTTCACGGCGCCCTGCTAGCGGCAACCATCGCCAATCGCGGCGAGATGCCCGGCGCCCACATCATTGACCGTGCCCTCGATGCGCAGGGAAATCCCGTCCAGCTGCCACCCCACCCTTCCCGCCGAGTTCTAGATCCAAGCGTGGCCGGGCAGGTCGGGCGCATGATGCAACTGACGACCAGCATGGGCACGGCACACCGAAGCTTCCGGGATCGACGGGGAAACCCCACGCTTCCGGTCGAGGTTGCCGGTAAGACCGGCACTCTTTTCTACCGCGGCCGTCCGAGCGATCCGTCACTACCGGGCAGCAAAGCCCTGTCGGCCGGGGATCGGCTTGGCTACAGTTGGTTCGTGGGGTACGCGCCCGCGGACAAACCCAAGATTGCCTTCGCGGTTTTGCTGGGAAACCCGTCCGCCTGGCAGCTCAGGGCGCACGTGGTCGCCCGGCAGGTGGTGGCTGATTACCTGGCAGCCCAGAACCCCAATCATCCCGCTCGCATGCTCGCCCGTCGGTAAACCGACACCGGTCGACGTCACGCCCCCCATGCAAGGTTTCGCTGCCGACGCCTTCTGTGGCCAACTTGTCGGCACACTTTCGCGTGAGGGCTGATACAATATTGATGCCTTCTGTACGGCCTGGGAATCGATGTCGCTGCTTTTCGACTGGCTCGAGCGCGCAGTGAAAGGCCGAACCGCCAGCGGTGGTTCGGGGCATGCGATCATCTACCACGACACGTATTTGTCCTGGCGAGGGCTTTTCCACCGCGTCGACCGCCGGGCGCGCGAATTGGAGTCGATGGGAATCGTGGCCGGCGATTGGGTCGGACTGATGCTCGGGAACGATCCCGAGCTTGTCGTGTTGGCGCTGGCGCTCTCGAAGCTCGACGCTGTCGTTGTGCCCATCGATCCCACCACGGGCGGCCGCGATCTGGACATGACCCTCGAATCGGCGCCCCTGCGCGCGATAGTAACCCGGCCGAACGCCATCGATCCGCTGGCCGCACCGTCGGGTACCCTGCGCCTCGACGGAAATGTCCACCTCCCGCGAGTGGCCTCCGAAAGCCGCCACCGCATCTCGGGCACCCTGCTGTCCTGCGCGTTTTATCAGCGCACCCGCCCCGCTTCCGGCTCGATCGACACGCCCGTCGTGGTGCTCTTCACTCTGGATTCGGGCGGCGATCCCAAGGCCGTGGTCAGGGGTGAGAGCGAGCTCCGCGGTATCGCCGATAGCCTCGCCCGCGCATTCGACCTGGGTTCGACATCGAACGTGCTCGGCGCCGCGCCACTTTTCGACAGCCAGGGATTTGATTTCGGTCTCTTGGCCGCGCTACCCCACGGGGCGACGCTTTTCCTCGACGACGGTACAGCCGGGCCTCGTATCGCGAAGGCGCTGGTTGACCACGACATCGATCTCTTCGCGACCACGGCCCGCGAATTCGCAGCGCTTGCCCGGCTTAGCAACGCAAGGCCGCTTCGGAACCGCACGCGCCTGGTTTGTTCCGGCGTGCCCCTGCCGTCCGCGGTCGCCCGCAGCTTTCGTGAGCGCTTCGGCGTACCCGTGCTTTCCTGCTACCACAGCTGCGAGACCGGGCCCGCGGCCGTCGACATGCAGGGCAGCAGCCCGGACAGCGTAGGCAAGCCGCTCCCCGGCGTGGACATCAAGATCGCCACCGGCGCCGGCGAGGCGCTCGCACGCGGCATTTCCGGTCCGGTGTGGGTCAAAGGCCCTGGCGTAGCGAGGACGTTCCTGCCGGTCCTACCCGGACGCGCGGGACAGACCGCGGTCGGGCGATGCCAGGCGGACGGCTGGATGCGAACCGGCGACGTGGGCTACTTCAGGAGCGACGACCACCTCGTGCTCACCAACCGTGAAGACGATATCGTACGGGTCGACCGCCGACGGGTCGCCTTGGGTGAAATCGAAAGCTGCCTGGAAGCGCTGGCCAACGTGAAGGCGGCGCAGGCCCATGTCGAGTACGACGAAACCGGTTCCAGCCACATCGTGGTTCGCATCACGCCGGGCGGACGGTGCAAGTCGAGCGCCATGCTCGACCACTGCGCAAAGCAGTTGGCCCCGCACAAAGTGCCCAAGCGTATCGAGATCACGGAGTAGTCCCTGGAAAAGCAGCGGATTCGCGCTAACGTCGGGCGGCTCCATGCTTCCCATCGTTGACTCGCACTGCCACCTGGATTTCGAGGACTTCCGCGACGATCTTCCCGTCGTGCTAGAGCGGGCGCGCGGCGCGGGCATCATAGCCATGGTTTGCGTGGGCTCGGGCGGGGATCTGGCCACCGCCGAAGGTGCGGTCGCGTTGGCGGAGAAGGAGCCGGACGTCTTCGCAGCCATCGGTATTCACCCCCACGACGCCGCCAAGATCACGGCCGATTTCTGGCCCGCGCTGGAAGATCTGGCGAAGAAGCCGCGCGTGGTGGGCATCGGTGAAACGGGCCTTGATTATTATTATGACCATTCGCCGCGCGACGTGCAGCGCCAGGTGTTAGAGCGCTTTCTGCGACTTTCCGTGGCCGCGAATCGACCCGTGATCTGCCACGTGCGCGACGCTCACGAGGACGCGGCAGCGGTGCTGCGCGCAGGGCCGTTGCCGGATGCCGGCGGCGTGATCCA
>CAZBIU010000546.1:0-3296 GCA_964491625.1 uncultured Myxococcales bacterium
GTTCATTCTCGCCGTGGCGGTCTTCCTGACCGCGGGTCTCGGCTATCGAATCTACACCGCGACCCAGGAATCAACCCGGATCGTGACCATGACCGCAGCGTTCGACCCGAGCTCTGCGCAGGAGCTGCAGGCGCAATTCCGCGCCAACGACCGCGTGGTGCTGTGGTCGATCCTGGGATTTGGGGCAGTTCTTGTCATGGCAGTAGCTGCCGCAGGTATCTGGATGACCCACAAGATTGCGGGTCCGCTGCACAACATCGCCAGAGCGCTCGGCCGGATTCGCGACAACAAGCTGCCCGCCGACCTCGGCCACTTGCGGAAGGGCGACCAACTGCAGGCTTTCCACACCACCGTTCGCGAAATGTACGACGCGGTTCGGGGCCGGGTGGTAAGGGACGCCGAAGTGCTCGACAAGGCCATCGCTGCCATCGAGGCCGAACCGTCGCGATCAGCGGCGCTCGATCAGGTGGCCGCCGAGCTGCGACACGTTCACGAGGAGAAGGCGCGCAGCTTGAATTCGTAGGGCGCGGGAATCCTTGCGACGAGAGTGCGAGGGACCGAGGTTCGCGGTGTTTTGCCGTCACGGGGAAGGCGGTTCGATTACCGACGTGAAGTTGACATAATATCTGTTATCGGACATTTCCTTTGAACGCGGTGTGGGACAAGACGACGGCACCCGTTGTACGATGCGCCCCGTGAGTCCGACCCAACAGGTATCCCTGGTCATTCCTTGCTACAACGAGGCCGAGTCGCTACCCCATCTGTTTTCCAAGATGGATGCCGCGGTCGCCGACCTAGAAAACCGCGGCGTCGCGGCCGAGGTGATCGTGGTCGACGATGGGAGCGCCGACCAATCGTGGACTCTGCTTCGCGAGGCAACCCGTACGCGGCCGTACCTCAAGACCATCCACCTGGCCCGCAATTTCGGCCAGACCGCCGCGATGGCGGCCGGATTCGACGCTGCTCGTTTCGAGGTGGTGGTTCCGCTCGATGCGGATCTGCAGAATGACCCAGCCGACGTGGTGGCCTTGCTGGCGAAGTTGGATGAAGGCTACGACGTGGTGTCCGGGTGGCGCCGTCGTCGCAAGGACGTCCTGGTCACGCGCAAGCTGCCTTCATGGATTGCGAATGCCATCATTTCGAAGGTGTCAGGGGTTCGCCTGCATGACTACGGCTGCACGCTAAAGGCCTATCGGCGCTTCGTTCTGCAGGGCGTGCATCTGTACGGCGAGATGCACAGGTTCATCCCAATCTATGCCGCTCAACGCGGCGCGCGGGTGACGGAAATCGAGGTCCATCACAACCCGCGCCGGTACGGAAAGACCAAGTATGGGCTCGGCCGGGTTCCCAACGTGATCCTGGACCTGACGCTGGCCCAGATGCTGCGGAAATTTGGAACCAAGCCGATGCACTTGTTCGGCAAGTTCGGCCTGGCCAGCATCGTCCTTTCGTTCCTCTTCTTCATGACCATGGTCTGGTTCAAGCTGTGGGGAGGCAAGGACTTCGTGGAGACGCCACTCCCCCACCTGACGGTCATGTCGTTCCTGGTTGGGTGCCTGTCGATTCTGATGGGCCTCCTGGCCGAAATGACCATGCGCACCTACTACGAGGCTTCGGGAACCGCCACCTACGTCATCCGCGAGATCTGCACCGGCAGCGAGACCACCAGCGTGGATGCCGATCCGAGGGCGACCGAACCGTCGCCCTCGGCCAGCCCTAGCCGACCCGGCCGATAGCGGCCGCCGAGCCCCAGCGCCCGAGCCAGCGCTCAAAGACCAGCAGCGTCCAAAGTGCCTTGCGCCAATCGCGACGGCCGGACAGGTGATCCTCGACCAGACGACCGACTTGACCGGGATCGAACAACCCCTCGCGCTTGATCTTCGCCGGGGCCAATTCGTCGCGTAGGAGTTGCGACAGGTCGGTCCGCAGCCATTTGGCCACTGGCACCGCGAAGCCCTGTTTCTTGCGCCCCAGAATCTCCGGGGGCAGCCGACGTTTCATGGCTCGCTTCAGAACATACTTGGGCGACCGCCAGCGAAGGCGCATGTGCGCCGGAAGCCGGCAAGCAAAGTCGACCAGGGCGGTATCGAGAAACGGCGCACGCACTTCCAAGCCCACCGCCCCTGAGGCCCGGTCCACCTTGGTATTGATGTCCTCGGGCAAATAGAAACGGGCGTAGAAGTCGAGCAGCACGTCCCACGACCGCTTGGCCGGCCCCTGCTCTTGCCGGGCAAGAACCTCCAATAGAGGATTCTCGTCGTGCAGGGATTGCGCAAAGTCGCGGCTCAGCAGCGACGGGAACTGCTCGGAAAGGAACGACGCCATCCAGCGCTGATGGCGTTCGGGACCGCGCCTCGGGCCGCCTTGCAGAAACTGGTTCACCTTGAAGTCGAAGCTGAAGTACCCGCCGCCGGCCGGTAGCCACTGGGAGATTCGCCCAACACCCCGCTGCAAGGCCTGGGGCGCAAGATCGAAGTAAAGGCGCCCCCAGCGCTCGGCTAGGAAGGTCTGGTAGCCCGCAAACAGCTCGTCGCCCCCGTCCCCGCCCAGGGCCACCGTGACGTGGCGGCGCGCGAACCTGGACAGAAGATAGGTGGGAACCACCGAGGCGTCTGCAAAGGGCTCGTCAAGAAAGTCGGTCACCTCCGGCAGCTCGTCAAGCAGGACCTGGGGGTGCAACCGTTCCTCCCTGTGCTGGGTTCCGAGGAAGCTCGCGACTCTGCGGGCGTGGCCGCTTTCGTCAAACGAGGCTTCGGAGAAGCCCACCGAAAACGTGTGCACGTTGCTCGCGCCAGCCAGCTCTGCGGCGAAGGCAGCGACCGTCGACGAATCAATGCCGCCGGAGAGGAAGATCCCCACCGGCACGTCCGCCACCAAGCGCCGCCGGACGGCATCGCGCAGGAGGGATTGCAGCTCTTCGGCTGCCTGGTCGTCGCTCAGCTTCGCGGGTTGCTCGGGAAACGTAAGATCCCAGTAGCGGTCAATCCGCGGCTCGCCGAGCATGCCACCCTGCCCTTGCTCGATGCGCAGGCGCTGGCCAGCGCCCAGCTTGCGGGCGCCGCGAAAGATGCTGTACGGGGCCGGCACGTATTCATGCACGAGATAGCGAGCCAGGGCCTGGGGATCGAGGCCGCGGTCGAAACCGGGAACGCAGACCAGGGCTTTCAGCTCGGACGCGAACGCGACCAGCGGGGGCGCTGCCTCCCGGGCGATGGTGGCAAAGTAGAACGGCTTTTTGCCCATGCGGTCCCGCGCGGCCAGCAGCCGGCGTCGTCGAGCATCCCAGAGCGCAAAGG
>CAZBIU010000547.1:0-3285 GCA_964491625.1 uncultured Myxococcales bacterium
CTCAGGCGGGGGATGCGGTCAGCTACCTCGAGATGGGGCAGGACTGCGCGAGCGACTTGGCCAAGTGTTGGAATGTCCTGCGCCCCATGGGAGCCTCGCTCTTCTACAGCCTGCCTTATCGGTTGGGGCTTCCACCCACGAGCATTATCATCCTCAATTGGTTGCTCCTCGCGGGATCGGTCGGGTTGATGTTCTGGACGACCCGTCGTCTGGATCCCGGCGGGCGCTGGTCGCAGCGGCTTCGGCTGGCCGCGATCGTTGCCGTCCATCTGGCATTTCTGTGGGCGACTTCTTGGAATTCTCTTTCCGATCTGCCCGCCGGGATTTTCGCCCTGGCCGGCGTCCAGCTCATGCTGCTCGCGAAGGGGATCGATCGCTGGTGGCTGTATCTCGCGATCGGCCTCAGCCTTGGGGCGGCCGTCTCGCTGCGCGCCTTCTATCTCTATCCCGCCGTCGCGACCATCTTCGCGCTCGTGCTCGGGTCGGTTCGTCAACCGAGAAGGCTTCTGCGAAGATGCGCGGCGCTGGTTCTCCTCGTGCCCCTTGCCATTCAATACGGTGAGACCTATCGCCGGTCACAGATGATTGGCTTCATCCATCCGCCACTTGAGGACCTGGCGCGGAGGATCCACTTCCGCTCGACCCTCGCAGGCTATGACACCGGTTTCGGCGGCGCGATTCGCCGCGACGGCAAGAAGTGCTTTCAAGACAGCCACAACTTCAAAGACGCGGTGGACAAGAGGGATGCGTCTGCCTTGGCCTGTATTCTTGAACGCCGACACGAATTCTATTTCGGGACCTACACCTTGGGCGGCGCGGTTTACCTCGCCAAGGCGGCCGAGCGCCACGAGAGCACGGCGCTCTTAATCATGAATACGCTGGTCTTCATGGGTGCCCTCGTCCGGCTCGCGTTTCGGAGGCGGAGGTCACATTCTCTGGTGGTGGGGCTGTTCATGCTGATGCTGTACGCCCAAGCGTCCGTCATTGTTCCCGAGTCGCGCTTTCTGTGCGTTGTGTTCGTCTGGATGTGGAGTGACATCCTGTGTGCCACCATCGCGACCAGCTCTTGCTGGCTCGTCCGCCATCCTGGCCATTGGCGATTGAGGCGCCGAGATCGGTTCGACCGATCCAGCCAGTTGCACGCGGCGTAGCTACGGGCAGATCTCCAACTCGGGCGTCGGCAGATGATCTCCACTGCCGAGCTCGCCCCACTGGTTGTCGCCCCAACAGCGCACAGTTCCGTTCGTGCGAAGCGCGCAGGTATGCACCGCTCCCGTGGTGATCGCTGACACGCCGGCAAGGACATCCGTCGTTGGCGGGATGAAGTGGCCCATGGTGTCGGCGGTGCCTCCAAGCTGACCGTCGCTGTTCGAGCCCCAGCAGCGAACGCCGCCAGCCGTGGTCAATGCGCAGGTGTGGCTACCACCCGCCGAGACCGCCTGGTAACCGGACGAGTACCAGGGCATAGCCGGCGTCCAGTAGCTGCCGGAGCCAGTGCCGAGCTCCCCGGCCCTGTTGTCGCCCCAGCAGCGGAGCTCGCCGGTTTGCAGAAGAGCACAGGTATGCGCGTAGCCTGCCGAGACGGATTGGACGCCGGTGAGCAGGTCGGTGGTCGGCACCACGCTTCGGCTGGCGGTGGTGCCGTCTCCAAGCTGTCCTCGGTCGTTTTGCCCCCAGCAGCGAAGTCCTCCTGACGAAGTGACCATGCAGGTGTGCCCCGAGCCGGACGAGAGGGACTGGCCATCGGCGGCGAGTGGCGCCGCCGGCGCCGCGACATTGGCGGTGCTGCCGTTGCCGAGCTGGCCGCTTCCGCCTCTTCCCCAGCAAGACAGCGCACCGCTGCTCGCCAGGGCACAGGTAAATCCGTACCCGGTCGCGATGGCCCGGGCTCCCGCCAACACGTCCACGGTCGGAACGGTCGAGCGGTTGACAGTCGTCCCGTCACCGAGGCTGCCCCAGTAGTTGTCGCCCCAGCACCGGACGCCCCCGGCCGTGGTCAACGCGCAGGCGTGCTCTTCCCCGACCGCGATTGCCTGGACGTCGGCGTTCGCGTTGATCGGCTGCGGGGCCCAGACATCCAGGCTGGTGCCGTTCCCGATCTGGCCTTGGTCGTTCCGGCCCCAGCACCGGATCTCGCCCGACTCCATCTGCGCGCAGGTGTAAAAGCTGGCGCCGTTCGACCAAATGGACTTGACCCCGGACAGGATGTCGGGATTCCCGAGCTGGCCGGAGGTATTGTAGCCCCAGCAGCGGACGCCACCGTCCCGCGTGACTGCACAGCTGAAGCCGTCTCCAACCGCAAGACTCTGGATGCCGGAAAGTCCCGCGGTGTCGTCGCTGCCCAAGGGAATGACTCTCGCGCTGTCGTCCTGTTTGCCGTCGTACTTGCTGCCCCAACAACTGACCTCACCGGTTGCCAGCAGCGCGCAGGTATGTGCAGCGCCGGTCGCGATGGCTTGCACTCCGGTCAAGTCATCGTCGGTCGGCGGCGCCAGCCGATCGACCGTGGTGCCGTCACCGAGCTGGCCCCAGAGGTTGCTGCCCCAGCAGCGGACGCCGCCGGTTTCCATGAGAACGCAGGTGTGCGCGGCGGTGGAGCCGATGGCGAGAGCCTTCACACCGGTGAGGACGTCGGTGTCAGGTGGCGTCCTGCGATCGTTTGTGGTGCCGTCGCCCAGTTGACCCGACTCGTTGCCGCCCCAGCAACGGACACCTCCGGTGTCCTTCATGAGAACGCAGGTATGGTGATCGCCCGCGGCGATAGCTTTGACCCCAGTAAGCACCTCGGTTGTCGGCGGCGTGAGCAGCAGATTGGCCGTGCTGCCATTGCCGAGCTGGCCGGATTCGTTGCTGCCCCAACAGCGGACGCCACCGCTCGTGCTCAGCACGCAGGTGTGCAGGCCTCCCAGGGCGACGGCCTCCGCACCGGTGACGACATCCGATCGTTGTGGCCACCAGCTACAGTCCCGGGTGCCGTCGCCAAGCTGCCCCCAGCTGTTGTCGCCCCAGCACCGCACGCCCCCGCTTTGTGTCAGCACACAGGTGTGATCGTCGCCTGCGACTATCGTGACGCCGTCGATGAGCTGCTCCTGAGGTGGGGTGGATCGACTGACTTGGGAACCGTCACCGAGCTGGCACTTGCTGTTGTCACCCCAACATCGGATTCCTCCGGATTGCATGAGCACGCAGGTATGGGCGTGGCCGGTGGCGACGGCGCTGACCGGGGCCAACTTGGGGCACGCGGAACCGCTGTCGTCGGTCGTGTTCGCGTCGCCGGAGGTCGAC
>CAZBIU010000548.1:0-3268 GCA_964491625.1 uncultured Myxococcales bacterium
CGGCAAGCAAGCGGTGGAAGCCTTTCGGCTGGCGAGCGGGCAGGTCGAGCGCTACGCCTTGGTATGTCTCGACATCATGATGCCTGAGATGGACGGACAAGCCGCCCTGAAGGTAATGCGCGAAATCGAGCAAGCAGCGGGCCGGCTGCCCAGCCAGTCTGCCAAGATCGTAATGACCACCGCCCTGCGCGACATCGAGAACGTCACCACCGCGTACCGCGAGCTCTGCGACGGCTACTTGGTGAAGCCGATTCAACGCGAGAAGCTGGTGGCACTGTTGAAGGAGCTCGACGTCATCACCCTACGCGAGGATCACCTCACAGCGTAGCCTCGCCATCCTCGCCGTCGAGGATTCGGCGCAGGCAGGCGGTCAGCGCGACGTTGCCTATTGGCTTGTGGAGGTAGGCATTCACGCCGATCTCCGCCGCTCTTTCAGGCGTCACGCGGTCGCTCATCCCAGTCAGCAACACGATGGGGATGTCGGCGCGGAGTTTGCGAACCTCGATCGCGAGCGCGTCTCCCGGCAGCGCCGGCATGGTGATATCGCTGACCACGATGTCAAAGGCATCGGGATTGGCCTTGAAAGCGGTCAGCGCCTCGGCGGCGTTGACGAAGCCTTGAACTTTGTAGCCCAGGCGTCCGAGCGCACGGGCGGCGACCGCCACCAGCGCTTCCTCGTCGTCCACGAACAGGATTCTCTCGGTGCCCGGCAGCGGTCTGGCATCCGAGGCCGGGGTTTCATTGGCCCGTTCGACGAGCGGCAGATACACCTCGAACGTGCTTCCTTGCCCGACCGTGCTCGACACCTCGACCACGCCGCCGTGTCCCGACACAATTCCGTGAACCACGGACAGTCCCAGTCCGGTCCCCTTGCCCTTGGCCCGGGTGGTGAAAAACGGCTCGAACACACGATGGAGATGTTCGGGTTCGATACCACAACCAGTGTCGCGGACACTCAAGCGCAGCAGCCGGTCTTGCGCCAGATTGGGATGGCGTGCACGAAGCGCCGGGGTCGCCGTGACCTCGTCAAGCACGACTTCGATCTTGCCCCCGTCGGGCATGGCAAGGTTGGCGTTCGCAAGCAGGTTCACCAGAACCTGATGAATCTGCGTGGCGTTGGCCACGGTCGGGCCCCGGGTCGAAAACCGCTGTTCCAATTCGATGGTCGTGGGCAGGGTCGAGCGCAGGAACTTGCACGCCTCGTTCACCACGGTCCGGAGCAACAGTGGCTGCTTTTCCGCGTTGCTCTTGCGGCCAAACGACAGAATCTGCTGTACGAGCCCGGTCGCCCGCCGGCCGGCGCGCAATACGCGTTCCAGGTCGCTGCGCATGTTGACCGCCACTTGGGAATCCACCATGTCACAGTCGAGCATCACGAGCTCGACGCCCGACTGAATCACGCCGAGCAGGTTGTTGAAGTCATGGGCGATGCCGCCGGCCAAAGTCCCGAGCGAGTCCATCTTCTGCGCCTGGAACAACTGCTCCTGCAGCGCGCGTCGCTCTTTTTCGGCTGCCCGGCGCTCGGTAATGTTACGAGTGATGCCGTACCCGACCAGCTTTCCGGCTTCGTCTGTCTCCACTCGGGTCGTGGTTTCCGTCACGACCGTGCTCCCGTCCTTGCACGGTTGCTCCACCTCGTCGAGGTAGACGCGCCGAACTCCGCGCTTGACTTCCACGAGCCGCTCGGCAATTGACGTTCGAACCCGCGCCGCCGACTCGGCGGTGAGCGTAGCCAATAACTCCTGGGCCATCACTTCTTCCGCCGTGTAGCCGCGCAACCGCTCCACCGACGGGCTGACGTAGCGGAAGCGACCGGACTCAAGGTCCAAGACCCAAATCACGTCCGAGATGCTCTCGACCAACAATCGATAGCGGCTCTCGGCCTCGCGCAAGGCGGCCTCGGTGCGCTTCAGATCGGTCACGTCCCACAGGACGCCGTTGATACGCCATGGCCTACCGTTCTCGTCACGCGCCAGCTTGCCCCGCGCGTTGATGTGGTGAACGCTGCCGTCGGGCCACACAGCCCGATATTCCGCGAGATACGGCGCATCTTCGGCCAAGACACGGTCAAGCGCTGCCCTTACGGCAACGCGGTCATCGGGGTGAACCGCACGAAAAAATTCGTCGGCGGTGCCAGCAAACCTTGCCGGATCGATTCCCAGCAGCGCCAGCACCTGGTCGTCGAACACGCGCTTGTCAGCTTTCACATCCCAGTGCCAGACCCCAAGCTGGGCCGAGCGCAGGGCCAAGTCGAGCCGTTCCCGATTGGCACGTAGCTCTGCCTCGACCCGCTTGCTTTCCATGATGTCCTGAAACACCACCAGCAGCCGTTCTTCACCGTTGTCGAGGAAGCGCGCGAAGTGCAGACGGAACCAGACTTCTTTGCCGAAGGAGGTGGTCTCGCGGATCTCACGCTCGACCGGCTTCCCCGTGCGGAGAGTTTGCTCGGCTGCGCCCGGCAGAGGGTCCGGGCTGGCGCGTCCCAGGCTGAAGACGTTCTGTCGCAGAAGATCGGCGACCGTCCCTCCTACGATTTCTGCGGCGGCTTGATTGGCCGACAGGCATTGTCCGGTCTTGCTGTAAGTGGTGATTCCGACCGGCGCGGTATCAAGGATGGTCTGGTTGAAGGCGAGACCATCGCGCAGCGCCTCCTCCATCCATTTCTGTTCGGTCATCTCCCGCAGAACGGAAAGAATCGCTTTCGGGGCGCCGTTCTTGTCGCGGATGAGGCGCGAGCGCGCGACCCGGTCGAGCCACCGTCCGCTGCGATGGCGAATCCGATACTCCGACGTCAATGATCCACCTTCGAGCAAAGTCGTGGTGAGCTGCTTGAGCCGTGCAACGTCGTCCGGGTGGACACGCGCATAGCCGTCCGGCTCGAATGCTTCGCCGACCGCGTAGCCAAGACTGGTGTAGTACGCGCTGTTGCGAAACAGATGATTGCCATCGAGATCGGTGAGCAGAATGACGTCATCGGCCATTTCCACCAAGGTACGATAGCGCTCCTCGGATTCTCTCAGGCGCTCTTCGGCCAGCTTGCGAAGGGTGATGTCCTCGAATGCGACCGCGAATCTGCCCGGCCCGGCACCGTAGGCATAGCCTTTGAAATACTTCTGGTTGTGCGGGGAATAGGTGCTGTAGTTGGCGGGAGGCGCGCCCTGGGCCAGCTTGCCGAAAATAGCAAGCCATTGTGCGAGCTCGGTGGCCGGCAGGAATTTGCTCGCCGGCTGCCCCTCAACTGCCTCACGCGACACGCCCAGCAGGCGCT
>CAZBIU010000549.1:0-3268 GCA_964491625.1 uncultured Myxococcales bacterium
GCAGGCGCTGAAGGCGAACGATCTTGCCGGCGCGATTTCGCGCGTGGGGTTGGGGCTTTCCGCCCTAGGCAGCGATGCCGGCGATGCGCAGGCGGGCGAGATGCGCGGCGCGCTTTGCCTGGTCGAGTCCGAGGCCCATCGCTGGCGCGCCGAAATCGCCCCGGCGGAGGCATCGGGCGTCGAGGCGCTTGGCTTGCTGGTTCCCGGATCACCCATGTGGTTCCGCGCCGCCGGCCAGACCATCGTGGCCCTCGGCAGCCAGGGCAAGGCGCAGGAGCTGGGCGCTCTCATCGCCAAGGTTCGCGCGGTGGAGCCGCAGCTTGAAGCGCGCGACGCCTTCCTGGTTTGCCTGAGTGAGGGCGTCAGCCACCTTATCGCCGCAGGGCATTTGCCCGCGGCGGACGCCCTGCTTGAAGAGGCCGCCCGGCTGGCCGGGTATTTCTCCGACATCGAGCCCCAGGCTCGGGCGCAGGTGCATAAGGCGCGGGCTACGCGGGCCGCCGCGCGAGGCGAAAGCACCGATGCCCTGGTCGAGCTGGAAAGCGCGTGGGCGCTCTTCGAGCAGGCTGGCGATCTTCGCAACGCCTGCTCGGTGCGATCAACCATCGGGGCGGTGTACGCGGATCTCGGCGACACGGGCCGGTCGGTGGAGATCCTGCGTGAGGTGATCGCCGCCGCCGACAAGCTGGGCCTGCCCGAGATCGCCGCCATCGGGAGGCGCGACCTGTCGCGCGCGCTCTGCTGGCGAGGCGAGAGCGTGGAAGCGGAGAGACTTGCGAGGCAAGCCATCGCGACCCTCGGCGCGCGGGGCGAGTCGCGCGCGGAAGGTGTCGCCGCGAGCTACTTGGCGGAGATCATGCTGTCGGTTGGTCGCTTCGACGATGCCGCCGCCCAAGCCGAGCGGGCCGCTGGAATGCTCGGCAGGGCTCCGGCCGAGCGCGCCCTGGCCCTGGCGCTTCTGGCGCGTGCGCGCCTGGGCCGCGGAAGGCTGCACGACGCCTCGGTGGTTGCGCACGAGGCGTACTACGGCGCTCTGCAGGCGATGGGAGCGATGGGAGAAAGCGAAACCGTGGTGCGCTTGGCCTACGCCGAGTGCCTGCTGGCGGCGCGAGATATCGAAGCCGCGCGGCAGGTTCTGTTGCGAGCGCGCGAACGGCTCCACGTGCGCGCCGCCAATCTCGGTCCACGCGGCGATCGCGAGGCATTCTGCAAGCTGGTTCCGCACAATGCCGAGATTCTGCGTCTGGCCGATCAGGAGCTCGGCCCGGCGCGAGGTGCGGTGAGCGACGTGCAGGTCGTCCGAGGCTCGAAGTAGCGCGGCCGCACGCGTGACCGGAATAGCAAAAGGCCCGCATCCGAAGGGTGCGGGCCTTTGCTCAAGTGCGAAATCGTCTATTGCAGCGGGGCATAGCTGCAGGCGCTGCACACGGCCGAGATACAATTGCCGTTTTGATCCGAGTACGGACCAGCCGGAGACTTCAGTTGGTCGATGGTGAGCTCTGGGCAGGTGTGGCACTGCATGCCGACCTTGGTGCCCTCGGGAAGCGGGCCGGCTGCGACTTCGTCCGCGGTTCGCAGAACCTGAATGAGCTGCCCGTTGGTCGTGCACTTGGCTTTGTCGATGCTGAGCTGCCAGCAATCGGTGCCTTGGCTCAGGTTGCCGTTCTTCTCCCCGGGCTGGCACTTGCGCAGCGATGCGGGGTCTTCCGTGTAACCGGTGATATTCCCTTTGCTGTCCTTCTTCTGGTAGCGATAGGCCACGCGGCAGTCAGCGCCCTTCTGCAAATCGGCCGCGGTCGCGGGGCTCGGGTCGTTGACGAAGTCCGTATTGTATAACTTGGCGTCCACGCACAGGTTCTGCAGCTTCTTGGCGATGGCGTCACCGATGCCCTTCATACCGTACGAGAAGTCGCGCTCGCAGATACTGGACTTGAGGCCGTTGTCGCCAAATTTGTCGATGAAGGCCGACATGCGCAGGCCGCCCTCGGCGCCGTAGCCCCATGCGTCCGAATCGTAGGCTTCGGCGCCTCCCTTGGGCGTATGGTCGGGATCGTAGCAAACCGGCCAGTAGTCCCAAATCTGCGGGTGGGAGGAATCGGCCGTGTTCGGGTTGGGGGTCTGGTCGATCTTGTACTTGGCATTGGCCATGTCGTACTGGACCTTGCCCTTGTCGTCCAGCTTGGGGTTCCCGCTGCCGTCGACGAGCATGCGCGGCCATCCGAAGATGCCGGCGACCAGAATCTGGTCGTTCGGGAAGGCCTTCAGGCTCTTGATCTCATCGGCCATGTGGCCGATGTCCTTCAGCGGGCTGCAATCGGTCGGCACGCTGGTGTCGGTTCCTGCGGAGGCGCCATCGGTGGGGTTGGGGCAGGGGTCCGTTCGTGCCGCGCAGTTGGAGAAGTCGGTCTCGAATTTCGCGTCCGTCGGATAGTTGGGCGGGTCCTTGCTCATGTTCACGCCGCCGCACTGATGGGCACGCGTGGAACAACGGAGGCTGGCCGATTCGCCGCGAAGCTCTGGGATGTCGCCAAACATGCCGTCGTTGGTCGCGGCCGAGCAGTCATCCTCGTCGCTCAAGAAGACCAGGCCCAGGTAGGCCCCTGGGCGGAGGAAGGTGTTCTGTACGCCGTTGCGCGATGGCTCGGACTTCGCATCGTGAAGATTCTGCGCCACGAGGGCGAATTCGAAGGCCTGAAGCTGATGCTCTTCGCCGCAACCTACGGTGCCGAGGCCTGTGGCCAGGCAGCCGAAGACTTGGGCGATGTCGCCGTTGGCGGGGTTCGTGTAGTTCACCGGCGACCCTTTGGTGTACTCGAGCCAAAGCGCGTTCGGGTCGGAGACGCCGCAGCCGCTGGCCCCACGCATTTGGAAGTCACCCACGTCGCCGAAGGAGCTGCCGTTGTTGCTGGAGTTGGGGCCGCAGGAACCGCTATCATAGCGCCCGCCGGTCCCGAGGTCGCTGTCGATGATTGCGACGCGCAGATCCGGATAGGTTCCGTCCACAGGATCCTTGAGCGCGGTAAGCAGGGTCGGGAAGTTCTTGATCATCTTCTGCTGCTTGGGCGCCATGGAGGGCGAGTTGTCGACCATGAACACAAGGTCGAGGGTTCGGATGGGCGAAACCGCGATGTAGAGATCGGTTTGCTGCTCTGGTTCGGGCGTGGGCTGGGTCAGAGGGTGTGAGATGCAAGCCCACCACACCATCGGTAGGGTTGGGAGCGCGATCGCCCAGCGAAGGTATCGCCAGCTCAAAAGGCGAGTTCTGCGC
>CAZBIU010000550.1:0-3226 GCA_964491625.1 uncultured Myxococcales bacterium
TCGAGACGGCAATCCCCATTTGCGCCTGGCGGAGCGCCGGGGCGTCGTTGGCGCCATCACCGCACATCCCGACGGTGTGGCCGCTCTTTTGAAACTCCTGAACCAGGCGGTACTTGTCTTCAGGCAGAACGCCGGCAAAAACCGCAAAGCTCTCCGCATGGACGCCGTCGAGATTCGCGCCGACCGGGCAGACCCCTCCGTCCAGACCCACTGCTTGGGCAACGATAGCTGCCGTCGCCGGGGCATCGCCGGTGACCATGACCGTGCGCACGCCCAGCGTCCGCAGCTCGGTGACGAGACCCGCGGAATCGGCTCGAGGAGGATCGCTGAGTGCGATGAAGCCAGCCAAGCGCATGGACTTGTCTGGACCGGCCGCGACGGCTAACACCCGGAATCCCTTCTTTTCAAGCTCGTCCGCAACATCTGATGCCTTGTCCGGGGTCTGGGCTAGGTTCTTGATGACACTGAAGGCTCCTTTGACGATCCTGACTGAAGTGCCATCCGTGCCGGTTGCAGATGCCTCGGACATTTTGGTCGCTGGATCGAAGGGGACAAAGCGGACGAGTTTCGGCAGGTCGACTGCACTTCCGGCCGAGGCGGACTGGCGGACCGCCGCATCGACCGAATCTTGCCCACCATCCGAGCTTGCCAGGGCAGCCAGTCCAACGACATGCGCATCGTCGAACCCGTCCATGCTTCTGACCGTCGTCACGTTCAACTCGTTCTTCGTTAGCGTGCCTGTCTTATCGACGCACAGCACATCCACCGTGGCCGCTTCGTCTACGGCCGAAAGTCGGGTGGGAAGCACGCCAATCCTGGCCAGGGCCTTGGCGCCGATCGCGGCAGCGAGCGTGAACGTCACCGGCAGCGCAACCGGAATGGAGGTGAGCACTGCGGTCAGGACCAAGGGGACCATTTCTCGTGGTGGCATCCTATGTACCAGGGCATAGGTTACGAGTAGCGCAATGATGACAATGTTAAAGAGGGCAATATTGCGAACAATCCGAAAGACAACCTTTTGTTGCGTGCTTGCGACGTGAGCGGTGCGAATGAGCTCAGTCGTCCGCCCAAATTTGGTTCGCGTTCCGGTTGCCGTGACCTCGGCAACTGCTTCGCCTCGGCGCACCAGTGCTCCGGCGTAGGTCTGCAGGCCAGGACCGGCTTCAATGGGCACCGATTCGCCGGTAAGCATGGACTGGTCGATGAGAACGGAGCCTTCCACAAGGCGAACGTCCGCGGCGACGACTCCGCCCAGCGACAATTTCACGATGTCACCAACCACGAGATTGGCCGCCGGGACAATGCTCCAAAGGCCGTCTCGGCGTACCGACGCAGAGAGAGCGAGACGCGACTTGAGGGCGGTCAGAGTCGCCTGGGCATGACTTTCCTGAAAGAAGCTGAGTGCGGCGTTGAATACGAGAAGAACCGCGATGACTGACGCTTCGACGTAATTTTGAAGACCAACCTCGAGCACAATGACGGCTTCCAGCAGCCAAGGTACTGGCGCCCAAAATTTGCCGAGGGCGCTGCGAACAAGATGGGCTGAGGCGTCAGGAATGGAATTCGGCCCAAACTGGCGCAGACGGCCGGTGGCTTCACTGCTGGTCAGCCCGGCTGTCGTGTTCGTTCCGATCCTTGCGTCAGACCCGTCGCTTGACATCAACGTGCCCGTTGCGAGCGATGTCCGCCGCTGACGCCTGATCCGAGAGCACGAGAGATGGGAAAACGCCTAGACTGGTCTTCATCACAGCACCTACGACGACCTGGTCGCAGCAGCTTTCGGGCCAACTCCAGGACGCAAGATATTTCGCCACTTGCACCGCGAATACGTTGGTCGAACAGAT
The DNA here is from genome assembly GCA_964491625.1 of uncultured Myxococcales bacterium. Taxonomy (GTDB): domain Bacteria; phylum Myxococcota_A; class Polyangia; order Fen-1088; family Fen-1088; genus Fen-1118. The sequence continues at coordinate 1,845 of CAZBIU010000550.1, forward strand.
TCTTTGGCGGTCAATATGAAGTGATTTCTTGTTCACTTTGAATGAATTTGGGCGTGCGAGATCCGCCCGTAGGATTCACTTGCCTTCCTCCAGCGCGGTCAAGCGCAATGGCACACATAATGCTCCCGGCCTTGTCGCGGACGCTCCCGCAAAAGCAGGAGGCGCTTGCTGAAACCATACAACGACACCAGGAGCAAACCATGAGTAAGACCGACAATCAGTTGAAGGAAGACATCGAGCAAGAACTCCGTTGGGATCCCAAGGTCAACGCCGCCCAGATCGGGGTCAGCGTGGACAAAGGGGTCGTTACGCTTCTTGGAGCTGTCGACACTTTCCCGCAAAAATGGGCGGCCGAGGACGCGACCAAGCGCGTATGCGGCGTTCGAACCGTTGCTCAGGACCTAACGGTCAAGCTTCTCTCCGACCACGTGCGCACTGATTCGGACATCGCCGCCGCGACACAGAGTGCTCTCAAGTGGGACGTCTACGTCCCCGACGCGGTCACCGCTAAGGTACATCAAGGCGCGATCACCCTGGAAGGTCAAGTCACCTGGAATTACCAGCGTGAGGCCGCTGCGCGTGCGGTTCGCTATCTTGCAGGTGTTGTCTCCGTGTTCAATGCCATTACTCTCAAGCCTCAGACCTCCGCGTCGCAGGTGAAGGACAAGGTCGTGGCCGCGCTACAGCGCCATGCGACGGCGGATGCGAAGTCGATCCACGTCAATTCGGCAGGCAGCAAGGTGACCCTAACCGGACACGCGTCATCGTGGCAGGCCATCGAGGATGCCGCGGATGCCGCTTGGGCCGCGCCCGGCGTGACCGAAGTCGACGATCAACTGCAGATTCAGTAGGGACCAGATCATGTCACAGCATACATCTCATTCGTCCCGTCACGTCCAACACGCAACGAGCTCTTCGCAAGGCCCGGCAGGGGCGCGCGGTAGTGCGAGATCTGTTTGCGATGCGGATATCGCCAAGCGTGCTTACGAGAAGTACGAGGCACGCGGCCGAACGCATGGCTTTGACCGTGAGGATTGGACAGCAGCAAGCCACGAGCTCATCGCCGAGACATTTGGGCACTTGAGTCTCAGCCCGAGCCGAGCCCTCTCGGCGCTGCCTGATAGCAAACAGTTCCGCGGAGCATGAAAGGAAATACACATGTTGCGAAGCCTAAAGGACATCGAGGGATACTCAGTCAGCGCCAGCGACGGCAAGATCGGAAAGGTCGCCGACTTTCTCTGGGACGATGATCGTTGGGTCATACGCTATTTGGTCGTCCAGACTGGTGGCTCATTCCTCCAGGATGGAGGCCAGGTTCTCATTTCGCCCATTTTCTTTCGCCAGGCCGAGTGGGCGACCCGCCAGTTTCACCTCGCGCTGAC
>CAZBIU010000551.1:0-3202 GCA_964491625.1 uncultured Myxococcales bacterium
CGGCCGGCGCGTGACCGAACCGAGCATCGTCGCGGGGCTGGATGAGGGACAGGGTTTCACTCGCCTGCTTCACGACGAGGCCGGCTATCTTGGATTGCCGAGACGCACGGCGGTCGTCGGGTTGGCCAGGCTCGACGGTGGCGTTGCAGGCCAGTGGGGAGTCGCCGCGGTCGCCAGCGCCGAGCGCGAGCGCGACCGCGAGCGCTGGGCCCGCTGGCGCTCGATCCTGAGCGTCGTCGCCGCGAGCGGACTGGTCCTGAGCTTCGGTGGCATGGCCATGCGCAACCAGCGCAAAGAGCTGTTGCTTCAGCACAAGCTGGCACTGGCGGATCTCAGCCGGCAGCGCGACGAGCGCCTGGAGCGCGCCGGCCGGGCCGCGACCATGGGCACCTTGGCGGTGGGCGTGGCGCACGAGATCTCCACCCCGCTCGGCATCATTGCGGGGCGCGCCGAGCAGATCTTGTCCAAGGCCAACGGCGACGGACGCACCGCGGACAGCTTGCGCATCATCCTTGAACAGACCGATCGCATTCACCGCGTGATTCGCGGACTTCTCGGCCTGGCCCGCGGCGATCGACCGACCGCCGAGCCCGTCGATCCCGCCGCCCTGATAGACGGTGCCGTCGCCTTGGTGGAACATCGCTTCGCCAAGGCAGAGGTTCGCTTGACGTCCGACCTCGCCGCCGACCTGCCCATCGTGCACGGGGATCCGCGCTTGCTCGAGCATGCCTTGGTGAATCTCCTGCTCAACGCCTGCGACGCCTGCGAGGCCGACGGCACGGTTCGCCTGGAGGCACGGGCCACCGACGACAGACGCGAAATTCTATTCTCGGTGGTCGACAACGGCCCGGGGATTTCCGTGGCGGACGCGGAACGCGTCCTCGAGCCGTTCTTTTCCACCAAGCCGAGCGGCAAGGGCACCGGGTTGGGTCTCGCCATCGCGCAGGAAATCGTGGCCAGTCATCGCGGCTCACTGGCTCTGACCCCGATCGCGCCACACGGCACCTGCGCGCGCATCCGCATACCGATCGCTGAGGAAACCATCCATGCCTAACCGCAACCCCCGAATCCTGGTTGTCGACGACAATTACGAAATGGCGCGCACCCTTGCCGAGGGTCTATCGGACCGCAGCTACGACGCCGTGGCGGTGGGCTCGGGCAGCGCGGCAGCGGAGCAGCTTACCGCCGGCAACATCGACGCCCTGGTGACCGATCTGCGAATGCCTCACGTGGACGGGCTTGCCTTGCTCGCGCTCTCGCGCGGTCTCGCTCCCGAGCGGCCGGTGATCGTGATGACCGCGTTCAGTGCCGTCGACACCGCGGTCGAGTCGATCCGCCAAGGCGCCTACCACTACCTGACCAAGCCGTTCAAGGTCGAGGAGCTCGCGCTCTTTCTCCGCCGCGCGCTCGACGATTCCCAGGTGCGGCGCGAAGCCGCGTCTCTCAAGAAGACCCTGCGCGATCGCTTTGCGATGGATCGCATCCTGGGCGACAGCGCGGCCATGCGCAACGTGCGCGACATCGCGATCCGCGTAGCCGGCGCCCCGGTTCCGGTCCTGATTCTCGGCGAGACCGGCACCGGAAAAAGTATGGTTGCTGAGGCGATTCACGCGCACAGCCCCCGGGCCGGCCACCCGTTCGTTGTCGTCAACTGCGCGGCCCTGCCCGAGGCGCTGCTCGAAAGCGAGCTCTTCGGATACCTCAAAGGTTCGTTCACCGGCGCCGCCAGCGACCGGCCGGGGCTGTTCCGCGAGGCGGACGGCGGCACCTTGTTCCTTGACGAAGTCGGCGAAATGGCGCCGGGGCTGCAGGCAAAGCTTTTGCACGCCATCGAGCACGGAAAAATCCGCCCGGTGGGCGCCAGCAAGGAGAAGGAGATCGATGTTCGCATCATCGCGGCCACCCACCGCAGCCTGCGCGAGGCCGTCCGCGCGGGCAGCTTCCGGGAAGATCTGTTGTACCGATTGGACGTCCTGTCCATCACCATGCCTGCCCTGCGCGACCGCCGGGAGGACCTCCCCGAGCTCATCTCCCATCTGTTCCGCCAAGCGCGGGAGAAATACGCCGGGGCTGTGCCTGAGAAGCTCTCGCCCGAGGCTATCGAATGCATGGTCCGCTACGACTGGCCCGGCAACGTGCGCGAGCTTTCGCACGTGCTGGAAAAGGTCGTCCTGCTGGGCCGCGCGCCCGTGGTGTCGCTCGGCGACCTTCCCGACAACGTCCGCAACCCGGAGCGACAGACGGCGCCCGAGTTTCAGGGCGAAATCATGCCGATCCGGGAGTTGCAGCGCCGCTACGCCACCTGGGTGCTCGGCCAGCTCGGCGGCCACAAGGGCAAAACCGCAGACAAGCTCGGCATCGACGCCAAGACCCTGTGGAAGTGGCTAAGCGACTCCACCACCGAGTAACAGCGGCCGCGCGCGCCGGACTACTGAAGCTCCAGAGCGCACATAGCGCCCGCGCGAGGCGATATTCCGGAGATCGGGTTTTTTCCCCGATCGATTCGGGAATTGGTCCGCGATTGTCGACGGTGTTGGTCCGCTTTTCACGCACCCGGGCGCCGGTAACAACGACTCAGCCGATGGACCGCATCTTTCCAAACTTGCCAAGCTCTGGCCCGAAACTTGCTCAGTGAAGCGCCATGAAGATAGTCGCCTATGTGCTGAAGCGCCCGTACACGGTCGCTGCGGCGCTGATCATGATCTGCCTGCTCGCGGTCGGCGCCGCGAGCCGGATGCCAGTCGACATCTTTCCCGAAATCGACATTCCCGTGGTCAGCGTGGTGTGGACCTACAACGGGATGAATGCCCGCGACATTCAAAACCGGATTCTGTCGCTCCATGAGCGCCAGTTGGCCTCGCTGGTGGACGACATCGCACGCATCGAAGCCACCAGCTACCAGGGCGTGGGGGTAGAGCGGATCTACCTGCACGAAGGCGCGGACGTAAGCCGGGCGGTGTCCCAACTGGCGAGCAGCGCCTTGGTGGTGCTCAAGTACATGCCGCCCAACATCACGCCGCCACTTGTCCTGCGCTACGACGCCACGGACGTGCCCATCATTCAGCTCAGCCTGTCAAGCGCGTCGCTCCCCGACACTAAGCTGAACGACCTCGGCCAGAACATCATCCGGCCGGCTCTCGCCGTCGTGCACGGTGCCGAGGTGCCCCAGCCGTACGGCGGCAAGCCGCGGGTGATCATGGCC
>CAZBIU010000552.1:0-3188 GCA_964491625.1 uncultured Myxococcales bacterium
GATGAACTGTGGGGCGAACCGTTCAAGGCCTTCGCCTTCCCCATCGAGGAGTTCTACAAGAGCCGTTACATGAAGATCGCGCAGACCATGCGCACCATCGACGTCATTCAAGACCAGCTGCTCGCCACCTTTGGCGGCATGCAGGCCTTCTCGGGCATCGAGCCGCTGATTCGCGAATTCGTGGCGGCGGCCAAGGTGAGGTGCGAAACCTTGCACACCGACCCCGAAATCTTCGACGTGTGGGCGGCCCTGGTGGTGGCTGCGGAAAAGCTGTGCGCCTTCGAGACACGTTCATCCAAGACGTCGTCACTCGACGAGCAGCTCAAGGTCCGGCAGGGCCTCCAATTGATCGCCACGGGCAAGGAGCTGATCTTCCACATGACCCGCGCCCGCGTGCCCATGCCCAAGAGCACCCGAGAGTACGTCGAGCGCCTTCAGCGGTACCGCGAACGCGTCGCCCAAGCGCCCCGGTCGCAGCTTGGCGCCAAACGCGCGTCCACGTCCTGGCGGGACTGACTGGCTCCATTCGCGGGCGAGCTTTGTCCGTGAATCCAAGGGATTGCGTAGCGCTGCCGAAGCCGCTGTGCGGAGCGCGCGCTATGAACCTAGTTGCCTCCTTTCGTCAGATGCACCGATGCGGACATTTCTGTTTCCTCCTTTCTTATCGGAGTTTCCAGGACTCGATGTCGTCCTTGGTCCCCGCTTGTCCATCGGGGCCGAGGGAAATGATATCGGCACCTCCTTCCTCGTGTTCGCCTGGGCACACAATGACCAGCAGATGTCCCCAGGCATCTTTGGGCTCGGACTTAAGCGTTTGGTCCTCGACCCATTGTTTGGTGGATGGGCACTCGCCATTATTGGCAAGCCTGTGCTGAAAAACCATGGCACCCAATTGCTGGACTTGCATGCGCGTGACCATGATTTGTCCGTCGATAGCGCGCTTGCGCAGACCAACGACAATAGCGCCCATGATCAATCCCACCAAAGCGAGCACAAGCATGATCTCAATCATCGTGAAGCCCGCCGTTTGTCGTTGGCCAAGAGACCTCGTTCGCGTTTGAACCATGCCTGGAACTACTTCAGAAATCGTGCCAATCACGCCGGCGCTGGAATCGCCTGAAGATCTCAACTTGACGGCTCTGTTTCAAAGAGGCTTGCGGTCCCATGGCACAGGCGCGCCCGCGGCTGCGCCACTTTGGCATCGCTATCGCGCGCGGAGAGAAGTTGCGCATGGCGCGGGCCCTCGGCAACCTATTGGCCGCGAGGGTGGTCACCGAATGATCGCTCCGATCCGAAGGTCTTTGCCGTCGACCGATTGACATCCCGGAACGGGCTGCCCATTGGTCGCACGCAACTTCCGGCTTACGATTGCCGACAAACTGAGTATGGCCGGTCTTGAGCAACGTCGTGAGCATGCAAGTGCCACCTCTATCATCCGTGAAAATGGACACGACTCATCTCCGCGAGCAGCATGGGGATCGTCATGGTAACGCGTAAGCGGGCGGCAACGTATGGCAAGGCCCACAGCTTCGGGGGTGACTGGACGTCCACCAAGCTCGAGATCCTCGGCAAGTACCTCAGCCGGTACACGACGGCGCTCAAAGAGCAACCAACTCCTACCCGGCCTTTCGTTAGGGCGTATATCGACGCGTTCGCGGGTACGGGCTATCGCTCAATGGGTCAGGGTGAAGGGACGACGTCGGACAATCTTCCTTTCCCCGACCTCGCCGAGTCGGCGCCGCAGTACTTGCTCGACGGCTCGGCCCGGCTGGCGCTGAAGACGCAGCCCCGCTTCGATCGATACATCTTCATCGAACGCACTGCTTGGAAAGCAGGACTGGTATGACAAGTTCTACCAGGTGGAGTCCGAGCTAAACCTCTTCGGCACCCAGGAGGATCACGTCGTGAAGGCGACGACCGAGACCATCGGTCGCTATTTTGTCGAGCGTCTGAAGGATATCTTTCCCGGCGTGGCCGAAGAACCGGGCGTCCTACGCAATTCCGCCCGGTGCCCGCTTTACCTTCTGTGCTTCGCTGCCAGCAACAAGAAGGGGGCGCCGACCGCGCTTCGAATCGCGAACCATCTTCTGAAGGCGGTGCGTTGATGGCCCAGGGATCCGGAATCGAGTGGACGGAATCGACCTGGAACCCGATTACCGGTTGCGACAAGGTGAGTCCGGGGTGCAAGCACTGCTATGCCGAACGTATGGCCGCGCGCCTGAAGGCGATGGGGCAGGCGAACTACCGAAATGGTTTCGAGCTGACGCTGCAGCCGCAGATGTTGGAGCTGCCCCTGCAGTGGAAGAAGCCTCAGACCATCTTTGTGAACTCGATGAGCGATCTGTTTCACAAGGAGGTTCCGCTCGCGTACATCAAACGCCTGTTCGGGGTGATGCGGCGTGCGCATTGGCATTGCTTTCAGGTGCTAACAAAGCGGGCCGATCGACTTGCGGAGGTAGGTCCACAGATCGACTGGCCCGCGAACGTCTGGATGGGCGTCAGTGTTGAGAATGCTGACTACGTCGATCGCATCGATTGCCTTCGGGGGACTGGGGCAAAGGTGAAGTTTCTATCTCTCGAACCCCTACTTGGTCCTCTGGCCAAGCTCGACCTAAGGGAGATGGACTGGGTGATAGTCGGCGGGGAATCGGGACCTGGATCTCGGGCCATGGATCCGAAGTGGGTCACCAGTATTCGAGATCAGTGCTACATCGCTGGCGTGCCGTTCTTCTTTAAGCAGTGGGGCGGCAAGAACAAGAAGAAGGCGGGGCGTCTCCTCGACGGAAGAACGTGGGACGAGATGCCAAAGGATAGGGTTCAGCCAAGACTACCCAACAGTGCACGTTCGAGGTCGCTCCCTCTATTGGGCTGAGATGTTTCTTGGCTAAGGTGTGCGCAGGATTCTCGACCGGCGGCGCCCATCCCCTCCTCGCCGCTGGCTGGCGACTGTCGCGCGGGAAGCAATTCGCTTTTCGCGGGCGAGGGTCTGGCTTCTTCGATAGCCTTGCCTGACCTCTGCGATGGCAACGAACATTTCTTCCCGCTACGACTGCATCGGCCACGGCTACGCAGGCACGCGCCGGGAAGATCCCCACTTTCGGGCGTTGATCGTGGCGGCGCTGGGCGACGCTCGATCGGTGGTCAACGTGGGCGCGGGGGCAGGGGCGTACGAACCTCGCGGTCGCTTC
>CAZBIU010000553.1:0-3166 GCA_964491625.1 uncultured Myxococcales bacterium
GGGCGCGCGGTGTAGATGTTGATCTTCACCTTGTTGGCGGCGCGCTCGACCTCGACCGACGCCACGCCGGCGTGCCCCAACTTCTCTTTCACGAACTTCTTCAGGCGCAAATCCTCATGCAGCCACTTCGCGAAGTCTTTCTCCGAATACCACTGCGAGGACCACCCCCGGACGACGCCGAGGCGAAAGCCTACTGGATTGGTCTTCTGTCCCATTGATTTCTCCTACGGCACGTCGACCACGATGGTCACGTTGGAGGTCCGTCGATTGATGCGATTTGCGCGGCCCATCGAGCGAGCCAGCCATCGCTTCTCGACCGGCCCTGGATCCACGGTGATCTTGGTGACCCGAAGCGCGTCCGCGTCCGCCTTCTCATTGGTGGTCGCGTTGGCAACCGCGGAGCCGAGCACCTTGCTCAGCATCTTGGCGGCCTTACGCTGCTGGAAATTCAGAATAGCCATGGCGTCGGCGACCTGTCGGCCGCGAATCATGTCTGCGACCATTCGCACCTTACGGGGCGACTGGCGGAACTTTCTCAACACTGCGTGTGCCATGTGAGTCGTCCTTCCTACTTCTTCTCAGCCGCGGCAGCAGGAGCAGCAGCCGGAGCCGCGCCCCCCGCAGCTGGTGCAGCCGCGCCCGCAGCTGCCTTGCGATCGCCCGAGTGATTGATGAAGATGCGCGTCGGTGCGAACTCGCCCAGTTTGTGGCCGACCATATTCTCGGTCACGAACACCGGCAGAAACTTGCGCCCGTTGTGAACCGCAAAGGTCAATCCAACCATCTCCGGAAGAATAGTCGAGCGGCGCGACCAGGTCTTGATCACCTTCTTCGACTTCTGCTTCTGCATGTCGGCCACCTTGGTCATCAGGTGGCGATCGACGAATGCACCTTTCTTTATTGAGCGGGCCATGGCTAAGCCTTCTTTCCTCGGCGCTTGACGATCATGCGATCAGTTCTCTTGTTCTGGCGAGTCTTGAGCCCCTTGGCGAGCTGTCCCCATGGCGAGCAAGGATGGCGACCGCCGGAGGATCGACCTTCGCCGCCGCCCATCGGGTGATCGACAGGGTTCATGGTGACGCCGCGGTTGTGCGGACGGAAGCCCTTCCAGCGCGTTCGACCGGCCTTCCCAATATGGACGCTGCTGTGCTCGATATTGCCGATCTGGCCGATGGTCGCGCGGCAGTCGAGGTGAACCATGCGAACTTCGCCGGACGGCAGACGAACCTGCCCCCAGTCGCCTTCCTTGGCCATCAACTGCGCCCCATCACCAGCGGAGCGAACCATCTGTGCCTTGCCAGCCACGTGCAGACAGACGGCGTGAATCGTGGTGCCGAGCGGAATCGAACGCAGCGGCAGGCTGTTGCCGGGTTTGATATCGGCTTCGCGCGACGAGAGCACCGTATCGCCAACCTTGAGTCCCACCGGCCACAGGATGTATCGCTTTTCGCCGTCGGCGTAGTTGAGCAAAGCGATGCGCGCGCTGCGATTGGGATCATACTCGATGCTTGCCACCTTGGCCGGCACGCCGATCTTGTCGCGGCGGAAATCGATGGTGCGAAAACGCTGTTTGTGCCCGCCCCCACGGAAACGCGAGGTGATGCGCCCGAAGTGGTTCCGCCCCCCCTGCTTCGGCTTCGACGACGTCAGGGACTTGAGTGGCTCGTTGCCCTTGGTGAGCTCGGAGAAGTCCGGTGCGATTCTGCCGCGGACACCGGCCGTGGTTGGATTCAGCGTACGAAGGCCCATGGTCTAGACTCCCTCGAAGAATTCGATCTTCTGGCCCGGCGCGATGGTGACCAAGGCCCGTTTCCAGTTCGACCTGCGGCCGAGGTGCCGACCCACGCGCTTCTGCTTGCCACGCACGACGGCCGTCCTGACCTTGAGCACGTTGACGTTCCACAGTTTCTCGACAGCGTGCTTGATTTCGATCTTGTTCGCATCTCGCGCGACTTCCAGCAGAAGCTGCGGCGCGACCTGTTCCGGATCGGCAATGTCATCTTCAACTTGGCCGCCGGTGTCCTTGAGGAAGGTCCCCTTCTCGGTGAGAAGTGGGCGCTTGATGATGAGCTCTGGAGATCGCATGGCTATTCCTCTTTACGCTGCAGAACCTTCGGCCTCGGCGCCGACCACGCGAGCCTCGACGGCCTTGATCGCGTCCTTGGCAATCACCAAGCCGCCGTGATTGAGGATATCGTAGACGTTCAGTCCCTCGGGCGGCAGACAGGCGTGGGAGGCCAGATTGCGAATCGATTTCACCAAATTCTGATTGCCTTTGGCGTCCACCACCAGCGCTGAACTGAATCCCAGCGCCTTGAGCACGCCGGCGATGCGCTTCGATTTCGGAGCTTCCAGCGCGAGCTTGTCCACGACGACCAGCTTCTTCTCCTGCGCGCGCAACGACAGAGCCGAGGCGAGCGCGGCCTTTTTCACCTTGCGGGGCAAAGTAAACTTGTAGCTACGCGGATGCGGACCGAACACCTTGCCGCCACCCACGAAGTTCGGAGAGCGAGTGGAGCCCTGACGCGCATTACCGGTGCCCTTCTGTCGGTACGGCTTCCTGCCGCCGCCCCTGACGAACTCACGCGTCTTGGTGGCGTGGGTACCGGCGCGCTTGGCAGCCTGCTGGGCCTTGACCGCCTCCCAAAGCAGAGGCTCTTTCACTTGGGCGGCGAAGACCTCGTCGGAGAGGTCCATCTGGCCGACCTTCTTCCCTTCAATATCTACAACGTCGATCTGCATGGCCGTCCTCAGGTCTTGATCTCGACGTCCACGCCCGCCGACAAATCGAGCTTCATCAGGGCGTCCAGCGTCTGTTGCGTCGGATCGAGAATGTCCAGCAATCGCTTGTGCGTCCGGATCTCGAATTGCTCGCGCGACTTCTTGTCGACGTGGGGCGAGCGGAGAACACAGTACTTGTTGATTTTGGTCGGCAGCGGAATCGGTCCAGCGACCTTCGCGCCGGTGCGCTTGGCGGTGTCGACGATTTCACCCGCTGACTGATCCAGCAAGCGATGATCGTAGGCCTTTAGCCGTATCCTGATTTTGGGTGTCACTTTGCGCCCCCTTTTACTTTGCTCTCTTTGGCTCCGCCAGACTTATTACGCAATTATCTTGGTTACCACGCCTGCGCCGACTGTCTTGCCGCCTTCGCGAATGGCGAAGC
>CAZBIU010000554.1:0-3158 GCA_964491625.1 uncultured Myxococcales bacterium
GCTTCCGGCCATACCGCGCGCTTGGCGAACGGAGCCAGCTCCCCAGCAAAGGCCTTCGCCGACTGGAGCCGAACGCCAGTGTCTGAAGCCAGGGCGCGGTCCACGATTTCGACCAAGGGCTTGGGTAGCTCCGGGGCTACGGCCGCAAGTGAAACCGCGGGTTGGGTGGAGATGTGATACAGGGCCGCGTTGGGCGAATCCCCGGGATGCGGCAACCGACCCGACAACATCTCGAAAAGGATCGCGCCTAGCGAGTACACGTCGGTTCGCACGTCGATCGCCCGCTCGCCGCGCGCCTGCTCGGGCGACATGTACGCCGGCGTTCCCAGCACCGCCCCGGTTTCGGTCGACACCTCGTCGTGCTTGATGGGCTCGAGCTTCGCAATCCCGAAATCGAGGATCTTGAGCAAATCGGTGCCGTCTTCGCGTCGGCACACGAACACGTTCTGCGGTTTGAGGTCTCGATGGATGATCCCGGCCGCGTGCGCCGCCTCAGCGCCGTGACACGCCTGCGCGCACAGGTCAGCGGCCCGCCCCACGGGCAAGTTTCCCTCGCGTTTCAGCAGGGACGCAAGGCTCTCGCCAGCCAAGTACTCCATCACGATGTACGGCGATCCGTCCGCGGTGATTCCGAAGTCGACCACAGACGCGATGTGCTCGTTTTCCAGTCCCCCCGCAGCCTCGGCTTCGCGCTGGAACCGCGCCAGGTTCTCGCGCCGCCGCGCATAGTCGGAACGAAGGAACTTCACCGCGAAACGTCGCTTCACGATCGCGTGCTGCGCCTCGTACACGACCCCCATGCCTCCCTCGGCGAGAAAGCGCGAGATGCGATACTTTCCCCCCACGAGCTCGCCGGTGCGAGCCGGTCCCCAGACGTCCGATGGTTGCCCCTCGTGATCGCGCACCGGCCGAGAGGCGTCCACCGTCTCTTCTTGACCGGTACCGACTGTCAACCGGATCCTCCCTGGCCGGGTCGGCGTTCCTGAGGGCGAGGACAGCGTGTGCGAGCACGAAAAGCCCGGGGCCGACTTGGCATGGGCCCTTCTCTTCCTACGCAGGAACGTTCCGTCGTTTGCCGCGCCATTCAGCGTCAGCATAGCACAGTAGGTTCCGCCCGATCCCGCGCATCCAGGCCGCAAACCGACAGGCTGAATGGGTGAGCCGGGGGGGACGGTCCGGACGACATATATGCAGGTGGACACCGCGACGCTTCGGGTCCACGCTGTTCTGGAGGCACATCGGACATGCATCGCAACGCCCTATCTGCGCTACCTGTTCTGCTGATGGCCGTCGGCTGCAGCGACACGGAAACGAGCGGGGTCACCGGCACGCGGGGCATTGCGCAGCCGGCGCGACAGGCCGCCACTCCGTCCAGGTTCGACCGACATCCGAAACGGTTCAGTCCATCTTTCCGGCCCTCGGGCGTTCCTGACGACTACGTGCTCACCCGCAACGGGTTCATGGCACCGTCGTGCGTGTTCAGCGTGGATTCCGACGAAACCGTGGATCACGACGGCACCATTCGAGGGCCGGACGGAACCGTCCGGGATGTCATGCCGCCGTGTCCATATCCCCGTTTCCGTCGCGACGGCCAGGTCGTTGCCCAAGAGGAAGGCACGCCACACGCACCCCAGCCTCACGCCTACGACGGTTGGATCGTCTTCTATGGATACTCGGGCAGCATTGCGGCCGACACGACTCTTTCCACGGACTGGGTTGTGCCGCTGTCGCCGACCGTCACGACAACGCAGGACGTCGCCTTCTTCAATGACATCGAAACCGAGGGAAGCGAGACCGACATCCTGCAGCCCGTTCTCGACTACAACTCAGACCGTTGGACCATCGAAAGCGAGCACTGCTGCATTGCCGGCAATGATTCCTACAATTCTCCGCCGACCACCTTGTCCGTGGGCGATGCGATTCACGGCACAGTCCAAGGCAGTAATTGCAAGTCCAACGGTTCCTGCTCGACCTGGGTTGTGACCACGGTCGATGTCACGAAGAACGTGACCGCGACTCTCACAGTCACCAATGCGGCGGGAACTCCGGTCATGGTTCACCCGGCCGTGCTTGAAACCTACAGCATCACCGACTGCAACATGCTGCCCGCGAGCGGCAGGATAACCTTTGCCAACAACAGTCTCACGGACGCCAACGGCAACCCTCAGTCTGTCAAGTACACTTTAGGCACCGACTACCCAAGCAGCTATCCCAAGTGCGGATTCTCGGGCTCGGCTTCCGGCAACGACTACACGCTTGTCTTCAACTCCAGCGCCGGAGGGCTCACGGGCAGCGGCGGTGTTTCAAGCACCGGCGGCCGCGGCGGAAACACGGGGGCTGGTGGAGGCACCGGTGGCGCTGGCGGGACGAGCGGTGGCGGCAGCACGGGAAGCGGCGGAACCCAGTCTCCGGATGGCGCTGCGGGAACCAACGGCGGCGGGGCAACTGGCTTGGGTGGCTCCCGGACTCGGGACGGGGCGGCGGGGACCAGCGCCGATGCCGCGAGCGATGCGGCGGGTGCGAGCGGTGGCGATGTGAAAGGTTCCGGCGGTGTCGCGGCCACTGGGGGCGCCGGGGCAACCGGCAGCGGCGGCGTCACCGGTGCTGGCGGCGGCAGAGCTTCCGGCGGTTCGACAGGGGTTGGCAGTGGCGGCGCGACGGGCGCCGGCGGCGCAGCCACCGACCCTTCAACCGGTGCCGGCGGTGGCGGCTCAACCGGCGCCGGAGGGATCGCGCCGGCCGGCGGATCTACCGGCCCGGGCGGCGGCGGATCGTCGACGGCTGGCAGTTCGGCGTCAAGTGGCGGCGCCACTGGCAGTAACAGTGGCACTGCCTCGGGGACGGGCGGAACCGCGGGCGATTCCGGCGCCGTGACGAGAACCGACGGCGGAGCAGCGGCCGCGAAGGCCGCCGGCGGATGTGGCTGTCGGATACCGGGCGAGCGCGGCCGAGCCCGCGGATTCGTGGGTCAGGCTTCGATTCTTTGGGTTGGCGGTCTGATCTGGCTCAGCCACCGTCGGCGCCGACATTCTTGCCGACGCACCATCAGGCGCCTCCCAGCACGGCAAAGCTGACCCGTCTGATGCCCAGGCGATCGAGCGCGATGCGCGCTTCCGGATCTGTGAGCGCGGCCAGCTCTTGGGCACGCACCTCAGCTC
>CAZBIU010000555.1:0-3135 GCA_964491625.1 uncultured Myxococcales bacterium
ATGCCAGCGCGGCGGCCAGCGCGCTATTTCGCTGTAGGCCGATGGCGTGGACGCCGACCAGATACCGTTGGGCCCGCGCAAGCTCGTCTGCGGTGACGCCTTTCTCGGCGACGTCGCGAATCTCTTGGCGCACGACCTTGACCGCCTCATCAAGGTTCTCGGGGCTGCTGGCCAGATACACCGCGAAGTAGCCGGGGTCGAGCCCCTCCATCGAGAACGCGCTGACCCGATAGGCAAGGGCGCGCTTCTCGCGAATTTCGGCGAACAGCCTGCCGCCTTGCCCCGACAGGACATAGGCAAGCACTTCCAGCGGAAAACGATCCGGGCTGCTGAAGCCCACGCCCGGAAAACCAAGCACGAGGTGTGCTTGCTCCTTGGCCATGGCTTTGAAGATCTGGACAGGTTGCGAGTGGGGCGGCTCGGCGGGGACCACCGGCTTTTCCAAGGGCGCTCCCGTCCTTGCGCCAAGCAATGCGGCAATCTTGGTTTGCACGCGCGCGGGATCCACGTCGCCCACCACCGCGATGGTCAAGTTCGAAGTACTGTAGCGCTGCTGGAAATGGTTCAGGAGCTTCCGCCGGGTGAGGCCGGCGATGGACTCGATGGTGCCGAGAGGGTCGAGACGGTACGGATGCCTCTGCCACATGGCCGCGTGGAAGAGCTTGAATGCGACCTGACCCAAGCTGTCTTCCTGGGCGCGAATGTCGTCGATGACAATGCGCCGCTCCTTCTCCAGCTCGTCTTCCGCAAACGTCGCGTTCAGCAGGCAATCAGCCACGAGATCGATGGCGCGTTCAAAGTACCGTGACAAAAACTCGGCTTGAAGCCCCAGGCTGTTCCGGCCCGAGTAGCCCATGAGCGTTCCCGCCATGCCTTCCACGTCGTTCATGATCTGCTCCGCGGTGCGAGTCTTGGTTCCGCGGACGAGCAGGGCGGCCAGCATGTTGGAAATGCCGTTCGAGCGGTCCTCTTCGTAGCGAAGTCCGCCCACCCAGGTCGCGCGCAAGGCGACCACGGGAACCGAGGCGTCGCGCAGGACCAGGAGCTTGAGCCCCGACGGGAAGGTGTATCGATAGACCTTGTCGGCGCTGGGTGCGGCTGCCGTCGCGCGTGCAAAGCGCGACTTCGCGCGCGCCTCGGCCCCCTCCGCGATCGCCTTCACGCGCGCAAGCGTTTTGTCGGTCGCGCCCGGCTGCTTGGTTGCCTTGCGATTCGGCACTTGCATGTAGATCGACATATTGGAGACCCGCAGGTATCGCGTCGCCACGCCGAGCAGATCCGCGGAGGTGATCTTTTGCAGGGCTGCGAGGTAGCGATCCTCGAAGTTCAGGTCGCCAGCGATCGCGGCGAAGAAGCCCAACTTGCGCGCGTAGCCCTGGACGGTCTCCTTATCGTAAATTCGGTCGCTTTCCAGAATGGTCTTCGCTTTGGCCAGCTCTTCGGGTCGGACTTCTTCCAAGGTGAGGCGCAGCGTCTCCTCCAGCACGGCTCGGGTTGTGTCTTCGATTCGACCGGGCGGGAGGGCGACGCTGACGACCAGCGCACCTGGATCTCGCGCCGAGAAGACGTAGGCCGACGCGCTGGTGGCGAATTGGCGATTGCGCACCACTTCGAGATTCAGTCGCGAGCTCTCGCCCTGCCCGAGCAACACGGCCAAGAGATCCAGGGCCGGAATGTCGGAATCGTTGATCTCGGGCGTGCGGAATCCGAACAGCAGCTGCGCCTCTTTGATGTCACGGCTGGCGCCCGCGACTCGCAGGGAGGTCTGTTCGGGCTGGGTCGGCCTCGCCGGTGCAGCGCTTCCTTCGGGCATAGCCGCGAACGCCTGGTCGATCTTGGTTTTCGCTTGTCCGGCGTCGAAATCGCCGACCACGACCATGGTCACGTTGCTGGCCACGTAGTGCTTGGCGAAGAAGGAAAGAATGTCCTCTCGGCGAAGCTTGCGTACCGTGGCTTCGGTACCGATGATGGGGCGTCCGTACGGATGCGCATCGAAGACCGTCTGGAACAGGCCTTGCCCGGCCTGGCGTTCGGGGTCGTCGATGCCTTGCTTGATTTCTTCGAGCACCACGTTGCGCTCGCGCTCAAGCTCGCCGGCATCGAAGCTTGAGTTCATCAGAGTGTCGGCCAAGATGTCGAGGCCGGTGTCGAAGAACTGGCTGGCGAGGACCAAATGGTAGACGGTCTCATCGTGGCTCGTCCAAGCGTTAATCTCGCCGCCACAGCCTTCCACCTCCCGGGCGATTTGTCCGACACCGCGTTTCTTGGTGCCCTTGAAGAGCATGTGCTCGAACACGTGGGCGATGCCGGCCAGCTCAACCGGTTCGTCGGACGAGCCGATCTTCACCCACGCCTGAAAGGCGACCACTGGAGAGGCGTGATTTTCTTCGAGAATCACCTCCAGACCATTGCTTAGTTTGAATCTCACGCGTTTCGGTCTCCCTTCCGCATGCGCTTTGTAGACCGGCCCACCCGAAACGCCTTCGAATCCTCCAGCGCATCCCGAGGCGGTTGCGAGGACGCAGCAGGCAACGGCAAGTCTCACGGCCGCCAACGTAGCACGACGGGCGGTGGCTTGGGTGGGGCTTCCGCATGGTAAACCTTGGGCATGGCAAAACCGCCTCGCTGTCCCATTTGCAAGCGCGCGATCCCGTTCGAAGCCGATTCGGCAGCGTGGCGGCCGTTTTGTTCGCCGCGTTGCCGGTCGGTCGACCTGGGAAGCTGGCTATCCGAGACCTACCGTGTGGCCGCGACCACTGACGACGAGACCGAGGATCCCGGGCCACCCCTGGCCGGGGATCGCGAAGAAGACTGAAGACGTTTCCATCCATAGCCCTCGCCAACTCGGCGGCGCAGCCTTGACCGCTTCGGTTCTCCTGGCTTACACGGCCCGCGCTATGCGCGCTCGTCGCGCCTCGCGCGCGGGCTCGCTCGCTCGGCCTGGTCTCGTTCCGCGATTGATAGCCACGCCTGGATCATCTTTTTTTCTGGCGCCGCATTCGGTTCGTGATAACTTTCGCCGCCTTGGCGGCGGGGAAGGGTGATCGGACTTCGGTTCGGGCACTCTGTAGGTCAACGCCTCGGGGCGTGGCGCAGCCTGGTAGCGCGTTCGGTTCGGGACCGAAAGGTCGGAGG
>CAZBIU010000556.1:0-3111 GCA_964491625.1 uncultured Myxococcales bacterium
ATGTGGACTCCTATGCGCATGAACGCATGTCAGGTGTCCACCAAATCGGATCAGCCCCACTGTCGTTACGGTCAGTCGTGAGGAGGGCTGTCGGGGCGAGTCCATCTCCGAAAGAGTCGCTGCCGAACTTGGTCTCCACCTGTACACCTGGGAGATCGTGGAACAGATAGCCAAGGACGAGCACGTAAGCGTCCAGGTGGTCTCCACGCTCGATGAGAAAGCCCGAACGGAACTCGAGGATTGGCTGACCGGATTTCAAGGAACTCACAACCTCTCCGAATACGCCTATCTAAGGGATCTGAAGAGAATCACTTTTACGATCGCCGCGCACGGCAGTGCTGTAATTCTGGGCAGAGGCGCCAGCTTTCTTCTTCCCCCTGAGAAACGGATTGCTCTTCTGTTCGTGTCCCCTCTTGAGGTGAGGATACGAAACGTTATGGAAGATCGTGGCCTTTCCGAGAAGCATGCACGAGAGCGCATCGTCAAGGTGGAAGCGGAACATCATCAATTTGCAAAGAAGTACTTCCAGGCGGATATTCTAAATTCTGCTCACTACCACCTGGTCATCAATACCGCCTTCGTCAAACCGGATACCATTGCCGGAATCATGAAAGAAGTGCTCCGCCACAAATCCTAGGGTTGACAGACGGCGGCGTGTGACCGCTGTGGCACCGGCATTGTTCCTTTCAGCTAGCGAATGCGTGCTTCTTGCCGAGCGGTCCGTAGCCCTTGAGCTTGCGGTACAGCGTCGCTGAGCCGATGTGGAGCTGCTTGGCCGTTTGGGTCTGATTGCCGGAGTTCAGTTCCAGGGCTGTGAGGATGTATTCCTTCTCGACATCTTCGAGCGGCTGCACCTTCCCCTTGGTTGCCAGGGGGCGAGGAGATGTCTGACGGATCTCCTCGGGCAGATCCTCGAACTCCACGCGATTTCCGCGAGCGAGCGCAACAGCGCGCTCCATGGCGTTTTCGAGCTCGCGTACGTTGCCCGGCCAGCCGTAGCGCAGCAGCTGATCGGCGGTATCCGGAGCGAGACCGAAGATCTTCCGTTTCATGCGCAGCGCCGCGTCCGCGAGCAGCACCCGACCGAGCGCCAAGATGTCGTCTCTGCGCTCGCGCAAGGGTGGCACATGCAGCTCGACAACCTTCAGCCGATAGTAGAGGTCTTGTCGGAAACCGCCGCCCGCCACGCCGTGGGCAAGGTCGCGGTTGGTCGCGGCCAGGACGCGCACGTCAACCTTGCGGTTCTTGTTCTCGCCGACGCGACGGATTTCCCGCTCTTGCAGTGCGCGCAGAAGCTTGACTTGCATGCCCGGCGAGACTTCGCCGACCTCGTCGAGTAGCAGCGTGCCATTGTTGGCGGACTCGAACAGGCCGGGGCGGTCCTGGGTCGCGCCTGTGAAGGCGCCCCGCGCGTGTCCGAAGAGCTCGCTTTCGAGAAGCGTCTCGGTAATGGCACCGCAGTTGACGGCCACGAACGGCCCCGTCGCGCGCGTGGACTCCTCGTGGACGAGCCGGGCGACTCGCTCCTTGCCCGAGCCGCTTTCGCCGGTGATAAGGACCGTCGAATCGACTTTCGCCACTCGGCGAGCCAAGTCCACAACTCGTGCCATGGCCACGCTCTTGGCGACGATTCCCATCGGCTCCTCCACACCGCGCGCCACGCGAATCAGGGCCCGGCGATGCGTGTGCAACTTGCTCTCAACCGCCTTCAGCGTGTCCGTTACCCGCCGAAGGGAGACATCGAGGCAGTCTTTGAGACGGCTGGGATCGAAGAAGTGCAGCTCTTCGGCGCGCTCGTCACCCCACCCCTCGCGGGTTCGCCCGATAAGGTGGCAAACCGTATCGCCCTTGCCCATGCAGCTGTCTTCGAGGACGTAGATCTTCTTGCCAGAGCTTCGGCTGAGGTAGCCACTGGCACAGCCGCAGATGGTCCAGCACGCGGGCGTGTCCGCTCGACCGGAATGCAGGAGGTGCTGCTCAGCTTCGTAGGAGGCCATGAGGATCCTGCCTTCCTTGGAGAGGAGGCTCTGACTTCCCTGTTCCACGCGAAAGAGACCTTCGAGGGCGTGGATGCGAGAACCCGCATCCTGCCATTCCTCATTGCCGTCCCACTTGAACTCGCGCTGCATGGCCTCGGCCATGCGCCAACCGTGGGCAAACCCGAATTGGGTCAGCACGGTGCGCGCTGCGGGCACGCCAAAGTTCTCGACAAGATATTTGCGCAGAATTCCCATCGCAACCGCATCGAGCAGCAACGCCCGTTGTCCGGCGAAGCGGATCACGCCTCCTTCCGGGTCGAGCTCCAGAAGCTCTTTGGGATCCAGATCGCTTACCCTCATCACCGTCACTCTCCTTCGAATTGGTCGAAAAGGTACGTCCCTTTGATCCAACTCGCTAGCATGAAGAACATAAATTGCACGTTGACCGCCTTCGAAGGCCGCGCAGTGCCTTCAAT
Organism: uncultured Myxococcales bacterium; assembly: GCA_964491625.1. Taxonomy (GTDB): domain Bacteria; phylum Myxococcota_A; class Polyangia; order Fen-1088; family Fen-1088; genus Fen-1118. The sequence goes on from CAZBIU010000556.1 coordinate 2,456, forward strand.
TCGATGGAGTCGCATCATCATCTTGGTTGAAGTTGCGAGGCCGCCAAGGGGTTCGATGACCGCAATCTACCGAACACGCTGAGGTTTGATCGGTGGCTCGAATACTGCTGTAGCGGTGTGTGAATGCCATTGCGGCCGTAATTGATTCAACGCTTTCTGACCCGCGCAAAAAGGGGAGACGCACACCATGGGAAAAATCATCGGAATAGACCTCGGGACCACCAACTCCGTCGTGGCCATCATGGATGGCAAGGAGCCGAAGGTCATCACGAACGAAGAAGGCGGGCGTTTGACTCCGTCGGTTGTCGCCTGGGACGACAAGGGCGATGTCCTGGTCGGCCAGATCGCGCGTCGTCAGGCCGTTACCAATCCCGAGAGCACGGTCTTTTCCTCGAAGCGGTTCATCGGTCGTCGCTTTGAGGAGGCCGCTGAGGATATCAGGCGCATGCCGTTCAAGAGTGTGCGCGGTGCCCACGGTGAAGTGGATTTTGAAATCCGCGGCAAGAAGGTCACCCCGCCTGAGGTAGCGGCCAAAGTGCTCGGCAAGCTCAAGAAGGCGGCGGAAGATCACCTGGGCGAGAAGGTCACCGAGGCGGTCATTACCGTGCCGGCCTACTTCAACGATGCCCAGCGCCAGGCCACCAAGGACGCCGGCC
>CAZBIU010000557.1:0-3082 GCA_964491625.1 uncultured Myxococcales bacterium
GCCATGGCTCCGGACGGGTTGGCCGGCTCGCCAATGACCACCGTCACCGCGTGCGCCGACGCAGCCCAACACAGCGATGTCAGGATCGGAATGGCGAGGGCGGCTCGACCCACTTTGAATGCCGTCATGGACCGCGGCGCAACGCCCGCGCCGATCCGGCGTAGGTGCCGGTCGGAAAGCGGCGAAGGTACTCCTCGGCGAGGGGCCGCGCGCGCGCGGCACCTTCGTTTCGGCTGATAGCGATCATCTTCCGTCCAAGGGCCTCCGAGGCATAGGTACCCGTCGGTGCACGGGCCAGGTACTCATCGTACCATCGCAGGGCCTTGCTTGCGCTCGGCTCGCTCGATTCCTCAATCCGCCCGAGCAGGAAGGTGGCATCCAGGGCACGCACCGAAGTCGGGAAGCGCCGGCGTTCCGCAAGCAGGGCTTCGCGCGCAAGATTGGTCCGGCTTCGGTAGCGGGCCGCATCGGCCAGAGCAAATAGCTCTTCGCTGGTCGCATTGGCCAGCGTCGACCTCACGCCCGCGCGCTCCGCGTCGGCCAAGATGCGATCCCACTTGCCGGCGGCGACTGCTTCGGCCCAGCGCCGTTCCCCATCTAGCCTGGTTGGCACCGTCGGCGACAAGCTCGCTGGCGAACGTACGGCAGGCCGCTCTGGGGTGGTAAGCGGCGTGCCGTGTGCGGAATCGCCCGCAGCCGGCACCGAATCCACCGCCCCGAGATCGGTCCAGACGTCGTCCGGCTTCTGTTCCGTGATGAAAGTTTCGGCCTTCGGCAGGTCGACGACCAGGCGCTGGCCAGCTCTCAGCTCGATCTCACCGCCGGACATGGGCCCTGATACCGACACGCGGCCGTGTCGCAGCCTTAGCTCGAATCGCTCGGTGCCAGCATTCCACGACACCGTGAAGACGGTTCCCTTCACCTTCACGAGGAACGGCCCAACATCCACCAGCCACCGCGCCTCCGGCCCAGGCGTGACTTGGAAAGAGGCCATCCCTTGCTCGATCGCGATGCGCGCGCCCAGGTTGTCCACTGTCCGGAGTCGGCCGCGGGTTCCCGGCGCGAGCATAAATTCTGTTCCCTCGGTGAAGAGCAGCTTCATGCCGGCGCCGCCGGTCTCGTGGAGATAGCCACCGTCGCTCACTCGTCCGCCTTCGATTTGGTAGGCCAGCGCGGGCGGAGGCGACGAATGGAAGCGCAAGCGAGAGATCGACGCCGCGACCAGCGCCACCGCCACGCAGGCGCTCGCCGCGACCAACGACCAACGCGCAACCAGTTTCCGTCGCGATCGGTGCTCCGCGAGCCGCGCCGAAACGCTACGCCACCCGTCGCCCAGTTGCGCTGCGGTCGCAGGCTGCACGCTGTCCCGCGCAAGCTCGACGACGGCGCCCAGCGCCGCACCTTCCTTACTTTCGCCTACTTGCAGTGTCATCGGTTCCACCCCTTGCCATCAAGAAGACCGGCCAGGCCCGGATCGGCACCCATCCAGCGCGACAGTTTCTCGCCTGCGTGCTCGAGCGAGCGCTTTACCGTCGAGGCCGAAAGATCCATGGCGGCTGCGACTTCGTCGATGGTCATCGATTCAAGATGACGGAGCGAAAACACCAGACGATCGCGCGACGACAGACGGTCCAGAAGTCCGTAGAATCGCCTCAAGATGTCGCGCGATTCGACGTCGATCGTGCCGTGGACGGCGTCGAAGTAGGTTTCCGGGGCTTGGAACGACAGCCAACCGCGAGTTCGGCGGCGGCGCAGCTCCCACTTCAAGATGCGGATGGCAAACGAAACCACGAAGCTGCGCAAACTGTCGGGCTCCCGCAGGGTCTTCGCGCGCAAGAACAGGCGGTAGAAGACCTCTTGCACGATATCGTCGGCTTCCGATTCTGATCCCAGCGTTCGCGCCGCCATCATGAAGACCATCGGCGCAAAGCGATTCCAAGTCTCGGAAGTGGCCCAGGCCGCGCCCGCTGCCAGTCCGCGGCCCAAGTCCCCGTCGGTAACGCCGCGGCCGTCCGTATCGGACACAAGCGACAATGAGATATGCGGACGTTGCGTCAACATGATTCGATTAAGCAGCGGGCGAATCTACCTCACAGTAGCAGGCGGCCCTCCTGGCGGCTCATTTTCCTGGCGTAACCGAGGTGAGCCATCCAACGCCGGTTGAACGACCTGAGAGCACATGTCTACCGGGAGCAACACATGAAGCGGCAAATGCTATCGATGCTGGGCGCGTCTGTGCTCGCCATGAGCGTCGCGTGCGACAACCAGGGAACCGGAACGGGGACGGGCGGCGGCGGACACAGCTCCGCGAACGGCTCCGCGAACCAGGGCAGCGGTGGGCCATCAAGCACCGGTGGCCAGACCGACAAGGGCGGCTCGCAAGGGAGTGGAGGCTCCTCGGCCAGCTCCAGCTCGGGCGGATCCAGCTCGACTTCCAGCGCCGGCGGATCGAGCGCTGCGGGTAGCGGGGGGTCGAGCACGACCGGCGGAACCACCGGCGGCACCGGCAGTACCGGCGGCGCGAATGGCAAAGGCGGAACGGCCAGTCCTGGCGGGACGCCCGGAAGGGGCGGGACGACAGCCGCCGGCGGAACCGTGGGGGGGACCTCGGCGGGCGGTACGTCCGGCGCCGCCGGGGCCGCAGGCGGCACCACGGCCAAGGGGACCGGCGGTACGAATCAACCAGATGCTGGCACAAGCTCAGGTGCTGGTGGCACCCCTGGAACCGGAGGGACCACGAGCACCGGCACCAGTCAATGGCCGCAATGCTGGGGAAGCGACGCGGTTCCCACCACCGCGCTCAAGCAGCGAGCGCCATCCAGCGATTACACAACGCAGGTCGCCGTCGGCGGCGTTGCCATGATCATCGGACCAAACCGCCAGTCCTGCCTCACCGACAGCGTGGTCAATTTCGACGTTAAGGATCTCAACCAGGAGCTCATGGATGTGGTCGAAACAGTGAAGTTCTATGGCTTTCTCGACTGGACCCGCGGCTACTACATGAACTGGGTCATCCTCAACAGCGGTATCCCGGACGCTACCATTTCCGGACAAGGCGGTCACCAGGGAGACCGCTACGGCC
>CAZBIU010000558.1:0-3062 GCA_964491625.1 uncultured Myxococcales bacterium
CATCTTTCAAGCCGTCGCGCGAGAGACCAACAGGTCATGACGGCTCGCTCTTAGTCCAACTTGGGAAGGCCGGTAGTGTCGAGCTGGCGGGGCACTTGAAGGCTGTGAAAGACAAGTGGAACAAGGCTGAAGCCGGTTCGCTGTTTGGTGTCGGCGGTCTACAGAAGAAGAAATGCACCCATCTCTCCGTGGACGAGCTCACCGAATGGCTCAAGCGAACCGACCTCGGCACGACGTTGGTCCGAGAGCTGGGCGCGGAATCTCGGGTTATCTTCGATGCGCTTGCCAGACGCTACGAGGCCGTAGGCCAACGGTTTACCGAATCTTTCCGCAAACACTCCCGCCTATGGTCCACGGGCGTCGCCTTTGTGCTCGCCCTTGTCGTCAACGTCGACTCCATCAGCGTCTTGAACGCATACCTCGGTTACCCCGAAGCGCGTCAGGCTGTGATCGCACAGAGTGCTGCATTCGAAGCAGCCTACAAAGAGCGCGGCACGCCGCCGGCACAGGACCAGACTGCACTCGCCGGCACTGGGTCACCGCCGGCGGGCCTTGCCGAGGCCAACCGCAAGCAGCTCGATCTGCTGCTTAACAGCGGCCTGCCCGTCGGTCTGGACCGCTTTCCGCACGCGTGCTGGCTGCAGCGGGATTCCGTGGCATGCCGGGGGACAAAACTCGAACTTTCGTGGCTTCGCTGGATGAAGTGGATCCTCGGCATTGTGCTGACCGGCCTTCTGGCCGGGCTCGGAAGCCCATTCTGGTATGACGCCGTGGCTGGCCTCTCTCGCGTGGTGAAGAACGCCGGCAAGGTCAAGGGCGCGAAAGCGTAGGGTCTGCCGGCAGACGACGTCGTACTCGCCAATCACACCCTCGCTCGCAGGTTTGCCACACGCCGCGCCTAACCTGAGATATAATCCGGCACCGAAATGTCGCTTATTCGGAGGGCGTCCGGTTGTCCGATGCTAAGGGGCGGCATCCGTCCAACCCGCTGTCGAGGTTGTCCCCAATGAGCCCGGAAAAGCAGTCCGCAGAATCCCTGGTCGGGGCCGTGCTTGACGGAATGTACCGTGTCGAGGGCATGCTCGGCGAAGGCGGCATGGGCGCGGTGTTCGAGGCCACCCAACTCCGGCTCGACAAGCGCGTGGCGGTCAAGGTGATGGCGCGCGAGTTGGCCGCCAACCCCGAGGCGCTGGAACGGTTCCGTCGAGAAGCCCGGGTCACCAGCGCCCTCGGCCACCCGCACATCGTCCAGGTGTCCGACTTCAGCGTCACGCCCACCGGCGAGCCCTTCCTGGTGATGGAATTTCTGGAAGGCGAGGATCTGGATCAGCGCCTGCGCCGGGTCGGGCGCCTGCCCGCCGCCGACGTGGTTCGCATCGTCAAGCAGGTCGCGTCCGCTCTGGCGGCCACCCATGCCAAGGGCATCGTCCACCGCGACCTCAAGCCCGGCAACATCTACTTGGTCGAAATCGCGGGAGAGCCGGATTTCGTCAAGGTACTTGACTTCGGCATCAGCAAGGTTCGCACGGCGACCACCAAACTCACGCGTACCTCATCCGTCATCGGCACGCCCAACTACATGTCGCCCGAACAGGCCAAGGGCAGGACCGAGGACATCGATGAACGTACCGACCAGTGGGCCCTGGCATGCATCGCGTGGGAGTGCCTGTCCGGCGAGGGTCCGTTCATAGGCGAGAACGTGCCGTCCATCTTGTTCCAGATCGTCCACGAGCCGCCGCCGTCTCTTCTGCCGAAAGTCACCGGGCTGCATCCTCAAGTCGAGGACGTGCTGGTGCGGGCGTTGGCCAAGGACAAGCAGGATCGGTTCCCGAGCGTGACCGAATTTGCAGCGGCGCTGGAGGCCGCGTCGACGGGCGCCGCGTCCATGCATTCCCCGACCGCCGCCATGCCCGCCCGGACCATGCGTTTTGCCGAGGGGCGGGGAGCGGACGGATCGGGGCCAGTGTCGCCCAAGAGCACGACCTTCACCGAGACCGCGGGCGAGATGGAAGGGGACGACGGGCTCGACGAATTGCCGACCGGGCCGAAGTGGGTGTTGGGTGCCATTGGCGCTGGCGTGGTCGCGGCGGCGACCGTCGCGTTCCTGCTGCTCCGATCTGGGCCGGCGCCCAATTCCACGGCTGAAAGTCGCCCGCCGCCTGCGCCACCGGCGCCCGCCGCCGTGCCACCGACTCCCGCACCCGCACCCAGGGTGGAAATACCGGCCGCTCCGGCCGCCGAGGAATCTCCCCGTCCGGTCGAGCCGGCCGCCGCGTCGGCCAATCCGGCGCCAGCGTCGGCCGCTCTTGCGAAGGCGCTGGCTCGCAAGGGCAAGCATAGAGCGGCGGGTGTCCCGCTCGAAGCGCCAGATCCTTTCGCGGCTCTGGCCAGACCGACGTACAGTCCCCCATCGACCCACGACCCCTTCGAGGGCAAGGCGAAGCCTGCGGCGACGCCTCCAACGTCACCTTCAGCAAAGGTGAAGCAATTGGGCGAGCCAAGCACGCCGCCCTCCGAGCCGTCTCGGCCGACAAGATCGCGCAGCAAAGAAGACAAATGGCGCGTCGATTAGGAAGAGGAGGCCCCATGGCTCGTCGATTAGGACTTCTCTCGCTTGTCACTGCGATTGCCTTCGTAGGTGTGACCGCGCCGGGCCTTCAGCATTCGGTTGTCGCCCAGGACCGAGAAATGGACGCCAACGGCGAAGCCCAGGCCAAAGAGGCGTTGCGCCTTTACAAGCAGGGCCTTTATGACGATGCGGCCAAGATCTTCGCCAAGCTGAGCGTCGACTACCCTGACATGCTGGTCTTCGAGCGAAACCTTGGCGCGTGCTTCTACTACCTGCGCAAGCCGGAGCCAGCCATCTCCAATCTTCGCCACTACCTGTCCCGAAGGAACGACATCGCCCCGGACGACAAGGAGGTGGTCGAGCGGTGGATCGCCGAAATGGAGAAGCTGCGCGCGCAGGAGCCCGCGGCCAAGCTTCCGCCGCCTGCAACTGCGGCGCAGCCTACCCCGGTCCCAGTGGCGGCACCTGTACCCGCGCCCGAGCCAGCTTGGGA
>CAZBIU010000559.1:0-3042 GCA_964491625.1 uncultured Myxococcales bacterium
CCGTATCTCATGGGTGCCAGCGCCGATCTCTACGGCTCGACCTTCAACTACATCGCCGCCAGCACCGACTGGGACGAGGCGCGCGCGATGGTCGGGCTCGACGTGATTCGCCCGGCCGATCCCGAAGAGACGGCAGGCGCGTGGCTCGCCGCGATCGAGCACACGGGAGGCCCGACGGTCTTGGCACTCACGCGCCAGGCAGTCCCAATGCTTCCTGGTACCCCGTCGGCCAAAGGCGAAGGCGTCCTGCGCGGCGGCTATGTTCTCGTGCAAGAGAGCGCGCCGCTCGACACGATCCTCATCGCCACGGGCAGCGAGGTGCAGCACGCGGTGGCGGCTGCACGCGAGCTCGGCCCGAGCACGCGCGTTGTCTCCTTTCCTTGCTTTTCGCGCTTCGAACGCCAACCGCCCGACTACCAGGAGTCGGTGCTACCGTCCACGTGCGACCGACGCGTATCGGTCGAGGCGGGGGTGACCTTCGGTTGGCGCACCTTCGTCGGCACGCGCGGCCGCATGGTGGGAATCGACCGCTACGGCGCCAGCGCGCCGGGGAACGTGGTCACGGAAGCGTTCGGGATGACCCAATCGGCGGTGGGCGCGGCTGCGCGCGCCTTATGAGGCGTGGCGAGGAAGCCGATGTCCCGCCTCCTGCTATGCTCTGCCCCAATGGGTTGGGGATGGTGCGCGTTGGGTCTTTCTTTCGCCTTCTTCGCCAGTTCGGCGTTCGCAGGCGAATGCTCGGCTACTCTTGTCGGCGGGCAACCGGCGTTGCAGCACTTGAATGTAGAGACTCGGCTGCACTTCATTCGCGAACGTCTGCGCGACGACGCCCATCATGCCAGCGTGTGGAGCTACTCTTGGGGCGCAATCTATTCGTCTCTCGCGATCGGCCAATTCATCGCGGCGCCCGTGGTGTCCCCCGCGTCGCGCCCGGACTTCTATGTGGGTGGCGGTGCCTCGCTGATTGGATTGGCTCCCCTGCTGGTCGCGCCGTTGAAGGTCATGCAAGACGAAGAAAGGCTTGAGGGGTCCCAAACCGAGGCACCGGGAGCGGATCCATGTGTGTCGCTTGCCAGGGCAGAAGAATTGCTAGTTCGAGACGCCGCCAATGAAGCAGAGGGACGGAGTCTGCTCTTTCATGGAGGCAATATCGTCGTCAACGCGGGGATCTTCTTTATCATCGGTGCTGGATTTGGGCACTGGACCAGCGCGACCATCAGCTTGCTGACAGGCGTTGCGACAGGCGAAATCATGATCTTCACTCAGCCGGTAGGCGCCCTGAACGCTTTGCATGCGTACCGCAGGGGCGATGTGGTTTCGCCGACGCCCGTGTTTCGAGTGGCGGTCGTGCCGCTTGTTGCCAGGAACGCTTCGGGTGTTGTCTTAGCGATGATTTTCTAGCGTATCGGCCCGACATTTGAGGAGTCAGTTTGAATGAGAATGTGCTTCATCGTGATTCGAACCGGCCGGTCTTCGGACCCTTTGCATTGCAAGTACATGAAGTCACACGGTCTCGTTGGTGGTCCGATTATTGCGATGGTGGGTGCAAGATTGCGGACTACACCTCGTTTGTCCGATATCTGAATGCAACCTCAACTCGCCCTATCGGAGGACGTAATGAATCAGTTTTGCAGCAACAGAGTCTACTCAGTTTGTACTTCGGTGATCGTGCTTGGCGTTGGTGTCCTCGCGGCGCCCGCGCAAGCGTCCCAATGGTCAACGCCGGTTCAACCGCCTGTTGGCTGTCGCTCGACGCCGTCCGGGGCTCCGAGCCTTGCTTTGAATGCCGCCGGAGCGTGGGTCATCGCTGCGTACGCACAGACCGGAAGCGGCCTCGAAGCCTTTACTGTGTCGGCGTGCACGAGCAACGATGGTGTGAATTGGACCGGGCCGGTCACGATCGGCCTCGGTACATCTCCCGCAGTGGCGATAGCGCCAGATGGCCGAGCAGTCATGGCCTGGCAGGGGGGACCAGCGACTGCGCCCAATATTCAAGCGAGCGTTCGCTCTGCGAGCGGGGGCAGCTGGAGCTCTCCGGTTCTCGTCAGCAGTGTGGCCGGGCATCCGTTGATAGGTATGGACGGCGGTGGTAATGCCATCGCGGTCTGGGCCGGCACTACCCTGGCGACCCCGGTCGCGACCGCCACTCTGCTAGCCGGCGGCAACTGGTCGGAGGCGAAGACCCTGGTCGCGCAAGGGGGCGGCATCGGCCTGGCGACGAACTCTGTCGGAGGAGTCATCATCGGCTGGAAATCCCACGCAGGGCAGGTCCAGGTTGTCTCCGGGACCATCCTAGGTGGCTTCGCTGCGCCGGTTACGCTGGGCTCTGCTCCTAGGAATGCACTTCCCCCGCTGCAGGTGGCACTCAACGACGCTGGCGCGGCCTCGTTTGCCTGGCAGGCAAACAGCAGCAGCAACAACGTCGTCACCCGCAACTCTGGTGGAAGTTGGAGCAGCATCACCCAGCTACCCGGCCCCGAAGTCGCGGGGATTGGCACCGCGATCGACGGCGCGGGTAACGCCATCACCGTCTTCGCGGTGATCAAGACAACGGGCACCCTGACCTACGCTTCGCAGCGGCCAGCGGGCGGAACCTGGGGAGCGCCCACGCTGCTCTCCGCCCTCAACGACAAGGGCGGCGTCGGGGTAGCGGGCGATGCGGCCGGAACGTTCGTCGTGATCTGGAATGACGCCGCCGGAAACGTCGAAGCCGTCACCATCACCCCCGGAGGAGGGTTTGGTCCTGGTACCGCCGTCGGTGCGGCCCCCTCCCGTCGTCTCCTGGTCCCGGGCAAGGCCGTGCTTTGGACGGCGGCAGGCATATCCACGGAGCCGGTGTAAAGCCATGTCCAATCCCAAGCCGGTCAAACTGAGTGAAGCCGAGATAGCGTCAGCCGTGTCCAAGCTCTCAGGTTGGAAGGTTGAGCACGGCAAGCTCCATCGCGAATACGCGTTCATCGATTTCGTTGCAGCCTTTGGTTTTATGTCTGGCGCGGCGCTGGTCGCCCAGGCCATGGACCATCACCCCGAGTGGTTCAACGT
>CAZBIU010000560.1:0-3002 GCA_964491625.1 uncultured Myxococcales bacterium
GCCGGTGAAGTTGGCGGTCAAGTCGATCAAAGTCGTTCGCGGCGCCGCCTGTGGCGCTGCGGGCACGACTCCGCCCTACACGGCCGCGCCCGAGTCGGCGGTGTTCTCCGACGACCTGTCGACCGTCAGCACCGCGAATTGGACCCCGATCCAGGCCGCGGGCGGCGACTATTCGAAGTTCGCCAGCACACCGGCCGGCGAGCTTTACGTCAACGTTCCGGCCGGCAACAATTGGGGCAAGACCGGTCTGCGGTCGAATTACTTCATGTTCGATGTGCGCGACGACATGGCGACCACACCGCTCAGCCTCAGCTTCGATTTCGTCCCCGCGCGCACCAGCGGGTTCGCCCTTGTGCTATCGGCCACGGCTTATGACGACATCTGGACCTCCGAGAACTTCTGGGGCGCATTCGTGCGCCACCCGACCGGGGCCGGCGCTACCGCCAACATCGTGAACACCCAGAATACCAGCGATTCATCTATGTCGTTGCCGAACATCCCCAGCGACGCGCCCAGCACGGTGACCTTGTCGGTGCGGCCGGGCCATGCGCAGATGTGCACCTCGACCGGCTGGGGCATGGAAGGCGATTACGCGTGGATGAAGACCGGCGCCAAGGTGTACGCGTACGCGTTCTCGCACGCCTACGATTCCGGAATGCCCGTGCAAATGGATTTGACCGGCGTGCGCGCGAACCGGGCGGCAACCTGCGGCGCATCGGGCGCCACTACGGCCTATCCGGCGCCCGCCCCCCGCGTCCTATTCACGGACAGCTTTGCCGGCGGATACGCGCAAAATTGGGTCGGCATCCAGGCTGCGGGCGGCAACTTCGCGAGCTTCGCCGTCAACGCGACCAACGAGGTCTACGTGAACGTTCCGGCCGGCAATAGCTGGGGCAAGACCGGCATTCGATCGAATTACTACCTGTTCGACGTGCGCAGCGACTACGCGACTTCCCCGATGACGCTGGACTTCGCCATCGACCCGACCCGCACCACCGGCTTCGTGATCGCGCTGTCGACGACCGCGTACGACGACATCTGGACCTCGCAGAACGTGTGGCTGGCCTTCATCATCGATCCCGACACCGGTCTGGCCGAGCTCGACCTGACCAACACCCAAAGCACCACCGACACCACGATTTCCAAGACGGCGCTGTCGGCTGCCGTGCCCAGCAAAGCGTCGCTCACCATTACGCCGAATCACGTGAAGGCGACGCTGTCCAACGGGCAGGTGCTGGAGGGCGACTACGCCTGGCTCACCGCGGGCGCGAAGGTCTACGCCTACGCCTTCAGCCATCCCATCCGCGAAGGCCTGGCGTCGAGCTTGGCGCTCAAGAGCATCACAGCAACGCGGTAGGCAGAGCGTTTCGGGAAATTGCGTGCCGCCCGAAGGAGTCTGTCCGTGGTGCAGCGATTTGGATCGTCGCTGAATCTGAATGTTCACTTTCACGTCTCGAACATCACCTTCGAGTGACGATGGTCTTGCCCAGGTCTTCCCGGCCGTAGGCGCGATCCCGGTAGTCGGGACGCGTGTAGGTCCCGGGGGCGCGGTCCAGGGGCAAGAGCACGACGCTGACGTAGTCCTGATAGACCGGCTTCCAGGCGGTCAACCGCGACAGGTCCGCCTGCGAGTAGAACGTCTTGGGCAGCACCACGATGTCGGTAGGGAAGCGGTCGAGCGGTTCCCACCAGTTGCCCTGCTTGACCGCAAATCGCATCGCCGACTCGGACACGTCGTTGGTGAAGACTTCTTCGTAGCGCCCGTCGAGCATCACCTTGCACTGGGGGTAGAGCTTCCACGAGGCGTAGCTGCCCCAGTCGAAGGAGGTGGCCAAGTTGCCGGCGAGCGCGTTCTGTTTGACGAACTCCAGCGAGCCCACGGGAAAGCGCCGGTAGTCGACCATCATCCGGTGGGACAGCCGGGGGAGGATGAGCGCGAGGACGAGGGCGGGCAGCACCCAGCCGAGGCCCCAGCGCGCGCCGGTTGCGAGCGTCACCGCCTGCGCCGGCAGCGCCTTGCGCAAGAATCGCCGGGGCAGGTCGAGCAGCCCGACCATGGGCTCGTAGTAGAGCGTGCCCGCGGCCAGCACGAAGAACACCGCATGCCGCTGGTGTCGCAGGCTGAGCAGGAGCAAGCCTAAGGCGACGACGATCCTCGTCCAGTCCAGCTTCTCGCCGCGCACGAACGTCCGGAAGGCGCCCACGAAGGTCAATCCGGCCACCACGAAGTAGCCGGTCAGGAAATGGACCTGCAAACCGCCAATCGCTTGCATCGGGCCGCGCAGGCTTACCGGGTTCCACTCGGGGATGAAGGGCCTCGGCATCAGCGACGCCTCGACAATGTAGCGCCACAGCGCGAGCCCGTAGGGATTGATCAGCGTGACCGCCAGGCTCCCGAGCAGGATCACGAGGTAAAGCAACACGCTTCGGCGGTTGAGCAATTCCCCCACGATGTAGAACAGGAGGAGGCCGATGCCCGCGACGAAGCCGCCGTGCATGTTCACCCACGGCAGCATCGTGCAGGGGAACAGCCAGAGTAGCTTGCGCTCGCCCTGCCGCACGCGCTCGAGCCCGTAGAGCCACACGATGAAGAACAAGTACGTGAACATCTGGCTGCGCAGCAGGCTCGCAATGCCCGGGAACAGCGCATAGGCCAGCAAAGCGTAGAAGAGCGGGCTCGGCGGCTGCTTGCCTCCCCGCAGCTTGATGGTCTTGCCGACCACGACGAGCATAGAAGCGATGAGCAATCCCTTGAGCAGGAAGATTCCGGTATCGCCCGCCATCTTCGCGAACGCGTAGAGCACCACGCCCGTGCCCCATTCGTGGTCGATCCACAGATCCTTGGTGGGCAGGTACGAGAAGATGTCGTGCCGCAAGACGTGCCCGGTCTGAAAGAACAGGGAGCCGACCGCCAGCCTTGCCCACAGATCGAAGTCCGGCATGTTGGTCATATACGTCAACACATAGACGGTGGTGACCAGCCCGAGCTGATGAAGTGTCTT
>CAZBIU010000561.1:0-2988 GCA_964491625.1 uncultured Myxococcales bacterium
TCTGGGATTCAGCGCCTGCAGCGTTGACCCGCCTCGTCCCGTTTCTACCGGAGCGCGCTCCGGCATCTTCCTTGCGCTTGGTGATGCTGTCTGGCGATTGGATCCCGATGACACTTCCACCGCTTCTAACGCGAACCTTCCCCAGTGTCTCGGTCGAGAGCCTGGGAGGCGCGACCGAGGCCGCCATCTGGTCGAATCATCACCCCATCCGCGACCTCGATCCCGCCTGGGTCTCCATACCCTACGGGCGCCCGATACAGAACGCGCGCTATTATGTGCTCGATCGGCGCCTGCGTCCCGTCCCCGTCGGCATCGCGGGCGACCTGTACATCGCGGGAGCGTGCCTCGCACAAGGGTACCTGAATCGACCAGAGCTCAACGCGGAACGATTTCTCGCCGATCCGTTCAGGAGCGGCGAGCGCATGTACAAGACAGGGGACCTTGTGCGCTATTTTCCGGACGGCGTGATCGAGTTCCTCGGGCGCGGAGACTTTCAGACGAAGATTCGAGGGTTCCGCGTCGAGTTGGGAGAGGTCGAGCTCGCCATCATGAAGTTGCCTGGGGTTCGTGAAGTCGTCTGTCACACGTACAGTGATGCCTCGGGCGCGAAATCGCTGGCAGCATATGTGGTCCCGAAGCGCGGGGCGAACCTCGACGAGAAATCGATCAAGGACGCGCTCGGTCGCGGGCTCCCAGAATTCATGGTCCCGTCCCAGGTGCTGATCCTGTCCGAGCTGCCTATGACGAACAATGGAAAGATTGACCGCCAGGCGTTGCCTAGCCCGACTGCGCGCGTGGCGACGAGTAAGGTCGTCGCGGCCCGAACAGAGATCGAAAAGCAGCTGGTCGCGATTTGGGAGGAGCTGCTCGATCGAAAGCCGATCGGCGTGTTCGACGACTTTTTTGCGCTCGGCGGACACTCGCTCCTGGCCGTGATGCTGGTAACAGCCGTCAAGAGCCGGCTCGGGATCGACGTCCCACTCTCACGCGTGCTCGAGCGGCCGAACATCGCTGCGTTCGCATCCACCATTGCCGATCAGAATCCACGCGGACGTCGATCGCACCTTCTCGCGCTGCATGCGCGCGGCTCGAGGCCTTCGCTTGTGCTCATAGGCGGCGTCGGCGGTTATACCTTCACCTATCGAAATTTCCCGAGACTCCTCGGCGACGATCAGCCGGTCTTCACGTTCATGTCGGTCGGCGCGGAAGGTACGAGCGAGCCTGTGGAGCACAGTGTCGAGCAAATCGCAGCGGTGTATGAGGAAGAGTTGTCCGAGACGGTTCCGACCGGTGCTCTCGTGATCGGCGGGTTCAGCTTCGGCGCATTGCCGGCGTTCGAGCTCGCGCGCAGGCTCATTGGGCACGGACGCGAGGTGCCGCTGCTTGTATCCTTCGACGGCTTCGCCCCGGGGTACCCGAGCCTACTGCCACTGCCAGAGCGCATCGCCGCGCACGTGCGCGAGTTCATCGGCCGCGACGGGCCCGGACGCTACGCGTACCTCCGTGACCGCGCGAGGAGACTGCGGCAGCGCGCCTACGCGTTGCTCGGCCTGCAGGAGGAGCTTGCGCCCGTGAATCCGTTCGCGGATCCCAACATGAGTCGTCGCATGAAGAAGCTCTGGGTTCAGCAAAACAGGGCGGGCCATCGCTACGCGACGAGCGCGTGCTTGCCCTGCGACCTGCTGCTCGTGCGCGCGGCGGTGCCGTACCAATGGGTAGCCACGAAGATGGACGACCCGAGCTACGGCTGGCGCCGCTACGTCGCCGGCAAAATCTCGACCGTCACCATTCCGGGGCAGCACACCGATCTCTTTGCACCCGCGAGCGAGTCCCTGATTGCGCAAGCGGTCTCGACACATATCGCCTGTTACGTGCGCCCGAGTGCGGCCCTCCCAGCGCCGTAAATTCCCAGTCCCATTCGACCCAGATGATGTGTCGACAACATCGCTTCGGATGTTCCCTGGGGAGTGGATTGTAGGACGCAGGACTACGCGAACTCCGCCCCCTGACCGACAGCAGGATCGGCATCCGCTCACTACAGAAAGTGGCGAGACCTGCCGTACAATGCTGAACAGCTATCGTAGGAATATCGAGTACGAAAGACTTAGCAGAGGGTCCGGAGCGGCGAGAAGCCATGACCCTCTTTGGGTGGCGAAGCAGTGGTGGGGTTGTTTGGCGTTCTCTTCTGGTTCGGGCTTGGCGTCTATCGCGACTTCCTGACGAGCCCGACACAAGCACTAAGCTCGACAAGACTGATGCGTGAGCTCGGGCAAGCGCCAGCCCACTGCGCATAGCACCCATATTCAAATATTTAGGTGTCTAAATATTTTTCACTACGTTGCGAAGGGTGCCAGCTCAATTGAGAAGCTCGAGTGTAGCCCTGCAATCGGTCGGAAGGGCCTGCCTAGTCGAAGTGTCTCTCACCGGGATTGCTTCGCAAACCACAACCGCTCGTCTTCAAGGAGACATCCATGCCGCGTAAGCGAATGCATGCTATGGGATTGCTCTGGGTACTGACTCTTGTGTCGTCGTGTGCGGGTAGCGCAGATCCCACCGAAGGGGATCCTTTGAGCGTCATGTCCAGCAACGGCGCTGTTTGCGGTACCGCCCGCGAGGGCAGCACCATGACGCTCGCCTGTCCGACCGGCCAGCTCATCTCGAACGTCCGGTTTGCCAGCTTCGGCACGCCGTCGGGCACATGCGGAGCCTTCACGGCGAGCACCTGCAACGCTTCGATATCGGTGTCGATAGTGTCGAAAGCGTGCATCGGCAAGTCCACTTGTAAGGTCAGCGCAACCAACTCCACGTTTGGCGATCCCTGTGCTGGAACGGCCAAGCGCCTCTATGCACAAGTGACCTGCTCCAGCGCTACCGGCACTGGCGGCGCGATCGGCACTGGCGGCACGACTGGCACCGGCACGTCAGGAACCGGTGGCACGACCGGCACCGGCGGCACGACCGGCACCGGCGGCACGACCGGCACCGGCG
>CAZBIU010000562.1:0-2985 GCA_964491625.1 uncultured Myxococcales bacterium
GCCTTCACATCCCATCTGGCTTGTAGTCCGTAGAGACGCTGCCAGACAGCCATGCTGTCGGTACCGGTTGACAGACGGCCCAAGTCCTTGGTTACGACGACAGAGACGACATGTCCTTCCAAGTATTCTGCGGCCTCAAGAAAGGGTATCAGCGCTTGCCGCCGCTGACGATCATTCATGTTCTTGAAGGACATCCGCCGGCCGTCCGAGAGAAACTCGCGCCGGACTTGGCGACGCCTCTCCGGCCATTCCCGGGAGGCGTCGGCATCTGCGATGATGAACGAGTAGACGCGGTAGCCGGCTAGCTTTGTGGTCACCGCTGTAGTCCGATCCGAAGATGAGGTGCGGTCCCGCGAACGGCTCAGCACGCAGCTTCCGCAGCTCCCGCCGGAACGCATCGGCCCAAGGCCAGGCGCCCTTCAAGGCTTCATGCATCTCCGCTTCATTCATAATCGTCGCTCGATCCATCCGAACGGTAGGCCGTTCAGCGGTGTGGGCGCCGCCAAGCCGGCGCCTCGATTCTACGCCAATGCCCCTGCGGCGACTACATCCGCTGCGGCGGCATATTAGGCGGCGCATCGGCTCCAATCGCAGAAGCACGCCAGTCGGACTAGAACCAAACCATACGCATTTGGCATTTGTTTTAGTAAAGTTGATTAAAATAAATATGTTACGTAGTAAAGATTTTTCTGTTGTATGGCATTGTCTTTGTGTTATCCTAACTTCATGACGTCTAACGCTGAATCCATCAACTCCTCTGGTCAGGCCTTGGTGGACCACTGGAAGTGGGCAGCCGAAAAGGGGCTGATGAACAACAACACGGCGGCCAGTTTAGGTGCGGCCACCCGGCAGGTTCTCAGCGTAGTGGACAATTGGCAGACACTGGATGTGCGGGCGTTGGACGTAGAAGACATCCTCAGGCGGTTTCAAAACAAACGTGGCAAGGATTTCGTGCCACAAAGCTTGAACACCTACAAAGCGCGGTTTGCCCAGGCCGTGCGCCTTTTCATCAGCTACCTTGATGATCCGGGCGGGTGGAAGCCGACAAGTGGAAACGGGCGAACTCCCACTCGGCAGAAGAAGCAAGCAGTGAGGAGCACTGATGCGCCCCTTTCCGCCGAGCGAGAAAGCCCGTCTCCTCCGAGGGTCACTGGACTGGTTGAATACCCGTTCCCGCTGCGAGAAGGGCGATTCGCCTACCTGCGGCTGCCAGTCGACCTCAGCAAGGCGGATGTCCAGCGACTGACTGCCTATCTCAACACCCTCGTCATGGACAGCAATGACACGTAAGCCGCGGTTCGGGAGGCGGGCCCTCGGGTCCTGATGCCGGGGCCGGTCTCATTAGCCGGTGCCCCGCCTCCCTAACCGTCTTTCCGTATTGTACTTCGACCTTCGAACGAGTCCAAGTCCGCCCAACTATTAGATCAGCTGCAAGAATTACACTAGCGCCGCAGGAGCAGGTTGGCTTTCGGGGGCCATTGGGGCCGAGACGGGGCGAAATTTCGCGGTGTCGGTGGCGGAGGACGCGCGTTGGCTCTCGCAAGCGAATCCACGGTGTGGGTTGTCGTTGGGATAGGCATTGGCTCTCTTTGCGGCGCCGAGCGATGTTCTAGAGGACTGCCCTGGCTCTCGAGAAGTGAAACAAGCAACTTCTACGCTGAGTACCGCGACCGGCCAAAACTCTCACCGCTGGTGAGAGAAATCAGCTGGGCGAAGAATCTCGTCGTTCTCGGGCGTTGCAAGGACGCTGGAGCGCGAGTTCTACTTGCGGGCCACCGCCCGCTTCGGTTGGACGCGGGCCGTGCTCCAGCATCAGGTGGACAACCGAAGCTACGAGAAGCACCTGTCGAACCAGACCAGCTTCGACCAGACCCTATCGCCCGCGCTGCGTGCTCAGGCCATCCTTGCCGTGAAGGATCACTACACCTTCGATTTCCTGCATCTGGCCGAAGCGCACTCCGAGCGCGAGCTTGAGCGCGCCCTGGTGAACAACTTGCGCCGCTTTCTGGCCGAGATGGGCGGCGCCTGCGCGTTCGTCGGCAACCAGTACCGCATCGATGTCGGCGGGCGCGAGTACTTCATCGACCTCCTGCTCTTTCACCGCCGCCTCCGCTGCCTGGTGGCCATTGACCTCAAGATCGGCGCATTCCAGCCCGAGCACAAAGGCAAGATGGAGTTCTACCTGGAAGCCCTCGACGCCCAGGAGCGTATGGACGGCGAGAACCCGCCGATCGGCATCATCATCTGCCAGGACAAGAATGTGACGGTGGTTGAATATGCCTTGCGCACCGCCGGCCGTCCTATCGGCGTCGCCACCTACGCCATCGTTCCCCAGCTTCCCGAAGCCTATCGCGACCAACTGCCCAGCCCCGACGCCATTGCCGAACGCCTGCGCCTGTGGGAGCAAGAGCGAACGGAAGACGGGGAGTAAGCCGGCGCGAGCCCCGATTCGGGCTCGCTTGCCGTGCAGATCTCTGGCAAACGCGTCGCGGGCATGCACTTCCTGCTCGACCTGGCCGACTCGCCGACTGCGGCACCGTTTTCCTGGGTCCCGCTGCGGCGCGCGCCTGATACGATGCCAGGCATGCAGACGACGGGGCAGATCGGGGAATCGGCCGTTGCCGCGCAGCCGGCGCGGGTGCGCTGGGCGAGGGTCGCGGTCTATTACCTGACGGTCTACGCCGCCACTTATACGATGGTGGGCGGCTTTCTCGCGTCGGGCGGGAGCTTTCGCCACCCGTCGTGGATCTTCTTCGCCCAGGTCTCGTCGCTGACCCCGGCGCTGGTTGCGCTGCTGCTCACGAAATGGCTGTGGCGCGAGCCGGTGGCGCGCACGCTCGGGTTGCGGCCATGGTGGAACCGCTGGCTGCTGGTCGCATGGCTGCTGCCGTGGCTGCTCACGCTGCTCGCCCTCGGCTTCGGTCTGGCAATGCCGGGCGTGCACTGGGACGGCTCGCTCCGGCCCGCGGTCGACGCCAAGATCCT
>CAZBIU010000563.1:0-2980 GCA_964491625.1 uncultured Myxococcales bacterium
GTCTCGCTGCTGTTCGCCATCTTCCTGGTCAAGCCGTCGCCATTCTGCGTGCTCGATGAAGTGGACGCACCGCTTGATGAGGCCAACGTGGGCCGCTTCAACAACGCGGTTCGCGAGATGACGGACCAATCCCAGTTCATCATCGTGACGCACAACCAGCGGACCATGGAGATTGCCGACAAGCTGTGCGGCATTACCATGGAAGAATCGGGCGTCTCCAAGTTGGTCGCGGTGAACCTGCGCGACCGCAACAACTCGCCAGAACCGGAGCCCGATCTGCTGCCTTCTGACGGCACGCAGTCGGAGCAGCCCGCATCGGCCTAGCGGTCCTGCAATAGCGCACCTTGCGGGTTGACGCCCCCGAGACCGATCAAATACACTCACCACCTCTCAGATGGGCGCCGCACGCGTGGCGCTTCCGTCACTTGGAAAGGAGCAACATGGCTACCCATATCACCGACGAATGTATCAATTGCGGCGCTTGCGAACCCGAGTGCCCTAACGACGCCATCAGCGAGGGCGATAGCAAGTACGTGATCGATCCTGCTCGCTGCAGCGAGTGTGTCGGTTTCTTCGACCACGAAGCTTGCCAGTCCGTTTGCCCCGTGGAGTGCTGCGTCCCCGATCCTAGCAACTCGGAAACCGAGGGAGCGTTGCTTGGGCGCGCCAAGCAGCTTCACCCGGACAAGAATCTACCCGACCTGGCTGCGCTGCCCGCGAATCTCTCGCGCTTCCGCAAGGCGTAACCGCAACTCACAGGACCGCAGAATAAACGAAGGGCGCTCACCCCAGCTCTGGGGTCAGCGCCTTTGTTCGTCGGGGGCAATCCGGTCGAAGTGCGCCACAACGTTGTGGCTCTGCAGCAGCTTTCCGGTGAGGCTTAGGAATTGCTCCGAGCGCCAATGCTCGAAAGCCTCAGCCACAATGGTCTCGCGGGCTTTTTCGAAGTTGACGTTTTCGGACGGCTTCTCGCCGACGTACCTCGCGATGAAGAAACCTGTCTCATCGGACAGAAGCCCGGTCGTCTGCCCGGGCGAGCGGAGTTTCTGAATTTCGATACCGATCACTTTGGAGAGCGGCTCGTCGAGGCTTTGCAACATCTCGCGATAGACCACACCCTGCTTTGCCCACCTCGGGTCCTTTGCGATCGCCTTGAAATCGTCCAGGTTGCCGGGCGGATGTTGGGCGAGAAAGGCCGCAAGTTGTTTCGCGCCCTCGGTCCGTTCCCTCCTTGGCGCGTCCATCATGCGGGCCCCGGTGTAGATTGCGAGAACGCCGACATCGATCAGCCTCGGATGCACGAACCTCTCCCGCACACGGTCGTAGAGCGTGCGAAGCAGGCTGTCTGGTATCGCCGTCCGCTGCAGGGTCGGTTCCAGCTCGCGATCCAGGTACCGCTGCACGAGCGCGCTTTCCACGTCCACGTCGCGCGCGGAAGGCACCGCGCGACCGAGCCGGCGCGCGCCTTCGGCGACGGCACATTCGTCGATGAGGCGGTCAAGGGCAACCCGCACTGTGGTTCCGTTTCGTTTCGCCTCGGCCAGAACCTGCTTGGCGAAGATGGGAACCCCTCCGACTTTGGCAACGACCCCGCCCAGATCCGGCGCAGCGATCGGAACCCAATCGAGCTCGGACGACGGCGCGGACTTGGTGCAGCTTGCAAAGCCTAGAACAAGGACGAGTGACGTTCGGCGTGTCACGGCGCCATGGTAGCAGAATCGGACCGATTGCCATCGTCCGCGCTTTGAATAGGGCGCGTTTCGTTGCTAGGTTGCGGAGCCATGACACCCGCGAAGGCTATCGGCTTCGTTGTCGCAATCGACGGACCCGCTGGCGCCGGCAAGTCCACCGTCGCCCGTGGACTGGCCCGCCGTTTGGGTTACACCTTCCTCGACACCGGCGCCCTGTACCGAACGGTTGCGCTGGTCGCGAAGCAGAGAACCATCGCGTGGGAGGACGGACCGGGACTGGGCCGGCTCTCCCAATCTTTGACGATTGTCTTTGCGAAAGACGGAGACGATACGCGGGTTCTCGCCGATGGGCAGGACGTGACCAGCGCGATCCGAACGCCCGAGATCTCCGAGGGTGCCTCGCGGGTATCGGCCTTGCCAGAGGTGCGCGCCGGTCTCCTTGATCTGCAGCGGAGGGTTGCCCTAACCGGCAACCTCGTGGCCGAGGGCAGGGACACGGGGACGGTGGTCTTTCCCTCGGCCCGGGCAAAGTTCTTCCTGGTCGCCAGCCCTGAAACGCGGGCCGCCCGCCGCATGATGGAGCTGCACGCCAAGGGGCAACCCGCGGTTTTGGCCGATGTCTTGGCTGACATGCGCATCCGCGACGAGCGCGACAGTGGCCGCACGGTCGCTCCGCTGCGGCGGGCCGATGATGCCGTGGAAATTGACACCTCGACTCTCACTCCTGACCAGGTCATCGACCGGATGGCCGACGTTGTGCATGGGTGCGGGGGCTGAAGGCACAAGGCGCCAATCGGGACCTTTGTCCTGCCAATTGCCGCCGCCGGTCAGGGCCGATCGTCATCCGTTGACATGTGCATGGCACGGCGGTAATTCTCGCCGCCCTTCGCTACTCCCGATGGTCGGGGGCGGCGATGACAAGAACAAGAGCCGGATGCTGCGTGGGGCTTCGCTCGCATTCGGACCAGCCGGCCGGAACAGGCCGCGTTGTAAGAGAAAATCACAAAGGATCTTCATGGTTGCTGTCCCTTCGTCTTCGAACGACCCCTCCGACATGGAGGAAAGTTTTGCCGCGCTCTTCGAGGAGTCGATTAAGCGCGATGAGGTGAAAGAAGGCGAAATCGTCAAGGGCAAGGTTATTCACGTCGGCAAGGACAACGTCGTCGTCGACATCGGCTACAAGTCCGAAGGCACCATCGCCGCCTCGGAGTTTGTGGTCGACGGTCAGATGACGGTCAAGGTTGGCGACATCATCGACGTCTTCTTGGAGAGTCGCGAGGACGACAACG
>CAZBIU010000564.1:0-2962 GCA_964491625.1 uncultured Myxococcales bacterium
TCTCGCGCAGCTCCTTGCTTGCCTGGTAGCCCTCGCCCTCCCGTGTGAAGAAGCGTTCCAGCCGCTTGGCGCTCACGGATTCGCAGATCGACGATGAATACCGCCCCTGCCTCGCTTGGGCCAGTATCCCGGCATCGATGTCGGTCGCGAAGAGCTGAACCGCGAGCTCCCGGCCGCTATGCTCGAGGTGTTCGTGCACGAGCATGGCAATCGTGTAGGCCTCTTCGCCGGAAGCGCAACCTGGCACCCAGATGCGCAAAGGAGCTTGCTCTCCCTTCGCCTTGGTGATGCGTGGCAGGACCTGCCGCGCCAGCGTGTCGAAAGTCTCCGGGTCGCGGAAGAACTGGGTGACGCCGATGAGGAGATCCTTGACCAACGACTCCGCCTCGGCCGCGCTCGATTCGAGCAGCTGAACATAGTCAGCGACTGCCGTGACACGGAGTCCCTGCAAACGACGGCGAATCCGACGCAGCAGCGTGGCCTGCTTGTATCTGCTGAAGTCGTGTCCAGTGTGCCTCTGGATCAGCTTGCACAGTGCTTCGAGGTTCGCCGTGAGCTCTGGCAACTCCGGAACCTGCGCAGGCTCGGTCGAGCTCTGACGTTTCCCGGCGACAGGGTCCTTGCCGCGCGATCGACCTTTCATCGGGGGGCGACTCTCGCACGATCACGTGCTAGCGGACAATGTGCATGGGGCCACTAACTCGGTATTTCCGAGCGGTTATGTAGCAATGATGGCCTTCTTAGGTTCGCCGCGTAGCTGTAATCGTCGCAGGCTCGTCGTAAGCCTATCGTCGCAAATCCAGAGTCAGTGGGAAGAGGGGGTTGCTTGGCTCGACCGCCACAACCATCGAGCCGGGCGAATGGCCGAAGGAAATAAACCTGGCCTTGCGCCGGCTTTCGGCTACCAGGGCATTGCTCGGCCGCGCATCGTGCGAAAGGCCGCCGGGATGCGAGACGTGGTACGTGCAGCCGCCCACGGCGCGGTCGCTCCAGGTATCGAAGACATCGAAAATCAAGGGCGCGTGCACGCCGATGGTCGGGTGCAGGGCTTCAGGGGGTTGCCAGGCGCGAAAGCGTACACCGGCCACGAATTCGCCCGGCGTGCCTGTCGAGGCCAGCGGCAGTTGGCGTCCGTTACACAGCACAACATGCCGCCCGTCGGTCAGGTTGCGCACGCGCACTTGCAGACGTTCGAGAGAGGAATCGACGTAGCGGGCCGTGGCGCCCTGGGCACCCTGCTCGCCTAGCACGTGCCAAGGTTCGAGGGCGCGGCGCAATTCGAGCTCGATCGAGCGAACCTGGATTGTGCCTACCAGGGGGAAGCGAAACTCGAAGTGGGGTTGGAACCAGTCGGCTTCGAACGGAAAGCCGGCCTGGCCAAGATCCGCGACCACATCGTCGAAGTCCTCGCGCACGAAGTGAGGCAGCATAAAGCGGTCGTGGAGCGCCGTTCCCCAGCGTACAAGCCGATAGGGATAAGGGCTCTGCCAATGCATGGCCACCAGGGCACGCACGAGCAGCTGCTCGGCCAGGCTCATCCGCGCGTGGGGCGGCATTTCGAAACTGCGTAGCTCGAGAATCCCTTGCCGTCCCGATGCCACCTCGGGGTTGTACAGCTTGTCGATGCAGAATTCGGCGCGGTGGGTGTTGCCGGTTACATCGACCAGAAGGTGGCGAAACAGCCGGTCAACCAGCCACGGGGCGCAAGTCTTGCCCGCTTCGATCTGCTGAAAAGCAATTTCGAGCTCAGCCAGCGCGTCCTGCCTTGCTTCGTCGACGCGCGGGGCTTGGCTGGTGGGGCCAATGAATAGGCTGGAGAACAAATAGGACAACGACGGGTGGTTATTCCAATATCCTAGCAAGCTGCGCAGCAGATCGGGGCGCCGCAGAAAAGGACTGTCGGCTGGGCGGCGTCCGCCCAAGGTGATGTGATTGCCTCCGCCCGTACCACTGTGCCGGCCATCGAGGTCGAACTTCTCGGTCGAAAGCCCAACCTGTCGCGCTTCTTCGTAAAGCTGCGTGCTGATGTCGCAAAGCCCCTGCCAGGAATGGGACGGCTGAACATTGACCTCCAGTACGCCAGGGTCGGGCGTCAGCTCGAACTTCCCAAGACGCGCATCCATCATGGGAGGATAGCCTTCCAGCCGCACAGGTAGGGACAGCGCCGCAGCCGTACCTTCGACGGCGGTGGCCAGTTCGAGGTAAGCTT
This sequence comes from uncultured Myxococcales bacterium, assembly GCA_964491625.1. GTDB lineage: Bacteria > Myxococcota_A > Polyangia > Fen-1088 > Fen-1088 > Fen-1118. The sequence goes on from CAZBIU010000564.1 coordinate 2,210, forward strand.
CCACCGTTGCCAGCGGCGGCAAGAAGACATGCAAGATGCCCCGCCGAGGCTCCACGCAGAGTGCGGTACGCGCCACGCCGGTGGCCGATGTCCCACGCGCCGGTGGAGGTGTCTCATTCGATTCTTCCATTGTCCCTTTTTGACGGCCCAGCGGCGCGGCCTGCCAGAGCACCCGCGGTGGCAAGGGTGGCCGCGTGGCCAAGGGGTCAGGATCGTGGAGGTCGACCCGATCGCCCGGAGCCACCCACGGCAAAGAATCGAGCGGCAGGCGATAGCCCATGGGCGAATCGCCGGGAAGAAGGAAGAGGTGCTCGCGGCGCAGGTGCCAGGGACCGCTGCGCCAGCCGCTGCACAAGACCGAGCCGTCGTCATGAACCAGCGGCAACGCATAGCCGACGACGGATCCAAGCGATTGGCCGAAGACCCCGGCCAGGCGTTCTCGTTCGAGCTCGTCGTCAAGCCGCGAATCGAGCGGGTCGACGTTCACGGGTAGTCGGCGCTCGCGCCAAAGGTAATACCAAACGTCTTCGTAGCCGGGTTGAAGGTGCGCTGTCACCACGCCAAGGCGTTCCGCCAAGGCGTTGATAAATGCGGCAGCCTCGGCGGCGCCGTGCTGAAGACGCGGCCCCTCCTCGGCCACCTGGAGGCTCGCGTCCTGCCAAATCGGAGTCCCGTCAGTCCGAAAATAGCAACCGATGGACCAGCGAGGAAGTGGCTCCCCTGGATACCACTTGCCCTGTCCGTGGTGGAGCA
>CAZBIU010000565.1:0-2962 GCA_964491625.1 uncultured Myxococcales bacterium
GCACGAGCACGTTGTTTTCGCCGTCGCGGTAGTAACCCTCGCGCCACTTGAGGCCGCCCGACAAGAAGACGTTGTTCGTGATCACGTAGTTGGTCGAGCCGTCGTCGAGGTCGACGTCCCAGCCCTGGTCGCAGCGCCAGCGATTATGCGTGAGCGTGATGGGCTTGACGACGTCGAGGAGCGGTAGACTGTTGGGTGGGTTGCCGACCCGAGACTCGAGTGCGCCGGTGCTGGTGTCCCAGTAGCGGTCGCGTCCCCAGCTGTTGTAAGCGCCGTGGTCCCCGGTGAACAACACGGTGGCGAACACATCGTTGTACGAGATCATGTGGCCGCCCCAACATCCGTCTCCGACGTTGATACCGGCACGCGGCATGTTGTAGATGCTGTTGTGGCTGACGGTGATATTGGCGGCCATGTCGATACCGACGCCCGCCACCTGCAGCTCGGGGTCGCCGATGTCGTGAATCAGATTCTCGGTGGCGCTGCAGTTGCTTGGGTAGTCGTTGGTCTGCGGGCCTGGAGTCATATCCAGTTGGTTGACGGCAACCCCGGCGCCGTAGCCGAATATCGGGTTGCGAACGGCGTTGTTGTTTCCCATGAACAGAATGGCGCTCGACCCCGTGCCGATGAAGAGGTTGCCGTTGATGGACACGCTGTCGTTGTAGCCATTGACGAAGACGCCGGCGCTGCCGACCTGGTCGAAGAAGCCGTTCGAGATGGTCACGTGCTCGCCGCCCGTGACGAAGACAGCCCCTCCTCGGTAGATGCGCCAATCGGAACGCAGGATCTGTTCGTTGCAGCTCGGGAAGGTTCGCAGCGTGTCGATGTAGTGGAATCCGTCGAGAGTCACCCATTGTACGGGGGCCGTCGCGGTACAGGCGCTCGTCTTCGGGTTGGTCGGCAAACCGACTCCCCCATCGGGAATCGTGCGAGAGGATCCCGAGCCGCAGCCACCGGCGAACTCGAAAATGCGCTCGAGCACGGCCATCTCGAGGGTGTACGAGCCCGCCTTCGTCAGATCGACCTCGCTCGGTGGATAGAAGTACAAGGTGTTGGCCGTGCCGGCGACGCCGGTGCGGTCGTAATACCACTCGCCCGAAGCGTCTAGCTCGTCGAAGCCGTTCTCGATGAACTGCGTACCGTTCAGCCCCTGGGGCCGACCGTTGCAGAGCGGCCCGTTCTGTTGGGTCTTGCTCGTGACGACGTAGTCCTCGCTTCCCCAGAGTTGTCCGTGCACGCCGTGCAGGTACGCCGGCTGCGAGGAGGTGGGCGGGTGCGCCCAGCTGCCGGGCCGCGAATTCGCGTTGCTCGCGTTGCCCCCGTAAGCCTGGGTGGGATCTTTGTAGTTGGGGTAGCGTGCCATGTGCTGACGCTGCCCATTGAGGAAGAGGGCGCTGGAGAATCCGTACGTGGCGCCGCTCACCCCCGGCGCCGAGCTACTCACACCCGGCGCGGCCTTGCCGTCGTCGAATGAATAGCTGGCGAATGTGCTGCTCGGCACCGCGGCCTGCATGATTCCGTTCTTGTACGCTGTCCACGTCAGACTGCTGAGCGACAGACCGCCGCTCAGTGTGGCGGTGCCGCCACCCCGGTAAGTCACCGGCGCCGCCTGCGTTCCCGAGTCGTCCGACGTAAATACGATGGTCTTGCCGACGTAGTACGTTCCCGGGAGCACCGCCACGGCAAGAGGGGACTTGCGGAAGTTGGGATGGGCTCGCACGGCGGCCTGCGCGGCCGCGATGGTTTTGAGCGGCTTGGCCTGAGTTCCGGGATTGCTGTCGTCTCCCGTCGGGGACACATAGATGTCGCCTTGAGCGATGATCCCGCCGTCTGTTCCGGTTACGCCGCCAGCTTGCGTACTTCCACCCGAGCCAAGTGGTGTGGTCCCGCCGGAGCCGCCCAGCTGCGCGACGCCACCCGAGCCGATCGCCCCACCCGAAACCGTCGCCCCGCCGCGGCCCCCTGAGGCAGGAGCGCCGCCGCGGCCACCTGAAGCAGGGGCGCCACCGCTGCCCCCGGCGCCAGAAGCGCCCCCGCTGCCCCCGGCGCTAGAAGTGCCGCCACTGCCCCCCGAAGCAAGAAGGCCGCCGCTGCCCCCGACACCCGGAATGCCGCCGCTGCCTGACGTCGCCCCGCCACCTCCGCCTCTGCCTCCAGACGACGAAGCAACAGAGCCTCCCGAACCCGGCGCTGATCCGCCAGCCCCAGAGTGAGCGCCGCCGCTGCCGGACGGCGAAGGGGCAGAGGACGACGTGCACCCGATTCCCGCTGTCATCGCAAGCGCGATAACTAGGTTGGATCGAGAGCCTGTTACAAGGTTCAGTTTCATGGCGATCCTCGCAAGGTTCTCTAGTTATGCGCGACAATCTCGGCGATGGGACCGAGGAACAGCATGTGCAGATGGCATGGCATCACTTTGCGGTCGTGGTTACCGAGCCCGACGCGAGCCCGGACGAGGTTGCGGTCACGACAATCTGACCGGGGGCGCCGGTCGACTGTATGATGGCCAAGGCCTTGCCGCTGAATGCCTTTCGGGTCGACGACGAGTACGCCGTCAAGTCGATCGGATCGCCGTTATCCGTCCCCGCGATCTTGCCCGGGCCCGACACTGCAAAGGTGATGCTGGTGCTTACGGTGGGGACCATGACACCAGCGGAGTCCTGAATTACGGCCGTGACGAAGGCGAGATCCCGACCATCCGCCGCGATGGTCGTATGATCCACTGCCAGGTTGACCTTGGCCGCGGCACCTGCGGTGTCCACCTCGTCGGTTGCGACCACCGTGCCGCCCTTCGTACACTTCGCGACGAGCGCGCCACTTGCCCAGGTCACGGTCCACCCGAGGCTCGCCGTGGTGTTGGAGCTGAACGACTTTGAGCCCTGCGAGGTGCCGTTGAGAAACAGCTCTACGCTGTCGCAGTTGCTGTAGACCCAGACATTCACCTTCGTTCCGGACGTCCAGT
>CAZBIU010000566.1:0-2957 GCA_964491625.1 uncultured Myxococcales bacterium
CCATTTTCTTTCGCCAGGCCGAGTGGGCGACCCGCCAGTTTCACCTCGCGCTGACGTCAGAAAAGGTAAAGAACAGTCCGAGCATTGATGTGCACAAGCCTGTATCCCGTCAGCACGAACAGGACTACTACCGGTACTATGGATATCCCAACTATTGGGAGTACTCCGGATTTTGGGGCATGAGTACGTATCCTAGTGGTCTGGCACCCGGCCAGTGGAACGAGGGGGCGGCTGAGCGTTCAAAGAAGCCGTCCGGGGATGGTCACTTGCGAAGTGACAAAGAGATCCGTGGATACCACATAGAGGGGAGCGACGAGGCCATCGGCCATATCAAAGACTGCATCGTCGACGATGAGACATGGAAAATCCGCTATCTGGTAGTCGATACCAGCAATTGGTGGTTAGGCAAGAGTGTGCTGATTGCGCCACACTGGGCCAGCCGCATTAGTTGGAAGGACAGGAAGGTTTTCGTGGACCTCTCGCGAAAAAAGATCAAGGACAGCCCCGAGTGGAACCCTGAAACCGCCGTCAATCGCGAGTACGAAACACGTCTTTATGATTACTACGGTCGGCCAGCGGATTGGTCACCCGGTGGATTCGCGGAGAGTGCGCGACCGGAATTGCGGTAGGCCTGCACCAGCAGCCTATGTTCGCTTGCTTGAGGCGTCGGCGACGAGTGGCGATTCGTCGCCGACCACTTCCGGCCGAATGGCTGTTCCCCACGTCGCGTGCCTGGCGCCACTACAACGCGAGCGCGGGCGCGGCGAGCGGGGCTTTGTCCTGCGCGAGCCAACTCTCGCAGAGCTTCATGGACGCCACCACCGTTGGCAGGTGGTCGACGCGAGCGCGGACGGCCAGCTCGCGTCGCTGCAGGATTGCGGCCCCCGTCAGCAACGCGTTCCCCAGGGTCGGGGCGTCGCGATTTTCGGCGTCTGCCAGCGACGTGCCCTGCGCCCAGCGGTTGAGACCACCGATGGCAGGGCCGCACCAGACCTGGTAGTCGGCCTGCCGCCCCACCTCTCCCGTGCGGGCCCAACGCGACGACATGCCGAGGTACCAACGGAAACACAGGGCCATCCTGTGCTTCTCGTCGGTGCGTGCGCGCTCGGCCTCTTCGGGCATGCGCGCTGTCCAGTAGCGTTCGGTTTCCTGCCAGACTTCGGCGAACGGCCGCCGCAAGATTTGGGTTTCCACCTTCTTGCGTTCGGGCTCGGGAATGGCGTCGAAGGACGGGTAGGTCTTGTAGAGATCGTAGAGGCGCTGCGCGCGCTGCGGATACATGGTTCCGCGCTTGAGCACCTGCACCCGACCGCCCATCTCGAACATGTCGGACGCCGGGCACAAGGCCACGTCGGCCATGTTTGCTTCGGCAAGCATTCGCCGCACCGAGGGCGCGGTGCCGGACTGCCGGCAGGCCTGGTTGATGGTGCCGGTTACGACGTAGTCGGCGCCCATGGCGAAGGCGGCATGCACCGAGACCGGCTCGCCGATGCCACCGGCGGCGCCCAGGCGGATGTCGATGCCGCGCTCGGCGTAGCCGTGTTGGGCGACGGCGAGCTCGCGCTCGTGCAGCATCATCGGCAACAGCACCGACAGCGGCCGGCGGTCGGTATGGCCGCCGCTGTCCGCTTCGCAGGTGATTTCGTTCGCCATCGGAATCTCCGCCGACAGCGCGGCTTCATCCGCGGTGAGCTTTCCAGCCGCACGCAGCTCTTCCACGAGCTGCCGCGGAGGCGGCGCCAGGAACTGGGTCGCTACCTCGGCCCGGCTGACCTTGGCGAAGACGTGGTGCGGGACCAGCACAGACCCGTCGGGATTTCTGCGCAAGCCCTTGCTGCGGTAGTAAACCAGCGGCGCGGTCATGGCCACGAAGGCTGCCGCCTCGACCCGGTTCACGCCCAGCGACAGGTAGAGGTCGACCGTCGCCCACTCGGCCTGCTCGTCGTAGAAATTGTGCAAGAGGTTCGCACCGTACGATTCGCCGCGGGCAAGCCGCGATTGGATTTGGCGAATCGAGCTTGCGATGGCATCAAGGGCCAGCGCGCCGGCGCCGAAGAAGCCCAAGAAACCAGCCCTGGCCATATCGACCACCAGATCGACCGAGGCGATGCCGCCCGCCATGGCGCCCGCCACGTAGGCGCAACGTAGGTTGTGCTCTTTGCAAAAGGCGGTCGAACCAAAGGTCTCGGGTCGAAGCGCCGGAATCACGCCCGCCAGGTCGTCGAGCACGCGCGGCGTTCGATCGGTCAGGAGAGTTGCGCGACCATCGCGAACTGCGTAGAGCGGCCGATCGATATCGCGCAGGGCCGCCAAGTTTTGTTCGACGAGGTGCGGGTTGCGCGCGGGGTCGGCGGACGCATGCGCCCCGGAGCCCGGAATGACCTGCAGAATCGCATGGAGGTCGGCGCGCGCCGAAATCGGCGCAGGAGAGGGAATCGGTGTTGTTTGCAAGATGGGCCCTTATGATGAAAGCGGCCGCCTGGTCGGCAGCCGCCTTGGTGCGAGGTAGCAAGAATGTGGCCAAGCTAAAGCTTGCGACGACGCGAAGTGAAAGTCGTGAAAAACCGACACAATCAATCCGATTTGTATGACACAGGTGTCAGATCCGCGTAGGCGACTGCGCACTTTGGCGCGCAAGGTGCGCAGTCACCTGCCCAGGGGCACCTTACGGGGGCTTGCTACGCTCGCGCTAAGTGGCCGGGCTCGGGTCTGGTTCTTTGTCGGGCTGCTCGAACGGAGCGAGCCAGGCGATGATGACGGTGGGCAGCGAAACCACCACCACGAACCCGAAGAACATCGGGTAGTGAAGGTACTCTTGGATTTTTCCGCTCACCATTCCGCCCAGCATCAGATTGGCCGCCATGATGCCGGTCGCGAATGCGTAGTGGGCTGTGCGGTAGGGCCCCGGTGACACCTGCTGCATCATGTACAGCATCATCCCGACCGTGCCGAGGCCG
>CAZBIU010000567.1:0-2955 GCA_964491625.1 uncultured Myxococcales bacterium
GGACACACCATCCCAGGCGGTAAGCTGATGTTCACCGGCGATGGCGACGCATCGCTGGTAGGCGAGTTCTCCGAGCGCCTCAAGGACAAGGAAGAGGAACGGTTCAGCAGGACGGCCTTGGCCAGCGCCATCAAGCAGGCGGTTTCGACCGCCGTGGCAAAGATGACCAATGCCACCCTGGGGACCGGCGGTCCATCCAAAGGCAAGAAGGGGAATACGGGCAAGAAGAAGCGCTAGGCAATTTGCTCATGCATCAGAGAAGCTTTCTCACGACGTTCTTGCTCTTGGCTGCTGTCGGAGCGTGCGCGGCATGCAAAAAAGGCACCCCGCCGGCGCCGCCTGTCGCAGTGGCAAAAACAGCACACAACGACGCCATCACGATCAGCAAAGACAGCCCGCTGCTCTACACCTACGTAGAGCCCAAGGGGACCTTCGCCACCACCGACAAAGCGGCCGACGTTCCCGAGAACGCCCGTCGGCTGGTGCGCGTCATCGATCCGTCCAAGCCCGCGCCGGAGCGTCAGGATGCCACCAAGGTCTACGCAGTGGATTTGTCGGAATTGCTCCGCGCCGGAAAGGCCGAATCTCGTCTTCTGTCGCGTGAGGCATTCGAGACCGGCGCCCTGGCGCAGTTGCCGCCCGGAGAGTCCAGCTTGATCGCCGGCGCGCACGGGCCGTCGTTGGCGGACGAGCTTGGCCTGGACGCGGGTGTGCCACCCGCCGGCTCTCCGGTGGTCATTTTGTACGGCACGCCTTGGTGCGGAGCCTGCAAAGCCGCGAAGCAATACCTGGCGTCCAAGCACGTGCCGTTTGCGTACAGGGACATCGAGAACGACCCTGCGGCAGCACGCGAGCTGCAGGAAAAAGCTACGCGTATGGGGATCCCGACCGACCGCGTGCCCATCTTGGACGTCAGGGGCAGGTTGTTGCTCGGCTTCGATCGTGCCCGCCTGGACGCCATGCTGGGCGAATCCACCTAACCCAGGAGCTCCTTGCCAGGAACTACTTGCGGTGCGAGCTGCAACGTGGCTAGCTTCGCCTGCCATGGAAATTGGACCGCTTCGTGAACGGGCAAGCAAGCTTTCCGGCCGCCTGGAGATCCTCCGGGGGCATCTTTGACATCGCCGGCAAGAAATCCCGCATAGGCGAGCTGGAGGTCGAGGCAAGCCAACCCGAGTTCTGGCTCGCGAACGAGAAGGCGCAGGCGACCCTGCGTGAACAGGCGCGGCTGAAGGCGGCCGTGGATGCGTACGAGGCGCAGATGAAGGCGCTGGAGGACGCGCGCGTGCTTATCGACCTGGCCGACGAGGCGAAGGACGAGCCGACTGCGATGGAGGCATCATCGACGCTCGCCGCCGCCGAAGAGGTGGTCGGCAAGCTGGAATTTGCGCGCATGCTGTCGGGCCCGTACGACCAGAACGGCGCGCTTCTGTCCATCAACGCCGGCGCTGGCGGCACGGAATCGCAGGACTGGGCCGAGATGCTTTCACGCATGTACATGCGTTGGTGCGCGCGGCGCGGGTACAAGTGCGAAATTCTCGACCTGCAACCGGGTGACGAGGCCGGCATCAAGAGCGTTACCTTGGGCATCACTGGCGAGTGGGCCTACGGCTATCTGCGCGCGGAAAACGGCGTGCATCGGTTGGTGCGCATTTCGCCGTTCGACGCGAACGCGCGCCGGCATACTTCGTTCGCCAGCGTGTTCATCTACCCGGACATCGACGAGACCATTAAGCTCGACATCGATGAGAAAGACCTGCGCATCGACGTCATGCGGTCGGGCGGCGCGGGCGGCCAGCACGTGAACAAGACCGAGTCCGCGGTGCGAATCACCCACATCCCCACCGGCATCGCGGTGCACTGCCAGCAGGAACGCTCGCAGCACAAGAACCGGTCCACGGCCATGCGCATCCTGCGCTCCAAGCTGCTCGAAATCGAGGAGAAGAAGCAGGAAGAGAAGATGGGCGGCTTTCACGCACACAAGAAGGCCATCGAGTGGGGCAGCCAAATCCGTTCGTACGTCCTTGCGCCGTACCGGCTGGTGTCGGACCATCGCACCGGGATCAAGGTGGGCAACGTGGATGCGGTTTTGGACGGCGACCTCGACCAATTCATGGTAGCGATGCTCCTGGTTCTGGCTGGCGATCCGTCAGCTACCCCACAATCGAATGCTGCCGAATCTGAGGAAGGGGATCTCTAGTCGCCTGTGGATAAAGCTCAAAAATCTGTATGGTTCTATATCGTTGCTCGCCACCTTCCTGTGGACCAAACGTGGAGAAGCCGATAACCGATGTCCGATGAACGCGAGTTGATAGCCGATCGGGAACGCAAAGTGGCCGAGCTGCGCCAGGCGGGGCAGAACCCGTACGCAAACGGTTTTTCGCCCCAACACACCACCGGCGACGTGCGCGCATGGTTTGCCGCCGGAGCCGCACCCGCGGCGGCAATCGGAGCCAAAGCCGATCGCTTCTCGGTCGCCGGTCGGATCGTGGCGCTGCGGAGCTTCGGCAAGGCGGCGTTCGCCAAGATTCGCGACCGGGCCGGCGAGATCCAGATTTGGGTCAAGCAGGACATGGTCGGCGAGAAGACCTTCGCACTGTGGCGTCTTCTAGAGCGCGGCGATTTTGTCGGTGCGGTGGGCCCGGCAGTGCTGACCAAGACCGGCGAGCAAACCGTGGTCGCGGAAGAGCTGCACGTGCTCACCAAGACCACGCGGCCCTTGCCCGAGAAATGGCATGGCCTGCAGGACATGGAGATACGCTATCGCCAGCGCTACGTGGACTTGATCGCGAATCCCGAGGTGCGCGAGGTCTTCCTCAAGCGCACGGCGGTCATCAAAGGTTTGCGCCGCTTCCTCGACGGGCGCGACTTCGTCGAGGTGGAAACCCCGTCCATGCACACCATCCTCGGCGGTGCGGCGGCGCGGCCCTTCCGCACCCATCACAACGCCCTCAG
>CAZBIU010000568.1:0-2926 GCA_964491625.1 uncultured Myxococcales bacterium
GACACCGTTCTCGGCCGTGAGCAGGAAGGTCCCGGACACCACGACTGCCTTGGTGTCTTTCGAGTGCGTGTGCAACGGATGCATCTGCCCCGCCGGGATCTTGGCAAACGCGGCGTAGGCACCCTTCATGATGTCGCCCGACACGTTGGCGACCTGAACGCCGCCGCTCTTTGGAACCTCAACCCATTTCAGATCCGCGGGTACCATGGTGGCGATTTCCTTCTTGGCTGCCCAGGCTAGCCCCGCAAAGCCAGTGGCAATGAATGCGATGAGGATCAAACTCGACCTTTTCTTCATAGGTGTCTCCTGAATGTTGATTTGACTCGGCTGGCGGCCCACCTTCGGTGTTTAAGAAAGCGGCCCACCCCTGCCCTTTGCGTACCGACTCTGTTCGTACGCGCTCTGATGACAGCTTGGTCCCGACGGTTACCACAAAACACCCGGCCGGACTCGCGCACGTTCGGGACCGACCCGCTGGCCGCGAAGGGCGCCGGGAACTACAATCGTATGCGAGGAAGCCATGCCTTCGAACGATCAGGATTATTGGAATGGCCGCTTTGCGGGCGAGTCGTACGCCTTTGGTACCCGCCCCGCGGCTTTCCTGGTGGACAACGCACACTACATCCCCCCGGGTTCGCGCGTGCTGGTGCCCGCCGACGGGGAGGGTCGCAACTCGGTGTTTCTGGCCGAGATGGGCCATCGCGTGGTGGCTACCGACATCGCCGAGGCAGGCATTGCCAAGGCGCGGAAGCTGGCCGACGCCCGCGGCGTGAGCGTCGAATTTCGACATTTGGATTTGCAGGGGTGGCGGTGGCCCAAGGCGGAGCTCGATGCGGTCGTGGCCGTCTTCATTCAGTTCGCACCGCCTGCCTTCCGGGACGAGATATTTGCGGGGATGAAGCGCGCGGTCCGGCCCGGGGGCGTCGTCTTGCTCCACGGCTACACGCCGAAGCAGATCGAGTACCGGACGGGAGGGCCGCCGGTCGCGGAACAGCTATACACCGAGGAGCTGTTGCGAGCGGCGTTTGCCGATTGGGAGCTTCTTCGCATCGAAGCGTACGAGCGCGACCTGGACGAAGGGGAACGCCACCAAGGACGCTCGGCCATCATCGATTTGATCGCGCGTCGCCCGGAAGGCTGAATAGGTCCTGCAGGGGCGCTACCATACGAACGGCACCAGGCGATAGCGAACCTTCCGCAGGTAATCCTCGTAGCCGGCGAGGTTTGCCGACAGAAATCTCTCCTCGTCTAGAATGCGGGCGACGAGGACAAGCAGCACTCCAAGGGACATCTGGAGCGCCCGCCCAGGACCCGAGGGCGGGCGGGGTAGCAAGAACCAGCAGCCCGCCTCCTGCGTACATGGGGTGACGAACGACGGCGTACGGCCCATGCTGGGTCACCCCGAATTCCGGACGTTGGGGCCGACTCGAAACTACCCTCGCTCGGGGATCATGGGCAATGGCTACCTTCTCGGCTCATATCGCATCGCCACCACCCCCGAGCTCCACGCCAGCCGGCTCACCAGCTTCAAGTCGATATGCTTCGATAGCCCCGCAAACAATGTCGGACCATGGCCCGCCAGCCGGGGATGCACCACGATCTCGTACTCATCGATCAATCCCAGCTCCGCCAACGCCAGCGGGAGCTTCACGCCCCCCACCAGCAGTCCCCTACCCGACTCCTGCTTGAGTTGCCGAACGGCCGTCCCCAGATCCCCGTGCACGAGCTCCGCGTTCCAATCGACCCGATCCAGGGTGCTGGACACGACGTACTTCTTTGCCGCGTCGATGGTCCGGGCGAAGGGCTCCATCCAGGGTAGCATCCAATCGGGCCGTGCTCCCGTCCCCTTCGGCGCCCGCCAAGCCGCCTCCATCATTTCGTAAGTCACCCGGCCGAAGAGGAGGGCATCGGCCTGGGCGAGGTTCTCGGCCGCGTGACGATGCAAGTCCTCGTCCGGGATCATCACACGATGATCGCAGCACCCGTCCAATGTGACATTGATGGAATACCGAAGGGGTCGCATGACTTGGGAGTATGGCCGAATTCCTTCCCGCCGCTACTCGCCGCCAAGCCTGTGCTGTTCACCTACAACCTAGAGTGCGCGATGGAGACGATGGACCTGACCTGGCGAGAATCGTCCGAGTCGAGCAGGAACACTGCCGTGGGAGAAAGCGCGGCGGAGCGTTCGCTGGTCATGTTGCCCAAAGGGTTGCATGCCAGGCGGGCGCCATGTTCTGACTTGTCGAGGCTCCAGAGCGTCGTGTGTTGCGAAGCGAAGTTCATCGTCGCATCGGTGGATTCCCATGCAGCCAGGTACCAGCCGCCGTCGCCGTCGGACCAGGCATTGGTCACAGACATTGTCGAGGCCATGTCGGTCCAGAATGGCGTAAGCGCAGCGCCATCGCTGGTCGAACGCCAGATTTGGTAACCGTCCCGCCCAGATGCCGACGTCTGCCACAGGGTGACGCCTTCGAAACTGGTCCCGAGCATCCGGTAGGATGCGGAGGAAGGGGAAGGCAACGCAACAGGGCCGCCGCCCGCCTTGGGCACAACGAAGAGCGTTCCGGTGAGCCCTTGAATTCCATCATAGACCACCACCGCATCGCGAGTCAGGACCAGACTGGCCCCCAAACCCGACTGGGCGTACAAGACCGGCATGATCGCCAGCTGCTGCCGTTCCCCAGTGGCGCGCAGGGCTCGCCACACGCTCCAGCCGGTTGTCGTGTACCAACCCGAAGCATCCGACGGAACCTGTTGCAGGCTAACCCAGTAAATGGCCTCAGTATCGAGGACGAAATTGATGAAGAAGGGATCCGGGGAGTCTTGGGCGAGGTCCACAAGCAAGGTCGGTTGGGTGCCGCCGGCCAGTGGCACAGCGTAGAGTTGGTAGGCGCCGTCGACGTAGATCAATTGATGGTCTTCGATC
>CAZBIU010000569.1:0-2893 GCA_964491625.1 uncultured Myxococcales bacterium
CTGCTCGGCGGCGCGATGGAGGGCCGTGACGCGGGGACCGCCATCAGGTACCACTTTGCCCCCGATCTGCGCGAGGGTAGTTTTATGTGGGGCCATGGTGGCGGCGATGGTCGCCATCGCCGCTAGGAATTGAGGAATTGTAGAGCTTATTCGCACTATTTGATTAACTTTGCCCAAGTTCTCACTCCAACCGATGATAACATTTCGTGCGCTTGAGTTGGTACGTGCGGGGGGGCACGGCAGTCAAGCGATCGAGACTCGATCACCTCTGGATACACAGGAGCTGTCAACATGAGAATTCGCCCAAGCGCCATGGTCCTCGGAGCCACGGTCCTCCTCGCCTTGCCTGCCGGCCAAGCATGGGCGCACTGGTGCGATGATCTTTGGGCATCCAGCTACAACATCACGGTTCGCCCCGACAGCGATACCTCACCCAAGGAAGTCTACGTTCAGAACAACATGGGGTATCAGCTACCCAGCTTCACGCTGACTGCCTCGGGCGGCGTCACGTTGACCGCTCCCACTTTCAAGGTTCCCGGCACCCTCATGCCTGGGGAGAAAGGGACGTGGAAAATTTCGGCGGGGAGCCCAGCGAAGATCGAGAGTATCACGTTTTCCGTGTCGTTCGGGAACTCGGGCGAGAGCAAGTGCTATCCAACCAAGGGCGCAAACGCAGTGATGATCGTGAAGAACGATGGCACGATCTATCCGACAGGCACGTTGCCGGGCCTCGATAGCCCGCAGAACCCTGGATGCACCGGGGACTTCACCCAGGCGCGGACGCTGGAGTACTCTGCCATGACCGACTGGGAAGACGTCGACGGCGGCATCGACAAGCTTTTGAATCTGTACTGTGCGGGCCGCGCTTCGTGGGGCAGTACCGATGGCGTGGTCCAGTCCAACTGCAAGGACAACAAGAGTACCTCTTGCCCGGCCGCAAGCAGCAAGCCGGCCTCGGGGACGGGGTCCAAGTGGGACTACAACCACTTATGGGCGGCCGGCGAGCTTGCGATTCGCAAGGGATCCATGGGCGACCGGCTCGCAGTATTCCGCGACCGCCTGAAGTGTGCGCTCACAGACGGGGACACGGGCTTTGCCGGATATGCGCTGTTTGTCCTCGGCTACCTCGGAGCCGATGACGGTGCCAAGAGCGCGGCCCAGGCCCAGGTAACCGCTGGCGGCGACATCGGTACGATTGGCAAGGCCGCACTCTACATGATGGGGGACACCACCCAGAAGGCTGACGTGCAATCGGGCGTGCAATCGAGCTCGGTGTTCGTCAAAGTGGCCTGCGCGGCGGCGCTCGGCATCGTGGACAACGACGACTCGTCGGTGACATCGGCCATCATCCCGCAGGTTAAGTGGAATGAACCGGACACGAGTGACGATGGCAAGGGGATGTACGCGGCGCATATCCTTGAGCTAGTAGCATCCGCTCGCCGTGGTTGGGTTCCCAAGGGCGTCGGCACCGGTCCCGTGACCTTCTACGGCGAAACCGGTGCGGGTGGCTCGGCGGGATCGACCGGCGGCACCCCAGGGGGAACGGGCGGTTCGGTTGGATCGGGCGGCACTGGAGCGGCCGGAGTCTCGGGCAATAAGGACGCCGGTTCCGCCGATGGTCGACCCGCGGCGGGCGGCACGACTGGTGTCGGCGGCGGCAGCGGAGCTGCAGGCGCGCCTGGAACTGGCGGCACGACCGGTGGTGGAAGTACTGTCAAGGGCGGCGCCTCGGGCTCGGGAGGAACCGGTCCGAACGCGGGCGGCACGACCGGTCCGGCAGGGAGCACCAGCCGCACAGGCGGCACGCCCGGGGCTTCGGGCGGTGCGGGGCCCGGTGGGGCCGGCGCGGGCGGTGTGGTTAGCGCGGGCGGCAGCCAGTCTGAAGGCGGTTCCAGCGGTTCGGTCGGAAGCTCCTCGGGCAGTAAGGGTGGTTCGTCGAGCAGCAACGGTGGCTCCACGGGCTCCAGCAGCGGACAGCAGGGATCTGGTGGATCGATCACGTCCTCGACCGCACAGACTCCCGAGACGTCGGGCTGCAAGTGCAACCTCGGCGGTTCCACGCACGCCTCGGCGGTTTCGCTATTCGCCTTGGCAGGCCTGGCACTGGCGATGGTCCGTCGCCGCCGTCGATAGTCCCTTGCTTCGCGACTCCGGGGCATCGAATACGGTGCTTCGGAGTTTTTTGTGTTCACGGCGCTTGACTTGTGCCCCAGCGGCACGGCATACATTCGCCCTCTCTTTGAAGTGCGCCCGTAGCTCAACTGGATAGAGCACCGGCCTACGAAGCCGGGGGTTGCCTGTTCGAGTCAGGCCGGGCGCGCAGAGCCGATCTTCCCTACGGACGTCTGCGGCCGCCGCAGATGTGCTCGGCTCTGCTGGGAGCTCCGGGCCGGCCGCCTGTCCGACATCGAATGTGGCCAGATGGCCGTAAGGTTTCGCGTGGTTGCGGCACAAACTGTTTGCAGACGTGAGCCCAAGTGCCCCTTCATGCGAGTTTCCAATGTCAGCGGTCGGACATGCCAACCGGACGAACGCGACATGGGTCTGCCATTTTAGTCGCGGTTCTGGGGCAGGATTCGCGGGCGAGCACGTGATCTAGCCCCGTTGCGTTGGCACCAAGGTTGCTTAGTCCATGGCCGAACAGGAGGACTTCATGAACGCCATCGCTTCTCTTCGCACCGACAACTTGTCAGCGCTGCATCGCGATATGAGCTTCCACCCGGCCATGAGTGCGCTGCGCAATTCGCCCTGGTTCGGCGGATTCCCGCAGAGCGCACTGACAACCCTGTCGATGGGCGCTTCGCTTTGTTCCTTCAGCGCCAGACAACAGATCGTCCTCGAGGGACGCTGGCTGGGCGCCGCGCTCCTGGTCGTCAAAGGCTGCCTGCGAGCC
>CAZBIU010000570.1:0-2884 GCA_964491625.1 uncultured Myxococcales bacterium
GAAGAGCTGCACAGACTGGTGTATCCGACTGCAACCGGCTCGACCACGCACGACAGGTCGCCCACCATGCCGAACCATTGGGTCATATCGCGCCGCATGGCCTGGCCGGCCGGCCCCGACGATTCGAAAACGCGCGCAAACGGCAAGAACCACGACGACAGGTCCCCGACGGCCATTACCGCCGTGCCGTCGTCGCGGATCGGCAGGCGATCGTCGAAGGCATAGGGCGCCCTGAGCGCGGTTCGGGTCGCCAAATCGCTCCCAGGAAGTGGAACCATTTCGGCGCGCACCAGAATGCCGCCAGTCGGGGTCATGTCGAGCACCAGCCGGACTTCCCCGGACTCGAGGGCCATCCTGGCCGCTGACTCGGTTCCCGCCTGCAGCATGCGCTGCGTTCCGGTGGCAACCTTCGTGTCAGCCGCCTGCGCCGCTGACCCCAACGAGGCGACTAGGCGCGCAATGATCTCGTCGTTCGACTGCCCGCTGGCCTTGGCCAGGGCTTGCGGCAGGGCGGAAAGGACCACCTGCCCGTCCTTCGGGCTCACCTGGGCTGCCTCGGCCAAGCCCCCCGCAAGCAAGAGCGCCTCTGCCGAATTGGAAACCAGCAGAGTCTTCCCCTTGCTGGCGCCCCACACCGAATCCATCCCCTCGACCTTGCGCTCGGCCACACCGTCGCGTTGCTCGCCTGGCTTGCCCAGCTCGTCCAAGGTCAGCTTCGCGTCCGCCGCGTCCTTGAGCGTGAGCGCCGCGCAGTAACCCTTGGTCCGCGATTGCGGGGACAGGACCCAAACGATCGCGACCGCGGCCGACGGGTCAAGCCGCTCCCAGACCTGGCGAAAGTACGCCGCGTCGCCGAACAACCCCAGCGATCCTAGCGAGGACAGAAGCTCTTGCCCGGCCTGCACCGGCAGACCGAGACGCTTCGACAAGGCGTCGAGATCGGCGACGATCTTGCTGGGCGCGACGGAGACCAAGCTGCCGACCATTGCCGATTTTGCCGTGGCGACCGGCGCGAAGACTACCTCGACCGGCGGTGCGGCTTTGGGGGCGACCGGTGCACGCGGCGGCGGTGGGGCGGCCGGCGCGGGCTGACTGGTGGTTGCGCAGGCGCCGGCGAGGGCGAGAAGGGTTGTGCAGTAACGGAATGCTTGCCTCGAAGTCTTCATGGTGTGGCAATCACGATACGTCGTATCGCGCTGGGTTCCAAGCCCTGCCGGTTCTCACCCCCGATTAGGCAGCGAAGGGATATAATCATTTCCACTCGTGATCGGTCGCAACATCGGCAACTACAAGATCGTCCGCGTGCTGGGTGAGGGTGGTATGGGGACGGTCTACCTGGCAGAGCACCCCATGATTGGCAAGCGGGTCGCGGTGAAGATGCTGCGCCCCGACCTCGGCGCCGATCCCGGCCTGGTATCGCGCTTCTTCCAGGAAGCCAAGGCGGTCAACGAAATCCGCCACCCCAACATCGTCGACATTTCCGACTTTGGCCACACCAGCGACGGCATCGTCTACTTTGTGATGGAGCTGATGGAAGGCAAGAGCCTTCGCGATCGGCTGTCGGCATCGGGTCCGATGCCAATCGACCAAGCGGTTACCACGGCCCGCCAGGTCATCGATGCGCTCGCGGCAGCGCACCGGGTCGGCATCATTCACCGTGACCTGAAGCCCGACAACATCTTCCTGGTAACCGACACCCAGGTGCCGGGCGGCTTCCGCGCCAAGCTGTTCGATTTCGGGGTGGCCAAGCTGGTGGGTGAAAACCAGGCGCAGGTCGGGCACAAGACCGTCGACGGCGCTGTGGTCGGCACCCCGTTCTACATGTCGCCCGAGCAGGCCCTGTGCCATGACGTGGGCGCCGCGGCCGACATCTACGCCATGGGCGTGGTGATCTACGAAATGCTGACTGGGCAAGTCCCGTTTCGATCCGAGCAGCTCGTGCTGCTGCTGAACGCGATCCTGAAGCAGCCGGCGCCACCTCCCAGCCGGAATCGGCCCGAGGTTCCGCCCTGGCTTGATCGTGTGGTGTTGCGCTGCCTGGAAAAGGATCCCGAAGCACGCCCGCGTAGCATGGAAGAGGTTAGCGCCTTGCTGGGGGCAGGTATGGCGGAGCTGGCCGCGCCTGGCGCCGATGCGTCGCTGGGCGCAACCATGATTGCGCCGGCAGGAGCAGGGGTGACGCCTCCGCCGGTGATGGTCGGGCAGCCGAATGGCACGCGCACGTCGGCCGCGGTTCGAACCTTGGCAGCGCAGCGGACCGTCGCGGCTGCGGCGACGGCGAGAACCAGCACTCCTGCGCAGGCCGCACCAGCCACGCAAGTCGCCGCGCCCGCCGCCGCTTCCAGCGCAAGTCTGCGTCAAGCTGCACTGCGCGGCGGTGTCGCCAGGCCCGGCGAGGCGCCCAGCCTGGTTGCGCGCGTGCGCGAGTACCTGGATACCCGCCGCGTGCAGCGGGTTGCGGTCCCGCTCATCGTCGTCGCCGCGCTGGTAATCGTCGCCAGCATCTTCCTGTCGTCGTCGAGCAAGCGCCCTGTCACCGAGATCGTCCCCGAGGTCGCGCCGCCGCCCCCGCCGGCACCCGTCCACGCCGCGATTCACATCAACTCCGAGCCCTCGGGGGCCGAGGTCATCCGGCTGACCGACAACCGGCGCCTGGGAACCACGCCACTCGTCGACGTGCGCTTGGCCGACGGCACCCAGGTCAACTATCGCTTCCACCTGCAGGGCTACACCGACGTGCAGATGCCGTTCCAGCCTACCAGCGCCGGCAAATTTGAAATCACCGCCACGTTGACCGCCGCCGAGCGCCGGTACGAGGGCGCGCCGCACACCTCGGCGGGACACGGTCGGCACGGGCGCCACGAAGTGAAGTCGGTCGCCCAGC
>CAZBIU010000571.1:0-2800 GCA_964491625.1 uncultured Myxococcales bacterium
GACTCCTTGAGTGTAGTGCCTTCGTCAAGTGTCCGGTGAATCGGATCAACTCCAGGTTGTGCACAGTTTTCCTAGGGTTGGGTCAGTGAAATTGAAGCTTGTCGTGCAGAGTCCGTACAGGCCGAATGCACAAGCCCCGCCGGAAGTCAGTCCGAAGTGTGTCGACCGGGAATAGTGCCAGGGTTCGTTGTCGGAGACGCAATGGACTTCCGGCCAGCGGCCCGAGGTACAGGCCCTGCTATTGACCACCGTGCATTGAGGCGAGCCAGGTCCCCCGCACGAGCTACAGTCTTCGGACTTGTCATCGTTGCTGCAGTACTGGGCACAGCACACGCCGTCGGTCAGGGCCCACGCTCCGCATGAACTGGCGGCAGCATCTGGACGGGGAGCGGGGTTGCGCAGAGTTGGGTCCTCGGAAACCGTGGGACCGATGCAAGCAACCGGCGCGTCCACGGCTGCGCCGCTTCCGCCACAGGCACCCCCACAGCCAGCGCCAGGGGCGCCACCTGCACCGCCCCCGCCTTCACCCGTCGAGCCCGCGCTCCCGCCCGCGCCTGCGCTGGGGATCGAGCCACCGCTTGCGGCCGTAGCAGTGGAACCGCCCGTTCCGTTCGCGCCCCCCTCCACGCCAGTCTGGGTCTTGCCGCCTGCGCCGCCAGCAGGGCTTCCCGACGACCCTTGCGCGCAGCCTGCTACGAGCACGAAGCAGCCAAGTAGCAGAATGCGCCCGCGTCTCGCACTCGGAGTCAAAGCGCGTTCCGTTGTATGCATCCTCTTATTCTGGCACATGTGGCCAGCAAAGCCCCAACCGAGGTTCTCCAGCGCCAGGTTGCATAGGTCCATCACGCAGGTCCGCCGGACGAATGCGCTGGCGTGTCCGCGGTGGCAGACCCAGACTTCCTCGTGCCCACGGCTGGAAGGAGGGAACGACGATGAAAATCCTGGTGCTCGGCGCTTCACAAGGTACGGGTGCCCTGACGGTCAAGGCGGCACTTGATCAGGGCCACAGAGTCACGGCATTTGCACGCCACCCCGACAAGCTAGTCCTGGAGCATGCCGATTTGGTACGGGTCAGCGGTGATTTCCACAACCAGGCATCCGTCGCCGAGGTCGTGCCCGGGCACGAAGCCGTTATCGTCACCGCTTCGTCAACTACCCTGAAAGGCTTCCGCGACAACCCGACCTACTTCTCCCAAGGCACAGCCCACGCTATCGCGGCCATGAAGGCCAACGCCGTCAAACGCCTGGTCATCTTGAGCGCCATGGGCGTGGGCGAAAGCCGCAAGCTTGCCAATTTCTTCCTCGACAAGCTGGTCATCGGATTTCTGCTGAAGGCACCCTTCCTTGACCATGAACGCCAAGAAAAGCTGGTCATGGAAAGCGGCCTCGATTGGGTCATCGCCCGTCCCACCCGCTTGACCAATGGCCCCGCTCGCAAACAATTTACGAAGACCTCGCACCTCCAGAAAGTGCCAAGCGCAATCTCGCGCGCGGACGTGGCCGACTTCCTGGTCGAAGCCGCCACCGTCGACACCTGGTTGCGCCAGGCCGTCCAGCTTGGCGGGTAAGGAAGCCGTCCTCTCGGTTGCTGGCGTGCCGCGGTCAAACGAAAAGGGAGTCAAGGAAGACCGCAAGTGAACTGGGTGCACTCCCAGCGACTGTCTTGTACGTTGTACGCACAGGGCGTGTATGTCATGGGATTCGAGGCCGTGCCTGCGTCGGGCGCCGCGCAGTCCGAATCGTTGATGCAGAGGTCCGATGCCGTATGGCAATAGTAGGGGTTAGGCCAGCCGTAATTCCTGCCTTCGACCTCGGCTTCGGTATTGGTTGAGTAACAAACCTCCATCGAGGGAGAGCAAAATCCCCCTGGGCCGCAGTCCGAGTCCACGGCGCAATTGCCTCCAACGTCACAGACGTTCGCGCCGTTGTCGGTGGATGACTCACGACAGAGGCACGGCGTCTTCACTCCACAATTCGCGTCGCTGGCACACTCATCGTACGAGCATCCGCCGCCCGTGACCAGGCCTTCCCACGGGAAGCAGCGGCCGTTCGTTCCGACTGTGCACTGGGAGTCGGATGAGCACGCTGTTGCATAGGGCGACGGGTAGGGTTGGCTTGTACAAGTGTCGCCGGCGCAGAACGGAGGCGCAGGACCGCGCTGCGCGGGGCAGGACGCAGACGTGCTCCGGTGTTGCAGGGGAACCTTTGCATTGCCCGCCGTGCCGGGTCCGTCGGAAACCGGGGCGTCCAGGCGGATCGAGGCATCTGGAGTTTCCGCCGACGCACATGTGTAGCACCCGCACGGGCAGCCACACGGCCCGCTGCAGTCGCAGTCATTGGAGGGGGCGACGACGTAGCCGGCGGGACAGACCGGCGGAGCACAAGGTGGTGGAATGCATGTCGTGCTGCTTCCCCCGGAGCCGGAGGCACCACCAGCACCGCTCCTGCCAGATGAAGCGGAGATGCCGCCAAAGGAGACAACGCCACCGCTGGACGAGGTGGCCCCGCCGCTGCCGAATACCCCGGAGACACCACCGAACGCATTGATACCGCCGGTGCCAGATCCCTTTCCGTCGCAGACCGAACACGAACATGGGCCGATGACGGGACACTCACAGCCACACGGCGTTTCGCTTCCGCCTGAGCCGGTCACTCCTCCAAACACCTGGCCGCCGCTACTGGAAACACCCACCCCGCCAGACTGCACGCCACCACTGCGGCTTCCGCCGCTCCCACCTTCAGTCCCACCAGGATTGACTCCGATGCCGCTGCGGCTGCAGCCGCCCGCGACCAACGCGAC
>CAZBIU010000572.1:0-2797 GCA_964491625.1 uncultured Myxococcales bacterium
AGAACATACATCGTGCCGATCATCGGCGTGACGATTGGCACCGCTGTTCAGGACATTTTCGCGCTGAAAGCTGGCGCGGGAAACGGTATCAAAATCCACTGGATACATTTGGAAAGCTCGGCCACCAAGCGGGCAATCGGTCCCGCGCCGGTCATTGGGTCTTGATCTCCTTGGGTGCAGTGCCGAACAGCTCTTGCGCCTTTCGGACCATCGGGTGCTGGCGCGCTTCGCTTTCGCGTTGCCGCTGCTGGTTGGCCGCTGCCTCGGCCTCGCGGCCGACTTCCGAGCGCACCAGGGATTTGGCGGACCCCGTGACCCCGACCTGAAGCACGATCCGGGTGGGCGAGCGGCACATGTGCGTGAGCACGCGCTCGATTTCGGACTTGCTCTTGGCGGTCTGGTCGAGGGCGAACTTCTGATCGAAGACCAGCGTGACCTGACCGCCCTCCCACGACGACACCTCGGCGTGATCGAGCGCGGCCGCAATGGATGGTCGGTGGCCGAAGCTTTCGCAGACCCGGCGCCAGACACCAGCGATGTCCGATTCGGGACCGGGGGTTGGCTCGCGCGTCGAAGAGGGCGCAGAGGGGGAGGAGACCGCAGAGGAAGCCAAAGCCACAGCCGCCGGCGCAGGCACCACCGCGAGCCTGGGTCGCTCGCCTGGGCGCGAGGAGGGCGCTGGGCTGGGCGGCGCGCCTGCGGCCAACCGGCTTTCCAGCTTGGACAGACGTTCGAGCAGGTCGCCCAGCGGCAGCAGCGGCTCGGCAAAACAGAGATCCACCAGCGCCATCTCGATGATGAGGCGCGGGGTCTGCGACCGGGCCGCGTCCTCCACCGCCTTTGCCCAGCGCTCGAACAGCGAGGTGACAAGCCCACGCGGCGCCTTGGCCGCGAGTCGCTTGGCTTCGGCGATTTCTTCGTCGGTGGCGTCGAGCAGATCGGCGGCATCGGGCACCAGCGCCGCGATTTCAAGGTCGTGCAAGAGCCCCAAGAAGCTGCGCGCCAGTTGCACCAGGTCGATACCGCGATCGACCGCTTCGCCCAGGCGGCGCAACGCCGACGCCACCTCGCGATCGAGCACGGCCGTGGCCAGGTCAAAAAGCAGGCTGCGATCTGCAACCCCCAACACTTCAGCCACGCGGATGCGGGTGAGCTTCTCGTTGCCCACGTAGGCGAGCACCTGGTCCAAGAGCGACAGAGCGTCGCGTACCGAGCCTGCGGCTTCGCGTGCCAGCAGGCGCACGGCGTCCGCATCGGCCGCGATGTTCTCGCTAGTCAGAATCTTCCCGAGGTGCTCGGCCAGCGCGTGGGTCGACAGCAGCTTGAAATCGTAGCGCTGGCAGCGAGAGAGGATGGTCGCAGGAATCTTGTGTGCCTCGGTGGTGGCGAAAATGAACACCACGTGCGGCGGCGGCTCTTCCAGCGTCTTGAGCAGGGCGTTGAAAGCGCTGGTGGAGAGCATGTGGACTTCGTCGATGATGTAGACCTTCAGGCGGGCCTCGGCCGGCACGTAGCGCGCCCCTTCCCGCAGGGCGCGCACGTCGTCGACCCCGGTGTTGGACGCACCGTCGATTTCGAGCACGTCGACCGACTGCCCGCTGGCGATGGATCGGCAGATGGCGCATTCCCCGCACGGATTCGCGGTGGGGCCCTTTTCGCAGCAGAGCGCCTTGGCCAGAATGCGCGCCGCGCTGGTCTTTCCGATGCCTCGGGCGCCGGTAAAGAGGAAGGCGTGGTGCACCCGGGAAAGCGCAATCGCGTTGGTCAGGGTGCGGGCGACGTGCTCTTGGCCGACGAGGTCGTCGAAACGCTGCGGCCGATATTTTCGTGCAAGTACCAGGTACGACACATCCGCATCATGGGAAGTGGGTTCCGCGCAGTCAACAGGCAACCGTCCATTTCGGTGATTGACTCAAGATTCCGACCGATCCCGTCGCAATACAGATTACCCATGCATCGCAAGTGTGTGCGTTCGCATCCAGCGAGGTCCGCCTCGGAAAGCTTAGGTCAGGCGTTGGCCGGAAACCAAGGCACGCCACGAGCGGACCGAAAGGCACGCTGGCTCGAAGGCCGCCGATTCCAAGGAGTGAGATAGGTATGCTGCCACTACCCAAGGCCACGAGGCTCGCCGAGTTGGTCTCCAACGTCACCGAAACCATGCTCGGGCTCTCGTTTGTGCCTGCCGAGAAAGCCACCGCACACCCGGGCCTCACTTGGAAGACCGCCATCATGCTGGTGGACGGCGCCCGGCCGGTAAGCGTCGGCTTGTCGTCGGACGAGGCTGGCTGCGCGAAACTGGCCGCGGCCATGTTCGGCTGCGGGACCGACGGCGTCGACAACGGCATGATCGACGACGCACTTCGCGAGCTGGTCAACATGACCGCCGGCCTGCTCAAGCGTGAGATGTCGCTCGACCAGGCCCTTTCGGTTCCGTCGATCATCGACGACAAGCAAGCCCTGGAAGCAATCGCGCGTCAGCATCCGGCCCTGGTGTTGGTCGCGCGGGAGGTAGGAATCGCATTGTGGGCCTGCGACGGTCTCCTCAAGTGGAGCGCGAAGGCCGCGTAGTTAGGAATGCGAAAGGACAAGGAGCAGTACGATGCCACGGATTCTGACAGTTGATGACAGCCGCCCAATCCGAATGATCGTTGCCAAGGCGATCGCGGAATTCGGCTTCGAGGTGGGTGAGGCCGAAGATGGCAACGAAGGACTCAAGAAGTTGGCGGAAGGCCCCTACGATTTGGTGATTCTCGACGTGACCATGCCGAATCTCGACGGGCCCGGCATGCTCAGCAAG
>CAZBIU010000573.1:0-2783 GCA_964491625.1 uncultured Myxococcales bacterium
CAAATCCTGGGGCGCGTCACGCCTCGCGCATCCTCCTGAGTGAGCATCCGGTCCGGGCGGCTGCAAAATCGCTTGCCGCGATTTGTGGCTTGTCCAGTGACGTGGTGTCTCGTATAGTGGACGTTAGAAGGAAGGAATGTGATGAAGCCAAGTGTTCTATCTTCTCTTCTCGTGGCAGGGGTGCTGTTCGGGACTGACGTATATGCGAAGGATGTGACCCTCCTCAACGTCTCCTACGACCCAACCCGCGAGCTGTACCAGAGCTACAACGCTGCTTTCGCTCGACACTGGAAGGCGAAGACCGGCGATGACGTGAAGGTCAACCAATCCCACGGCGGTTCTGGCAAGCAAGCACGCGCGGTCATCGACGGTTTGGAAGCGGACGTGGTGACGCTCGCGCTGGCCTATGACATCGACGCCATCGCCGAGCAAGGGGGACGGTTGCCGAAGGATTGGCAGAAGCTGCTGCCGAGCAACTCATCGCCGTATACCTCGACCATCGTGTTCGTGGTTCGCAGTGGCAATCCCAAGGGGATTAAGGACTGGGACGATCTGGTAAGGCCCGACATCAAGGTCATCACGCCAAACCCGAAGACTTCGGGCGGCGCTCGGTGGAACTATCTCGGCGCATGGGCCTACGCCGAGGACAAGTTCAAGAAGGACGAGGCCAAGGTGCACGATTTCATCGCTCGTCTGTACAAGAACGTCGCGGTGCTCGATTCGGGTGCGCGCGGATCGACGACCACTTTCGCGCAGCGAGGCTTGGGAGACGTCCTGATCGCCTGGGAAAACGAAGCTTTCCTACTGGTGGATGAGCTGGGCAAGGAGAAGTTCCAGATCATTGCCCCGTCGCAGAGCATTCTCGCTGAACCCCCGGTCGCGGTGGTGGACAAGAACGTCTCCAAACACGGCACGGCGGCGGTTGCGAAGGCATACCTCGAATACCTCTACAGCGACGAAGCGCAGGAGATCATTGCGAAGAACCACTACCGTCCTCGAAACGCAGGCGTGGCGGCGAGGTATGCGTCGCACTTCCCCAAACTGCGGCTGGTGACCATCGATGGACAATTCGGTGGTTGGCAGAAGGCGCAGAAGACGCACTTTGCCGACAACGGGACCTTCGACCAAATCTACACGGGTGGAAAGTAGTGCAGGCGCCGACACAGATCAGCGGCGAGCTCGCCCCGCGAAGCTATCGCGAAGGATTGGACCACCTTCTTCGAAGGGAATTGTCCGAGAACGCATTCAAGCCTTTCCAGGGAATGATGGGCGTGGACGAGCGCCGCTCTTGGCGGTAGGCAGCATGCACTCGTCCACCACGACAAAGGCGCAACCGCTCCGCGGCTGGCTGACCGGCCGGCATTCCGGGGCGCTGCCGGGATTTCGCCTCACGTTGGGGGTGACGATTTTCTACCTAAGCGTCGTGGTCATATTGCCCCTGGCCGCTCTGGCGGCCAAGACATGTGAGCTATCGCCCGGGCAGCTCTGGGCCACCATCGTCTCGCCCAGGGCTCTCGCGGCCTACAAGCTGAGCTTCGGTGGCGCCTTTCTGGCGGCGGCCATCAACGTGGCAGCCGGCATGCTGCTGTCCTGGGTGCTGGTCCGATATCGCTTCTTCGGCCGCGCGCTGGTAGACGCGATCATCGACCTTCCTCTGGCGTTGCCGACGGCGGTGGCTGGAATTGCGTTGACCGCTGTGTATGCCCCGAACGGGCTGGTCGGCTCGTTCCTCGATCGGCACGACATCCACATCGCCTACCGACTGCCGGGCGTCATCTTGGCCATGGTCTTCGTTGGTCTGCCCTTCGCGGTCAGGTCGGTCCAGCCGGTCCTGATGGAAATTGATCCGAAGGTCGAAGAGGCCGCTGCGGTACTCGGGGCTTCACGGCTTCGTACCTTCGTTCGCGTGATACTACCGCTGCTCACCCCCTCGGTGGTCACCGGCTTCACGTTGGCCTTTGCCCGGGCCGTCGGGGAATACGGTTCTATTGTCTTCATCTCGGGAAACTTGCCCGGGCAGACCGAGATTGTACCGCTGCTCATCGTCACCAAGCTAGAACAGTTTCAGTATCCGGAAGCGACGGCGCTCGCAGTGGTGATGCTGGCTGGGTCGCTGCTCACGCTGCTTGTGCTCAACTTCGTCCAGGCGCGAAATCGCCGGTGGGCAACCCATGGCTCGTGAAGGATCACTTTACCCCCAGACCAGCGCCGCCCGCACCGAGCCCCTGGTGGTGCGACTCGCGTTGCTCGGCGCCGCCCTGGCGTTTCTTGCCTTCGTGGTTGTGCTTCCCCTTGGCGCCGTCTTCGCCCAGGCACTGGCCAAGGGGCTTCCGGGCTACCTTGCGGCGCTCAAGCAGGCCGAGACCGCCGCAGCCATCAAGCTGACCCTCATCACCGCGGCGATCGCGGTGCCGCTCAACACTGCGTTTGGCATTGCCGCCGCATGGACCGTGGCGAAGTATCGGTTTCCGGGTCGAAACATCCTCATCACCTTGATTGACCTTCCATTCACGGTCTCGCCGGTGATTTCGGGCTTGGTGTTCGTCCTGCTCTTCGGCAGCCGAGGCTTCCTCGGTCACTGGCTGGACGAGCACAACATCAAGATCGTTTTCGCCACGCCCGGCATTGTGCTGGCAACCATCTTTGTAACGTTCCCGTTCGTGGCACGCGAGATCCTGCCAGCGCTGCAGGCCGCGGGGAATGCTAGCGAGGAGGCGGCCCTGACCCTTGGCGCAGGCGGTTGGCGAATCATGTTGCGGGTTACCTTGCCGTAAATCAAGTGG
>CAZBIU010000574.1:0-2774 GCA_964491625.1 uncultured Myxococcales bacterium
GAGGAACCGGCGACGAACGTCATGCCGGCACCCTGGGGGCAGGGCGAGATCATACGCTGAAATAGCCGATTGCGGGAGTCGAGCGGAGCCGTAGGCGGAGCTCGCATTCCCGCAAACGCGAGATGGATGAAACGCTTGTGCGGCAGGTTGGCGGCTGGCTCGCCTATGGGAGCGTTGTCCGGCACTCTGGCCGGCGGCCGTAGACGTAGGCACCGGCGTAGAACGGGTTGTGCAGCACCTCGCTGACCGACGCATGCGTCGGCGGTTGGAAGACGACCTTGAATTTCCCGCCCCGCGCCTTGTTGGTCGGGACCTCCACATCGTTGTCGAGAAACCACCGTAGCGTCTGTCGCATGCTCCAGGTCTCGCGAAACTTGGTGTACACTAGACTGATCGCTTCGCGCACGCGCAGGTCAGGATCCTTGACCGGCTGCTTCGCGCCGTCCAGCACGTAGCCCGGCGGAAGTAGTCGATAGAGCTCACCCCGCCCTGCCTTGTGGTACGCCCCCTCGAGCAAGCGCATGCGCAGCACCTTGAGCTCCACCACGGACAGCGTCCCCTTGATGCCCAGCACCAGCTGGTCGTCCATGGTGTTGACGTCGTAGAGGGTGCGGTCGTCGCCGACCAGGGTGTCGAACACTTGGCAGAGCTCGAGTAGCCGACAGAAGTCCTTGTCCGTGCGTATCAGGCGCGACAGCTCGCGGCTCAGCACCAGCCCCACCTCCTTGAGCGCCACCTTGGCCAACAGGCGCTCGAAGTCTTCGCGCACACGTGCTCCCACCGCCGCGCTCGCGCCCAGATCACCGTCGATCACCTCGACGTCGTGGAATCCCAGCGCGTGCGCGCGCGACACCATCGCGTACTGCAAAGCTTGGCTCTCCTTGTTGTGCAGGACCTGCCCCGGCGACGAGATGGAACGAAGGCGATAGCCAAACCTGGACGGGAAGGGCGACCCACGACGACTAAGCCCCTGCCTTCTCCGCCCGCGACACCCCCCTAAGATCGGTTACGCACACCCACCAATAGCGCAACCAAGGCCCGGCGGGTTGATCTACGCGGGACAGCAGCGAGGCCGGCCAAATCTTCCTCTTGATCTCAGATGAGGCTAGACTGCTTTCGCATGGGTGCAAGACGTCAGCCGCGAAGTCCCCGAATTCTTGTGGTTGATGACGATCCCGATATGCGCGCTGTTATGAGCGAACTCATCCGGGAGCTGGGGTACTCTGTGGCTAACGCTGCTGACGGGGAGGCTGCTCTGCGACGCCTCATTCACCCATTTGACCTCGTCATCACAGACCTGAGGATGCCACGAATGGGCGGGATGGAACTTCTCAAAGAGATTGCAACACGGAGGATTGATGTTCCGGTTATCGTGGTCACCGCCTTTGGCAGCGCCGAGACTGCAATTAAGGCTGGTGCGAGAGACTTTCTGGCCAAGCCGTTCCGTCCGACTGAGTTACAGGACACCGTTAAGCAAGCCCTGAAACGCGGCACCGCCGCGCCTCGACCAAGTGGCTTTGCTGCCGAGACGGCAGTGGGAACATCTGCTCCGGTACAGAATGCGCCAACCGGTACGAGTATCTTCCCTTTCGTGGTGGGCGGTCTAGCGCATGATTGCTTGAACACCCTGTCCGTGTTGAACTATCGTGCATCCACTCTACTGGAACCTGAGTCAAGACTGGTCGCTCCGATCTTGGGCGGTCTTCGCCACCTAGACCGCGTGCTTGATGCCATCCAGCAGCTGTCTCGTGCCCACTATATGGCCGGCCCAGATATTGCGAGTAACCCACAACGTCACCTCAATGAGTTGCTCGATACCTTTCGTACAGAGAACCCGGCCACGGAATACCAACTCGCCGTCGAGGGGAACATCTCAGAGTTCGACTGGGGTACTTTGGTGTTTTTGGCAATGGAATTGCTGCGGAACTCGACCCGCGCCTGCGCGTCTCAGACGGGCGCAGTCATCACGCTTCGGCTTCATGCCGAAGGTGACTCCCTCTCGTTTGAGTGTTGCGACACCGGACCGGGTTTCCCATCGGAGGTCCTGGCTAGGTTGCGAGAGAATCGCGTGCGCCCCGACAAGACACGTTCGACAGGCGGGTATGGTCTATATTTGATTGCAGAGATTACGCAGCGGCTCACGGGGGTAATGTTGGTCTCGAACCGGCAACGAGGGGCGCGAGTAGAGCTGCTGCTGCCATTGAAAGGGAAGGCACTGTGAAGCAAATGGGAGCCACGCGGCGCCATGAGCAGTTGAGTATCCTGGTCGTTGATGACCAGGAGGAATTGCTGGACGTCTTTCGAGAGGAACTCGGTGAGCGCCTGGGCCACCGCATACGTTGCGCGTACATGCCCGCCGAGGCAATGCGCTATGCCAACGAAGTGCTCTGGGACATCGTAGTCATCGACGCCAAGATCATGTACAAGGGTGCTCCTCTCGGTGGTCTCATACTGGCCGATGAAATTACGACCGTGCTTGGGATGAACACGGTTCTTCTGGTGTCCCAGTACGACGTTCGCGAAGAGGTGCGACATTCCAATCCGAGCCTCGCTTTCCTGCCGAAGCCGCGAATCGGCACCCCTCTCCGCGACTGGATGATTGGGCCACTCCTAACGCGTGTTCGCGAACTGCTGCGCGAACAATACGGATTTGTCGCAATGCCATTCCGTGATTCCAGCATACGGTTCTATCGTGAGATGCTAGTCCCGTGGCTCGCGGAGGCGGGCTTTGTCGTCCGGAACATGGACGACATCGCCACCGTCAAACCCATTAA
>CAZBIU010000575.1:0-2754 GCA_964491625.1 uncultured Myxococcales bacterium
CCTTCTACGTGTTCTGGGAGCTGATGCTGGTGCCGATGTACTTCATCATCGGCATCTGGGGTGGCGAGCGGCGCATCTACGCGGCCATCAAGTTCATGATCTTCACCCTGGTCGGCTCGCTCTTGATGCTGGCCGCGATCCTCTACATGGCGGCCGTCGTGCACCGAGTGACCGGACAGTGGAGCTTCGACTACCAGACCTGGTCGCGGCTGCTTTTGCCCCGCGATACGCAGCTTCTGTGCTTCGGTGCCTTCGCGCTTTCCTTCCTCATCAAGGTGCCGCTTTTCCCATTGCACACGTGGTTGCCCGACGCCCACGTCGAGGCCCCCACCGGCGGCTCGGTGATCCTGGCGGCTGTCTTGTTGAAGCTGGGCGCCTACGGATTCCTCCGTTACGCATTGCCGTTCTTCCCGCTCGCTGCGCAGGAGGCCGCACCGCTGGTCGGTTGGCTGGCCGTCATCGGCATCGTGTACGGCGCGCTGATGGCGTACGCACAGGACGACATCAAGAAGCTGGTCGCGTATTCGTCGGTGTCGCACCTGGGCTTCGTGGTGCTCGGCATTCTGACCGTGACCGCGACTGGCGTGCAGGGCGGGATATACCAGATGCTCGCGCACGGGATTTCCACCGGCGGCCTCTTCCTCTGCGTGGGCATCCTGTACGAACGCCGGCACACGCGGAAGCTCTCCGACTTTGGCGGGCTGTGGGCCCGCACGCCGGTGTTCGCCGCGGTCTTTCTGGTCATCGTGCTGGCGTCGGCCGGCTTACCCGGCCTGTGCGGCTTCGTGGGTGAGTTCCTGGTGCTCGTCGGAACCTTCAACGCCGGCAAGGTCTGGCACGAAGCCGGGCAGGTTGGCACCTTCGCGCATCCGGCGCTGATGGCGGCGATCGCGGCCACCGCGGTCATTCTGGCCGCAGTGTACCTGCTCACCATGTACCAGAAGGTCATGTTCGGACCACTCGACAAGCCCGCCAATCGGGACGAGCACGTGCGCGACCTGACGCTGACCGAAAAGGTCGTCTTCGGGGTCATGGTGGTGTTTGCGCTGGGCCTGGGCATCGTGCCGGGCCCGGTCTTGGATCGCAGCGCCGGCTCGGTGGACGCTCTGCTTGGCAGCTATCACGCTCGCCTGGCAGAGTCGCGCCGGGCGCCCGAGGCGCCTGCGCGCATGCTTCGTCCCGGCGGGCCGGCCCGATTGGTCGCAAGCGACGCCGGTTTCCACGGAGGGCGGCGATGAGCGCCTCGTCGTTGTGGGCGCTCATGCCGCTTGTCGTGACGAGCGGCACCGCTTGTTTGGTACTTGTCCTGGGCGTGCTTGCCGGTGCTCGGGCTCGTGCCGTCACCACGTGGATCGGCGTCGCTGCGTCCGCGCTCGTCGTGGTGACGAGCGCCATGGCGCTGCCAGGTGCGGAGGAGGTCAAGCCCATCTTCGCGGACATGTGGATCACCGATCGCCTGGCGCTGCTGCTGGATGTGCTGATTGCCACGGCGACGGGAATGACCCTGGTGGTGTTCCACCCCTTCTCGCGCGAGCACGGGTTCGAACGCGACGAATTCCCGGCACTGGTTCTGTTCGTGGCTTCGGGGATGATGATGGTGGTCCACGCCACGCACCTGCTGTCGCTGCTGATCGGCATCGAGACCATGTCCATCGGGGCCTACGTGCTGGTTGCGGGTGACCACCGCAGCAGGCGCGGGACCGAAGGCGCGCTGAAATACTTTCTGTTGGGCGCGATGGCCACCGGCTTTTTCGTCTACGGCATGGCGCTTGTCTATGGCACCTCGGGCGGGGAGCTGTCCTTTGCCGGCATCGCCGCGCGCGCGGCGACCGCCGGGCAGAATCCGCTCTTCATCGTCGGCGTATACCTGGTGTTGGTGGCTCTGTTGTTCAAGATCGGGGCGGTGCCCTTTCACATGTGGCTGCCCGACGCGTATGAAGGTGCGCCGACGCCGGTGACCGGCTTCATGGCGACCGGGATCAAGGCTGCGGCGCTGGTGGGGATGGTTCGTCTCTTCGGATCGGCCTTTGCGAACCCGGCGGTGGCGCAGGGACACGCGGGCTGGGCGCGCCTGCTGGCGCTGGTCGCCTTCGCCACCATGACCTTGGGCAACCTGGCCGCGATTCGCCAGGAGAGCGTGAAGCGGATGCTCGCGTATTCGTCCATCGCGCACGCAGGCTACTTGCTGGTGGGCGTGTCGGCGCTTGGTTTCGGCGTGACGGGCGTTCAGCCGGCGCTGGTGCTTTACCTGCTGGCCTACACCGTCATGACCCTTGGCGCGTTCGCCGTTGCAGCGTGGAACGGCCGCCGGGGTGATGAGCGCTGGCGGGCCGACGACTGGGCGGGCCTTGCGCGAAAGCGGCCCGCGATGGCACTTGCCATGACGCTGTTCCTGCTCTCACTCGCCGGCTTCCCGCCGACTGGAGGGTTCTTCGCGAAGTTCTACCTTTTCCGCGCCGCCGCCGAGCGGCCCGAGCTCATGTGGCTGGTGGTCGCGGCGGTGCTTAACAGTGTGGTCAGCGTGTATTACTACCTGCGTATCGTGGTGGCGATGTACTTCCGCGAGCCCACGGAAGAGTTCAAGAGCTATGCCTCGCTGGCCACCGGCGTGGTGCTGCTGCTTCTGGTGGTGCTGGTGATCGGGCTCGGGGTTGCGCCGGCGCCCTTGATGGCGGTGCTCCGCTCATAGCGGCGCGGGGGCGAGGGGTGCGAGAAGCCCTTTGAGCCGAACGGAGGCCAACGGCCGCGGACGGC
>CAZBIU010000576.1:0-2706 GCA_964491625.1 uncultured Myxococcales bacterium
CTTCAGGGGCAGTTGCAAGACAGCGGCGCCCTCGAAACCGTCGCCCACTACTTGGCGCTCCTAGAAGAAGCGTTCCTGGTGGCATCGTTGCCGAAATACTCCGCGCGCGAGTCCCGTCGCAGGGCCTCGCCACCCAAACTGGTGACGCTCAACAATGCGCTCCTCGCGGTGATGGATCCTCAGGGAATCTCGAACAGCGCCGCCGATCCGGCGCGCTTTGGCACCTGGGTCGAGAACGCGTGCCTGGCTCATGCATGGAATTCTGGCCAGGGCGCTTCGTATTGGCGAGAAGAGCCGCTTGAGGTTGACGGAGTCCTAGAAGGTAGCTGGGGCAAGTGGGCGGTCGAGGTGAAGACCGGCCAGTTTCAGATGAAGGATCTCACTGGCCTGTTAGAGTTCACACGTCGCCATCCGGCCTTCAAGCCGCTCGTCATCTGCAACGCGGGCGGGCTCGCGACTGCGGAGCGGGCAGAGATCGCGGCGATCACTTGGCAGGATTTCCTGCTGGCCGGCCCACCGGGCATTGCGTTGACTGGTAAATGATCTCAGGCGCGGAACCCGCGGCCTTCGGACATCCGATGGGCCCGCCTGCTCGCCAATTCCCGCACACTCAGGACAAGCACGGTCAAACCCGAGGGGATCGACCAAGCGCTCGCTCAGCAGCGAAACCGAGGGCGGACTTCTCGGCGAGATCCTACAACACTCTGGCGGCCAGGGTGCCGATTGGCTTCGCCAAGCGCTGACCAGGCGTGAGCAACTTACCCGCGGTGGCGAGCCGGCGGCGCATCGCCTTGCCGCGATCGAGGGCAAGCCGGCGACCCAGAAGCCAAAGCGTCGTGTGGCCTCGTAGCCTCGTCGTCAGGGCTTCCAGCCGTGCAACCCATACAAGGCGAGATATCCGACCGCGAACGCCACGGGCACATGCCAGCCATGTCGGAGCCATTTGAAGACCGACCTGGCTTCTGGAAAGAGACCAGAAACGGAGACGCCCGCCGAGGATCCGAACCACACCATCGACCCACCGAGGCCCACTGAATAGGCGAGTAGGGCCGAATCGTAACCGCCTTGGTCGAGGGCCATTTTGGTAAGCGGGATGTTGTCGAAGATCGAAGATACGAAACCCAGGACGAGCGTGGTCCCCCAGGTCGCCTTGGGTAGCGCATCGACGGGCATCAACGAAGCAGACAAGACGAGCGCCAACAAGAAGAGACTTCCCCTGACCGCGCCTGGGACGACCTTCCAATTGAGCGGACGCAGAGCGGTCCCAGCCAGCAAGACCGACCACAGCGCGATTGCAAGAAATGGGTAGCTCTCCGCACGCGCCTTCAGTACGCCGTTGGCGACGATATTCGTACCCACCGCCAGGGCCAGCGCCGCGACGACGATGCCAAGTCGTCGGCCGTCGACGCGCACGGGACCAGGAGTGCGGCCAAGCGTGGTCGCATAGCTCGCCTGCTGCCGAGCCGCGACGGTTCCGAAGACCAGCAGGGCGGTTGCCGAACCGAGATACGCGGGCAGCACCGCAAGCGGGCTGATGCCATCGATCCACATCATCGTGGTCGTGGTATCGCCGAGCACGCTGCCGGCGCCGCCAGCATTGGCGGCGGCGACGATAGCAGCCAGGTAGCCGAGATGAACCCGTCGCTCGAACATGCCGGCGGCGATGGTTGCGCCGATGATGGCGGCGGCGATATTGTCGAGGACGCACGAGAGCAATCCCACGAGCACAAGCAGGGAAAAGCACCCGCGCGCGCCGCTGGGTAAGAAGCGCGGAAGCAACTCCGCCAGGCGAGAAGCTTCGAAGTGGTCGGCGAGCAACGCGAAGCCTACGAGCAGCCCGAATAAATTGGCCAGCTTGGCCCACTCTCGCGCCATGTGGGCAGCGAGATCGAAGCGCGAAAGGCCCAGGCGCACGGCCAAGATGAGCACCAAACCGACCAGCGCTACCTCGAGGGCTCGTTTCTGCAGGACGATGACTCCGGCGAGAACGACGCCGAACAGCAGGAACGCCAGGGGTATCCCGAGCACGAGCGGGCCGGCGGTGGGTAAGGTGCTTGTCATCGGAACGACCGCTAGATACCAGGCGGCCAGTCCCGGACCAACACGAATCGCAATGATTCGATGGCTTCGCGTCATCGCCCTGTGTGGTTTCCTTGGTGATACGCGGGAGATGGCGAATTGGTTACGCTCGCCGCGGAATCTCGATCGCCGTAAGCGTGTCGCAAGATTCTGCGTAACCGACCATGGGCGAGCCTCGTATGACCTATGACGAAGATGACCCATCCACGCAATCACAACCACGCCAGCGCGAGAGGGTTCGTGAACCCAAATCCGGTCGCCTGGCTCCAACTTGGTGAATCATGAGCTTCAGCTTTGCAGCCCTGTTTCTTGCCGGCGTCTTGACGTTTCTCTCGCCATGCGTTCTTCCGTTGGTGCCCATCTACCTGGCCACGCTGGCGAGCAGCTCCGCGACCGCTCTGCGTGATGGCTCGCGTGGCAAGCGACTGTTCGCGGCCACGCTGGCGTTCTCGCTGGGGCTTTCCGTCGTGTTCGTCACGCTGGGGCTGGCGGCGTCGGCGGTGGGCAGGACTTTCTCGGGCCACCGCGCTCTCGTTCTGCAACTGTCCGGGCTGGCCATTTTTCTGGCCGGGCTGAAGCTGATGGGCTTCCTGCGGGTGCCTGGCCTCGATCGCGATGTGCGTCCAT
>CAZBIU010000577.1:0-2629 GCA_964491625.1 uncultured Myxococcales bacterium
GGGCCGGCCGGCAAAGACGGCCGCTACGGCAAGCTCGTGTACCTGCCGACCACGGCGGAAAACGGCTTCGACCCGCCGCTGCCGTCGGGCAAGGTGGACCTAATCTACCTGTGCTCGCCCAACAACCCGACCGGCGCTGTGATGTCGCGCGCGTCGCTGGCGAAATGGGTCGCCTACGCGGAAGAGCACGACGCGATCATTCTGTTCGACGCTGCCTACGAGGCCTTCATCCGCGAGCCCGGCCAGGTGCACAGCATTTTCGAAATCCCCGGCGCTCGCAACGTGGCCATCGAGTTCCGCAGCTTCTCGAAGACGGCGGGCTTCACCGGCACCCGCTGCGCGTACATCGTGATTCCCAAAGAGCTCTGCGCGCGCAACCGGAGCGGCGAGCCCGTGCCGCTGCATGGCCTGTGGAACCGGCGCCACACGACCAAGTTCAACGGCGTAAGCTACCCAGTGCAGAGGGCGGCGGCGGCGGTTTTTTCGCCCGAAGGCAGCAAGGCCGTGAAGGTCAACGTGGACTACTACATGGAAAACGCACGCATCATCCGCGAGGGCCTCGGCAAGGCCGGCTATCAAGTCTACGGCGGCGTGAACGCGCCGTACATCTGGGTCAAGCTGCCTGCGGGAGTAGGGTCGTGGCAGTTCTTCGACCGGCTGCTGAATGAGGCGAACGTGGTGGGAACGCCCGGCGCCGGCTTCGGGAGTTGCGGCGAGGGCTACCTGCGCCTGTCGGCGTTCGGGTTTAGGGAGAATGTGGAGGAGGCGGTGGAGAGGGTGGAGAAGAAACTTAGGGTTTAGAGGGCGCAGAGGCGGAGGAGGGCGCGGAGGGACGGAGGGGCGAACGGGTATGCTTCGACTGGAGTCTCAACAGGTGAAACCCTTCCGCGCTCGGATCCAAATCATCGGGGTCAACCCCTACGTGTCCGTGCCGGCAGATCGCCTGGTGCTGCTTTTCAAGCAGGCGGCAAGGACGCGAGGTCCTATCCCCGTGTGTGGCGAACTCGACGGTCACGCATTTCGACAGACGCTGGTGAAGTACGCCGGTGCCTGGCGTTTGTACCTCAACACACCTATGCGCAAAGCTGCGAACAAGGACGTGGGGCAGAGCGTGATGGTGAACCTGGGCTTTGACCCCAACCCTCGTCTTGTCCCCATGTCCCCCGCCTTCAAGCGCGCATTGGCCAAGGATCTGGCAGCAAAGACAGTATTTGAGTCCCTGGCACCGTCACGGAAGAAGGAGATCCTGCGCTATCTGGGATCGCTCAAGCGGCAGGATACCTTGCGGCGGAATGTGGACATCGTGATAGCGCACTTGCTCGGGCAGAAACCCAAGACGCTGACGGCATTGATGCGTGGGTAGCGCCGCGAATGCGGCGGACTGAACCGCTTCGGTAGAGCAGGTATCACATCGTGGAGGTTGTGGTCCAGGTGTCGGTGCCGTACTCGGTCCAAGTCGCAGTTCCGTAGGCAGTCTTTGTGGATGTGGCGGTCCAGGTCTGGGTGCCGCCCGCGGTGTACGTTCCGCTGTAGGTGGTCGTGGAGGTGGAGGTGAGGGTGGCCGTTGCTGTGCTGGTCACGACTGCCGTGATCGTCGCCGTGTTGGCACCGGTGTTCGTTCCCGTGAGAACCCCGGTTGTCGTTTCGGTTGCGGTCACCGTTGCCACCGGGTTGATCGGCATCTGAGCGGATGCGGTCACCCTGCGCCCCGTTCGCTTGTAGATGTCTTGATTGTACATCACCGCGTAAACATCGTGCGTGCCCGGGTCTACGGCGATGAATTGCCAGGCCGCGGGGCCAACGCCCAGCGCAGAGAAGCTACCCGAGCCGCCGGCCTGCACGTAGATGTCGCCGCCGTAAACCGCCGCGTAGACGTCATGCGTCCCGGAGTCTATTGCGAGGGCTTGCCAGCTCCAGGAGCCTGCGCCCGACGCGGAGAAGCTGCCTGAACCGCGCGTTTGCTTGTAGATGTCGTCGCTAGACGCTGCGGCGTAAACGTCGTGCGTGCCCGGGTCCGCCGCAATGGCTGTCCAAATTTTGGTGTCAGCACCCAACTCAGAGAAGGAACCTGAGCCGCCCTTCTGCCTGTAGATGTCGCCGCCGTACAACAGTAATGAGTAGACGTCATGCGTGCCCGAGTCTATCGCGATGGCACTCCAGTCCCGGGTACCGGCGCCGACTGCAGAGAAACTGCCCGAGCCGCGCGTGCGCTTGTAGATGTCGCCGCCGATCGACGTGGCGTAGACATCGTGCGTGCCCGAGTCTATGGCGACAGCACTCCAGTCGTTGCTACCAGCGCCCAATGCAGAGAAGCTGCCTGATCCGCCCGCCTGCATGTAAATATCCATGAGGTTTATCGACACATAGACGTCGTGCGTCCCGGAGTCTATCGCGAGGCCTCCCCAAAGAGTGGCGACCGCAGCGAAGCTGCCTGTGCCGCCCGCCTGCTTGTAAGTGACGCTGCCCATCGATGTTGCTACCGTTGCGTAGACGTCATGCGTGACGGAGTCTATTGCAATGGGACCCCATCGTCCGCTGCTAACGCCCAATGCGAAGAACGAGCCCGGCGTAGACAGATAGGTCCCCGAGCCCGTGCTGGTGACCGTACTGGTCTGCGTGAGTGTCAGCG
>CAZBIU010000578.1:0-2599 GCA_964491625.1 uncultured Myxococcales bacterium
TTTCATTGTGCAGACAAGGTACGGGCGAGCCACCGCGCCCTTCGCGCTTGGTTCGACGCCAGATTCCATCGAGGGCCGATGCCCTTCAGAGCCATCACTCGCCTCCAGACATGCTGTTCGAGAGGCGCTGTTTGTTGAACGGAAGTCGTGAATTTGCTCACCTTTCGTCACGGCTGGCCCAGGAAAGTCGTAACGCTTCGGAGCCGGCAGTGGCGACAGAGTCCCAATTCCGTCTGTCCGCCCTTGAGTCAGTCGCCGCTTGCTGTTGCGGAGCCAAGCTATTGTTCATGGCGTATCCGATGCCCCTTTGACTGCGCATTATTTGAGATTTCAGGGGCAAGCCCTTCGGGATATGGCGGACCAAAGCGACTTGTACGTGGTATTGACCTATAGGCTCCGGCGGGGCGCTACAAGGACAAGACCCACGTCATCTTCGAGGTTTGCAATGAGCCGCAGGCATTGTCTGCCCCTTACAGTCTTCGAGGGCTGCACGTCGAGGGAGGCAACATGGCGAAAACAAGACGGTATACTCTTATCGCAGCACTCTTGATTGTTGCGTTCGACGTCGGCTGTGGAGCCGAGAACAACCCGGCGCCGAATAGTGCACGCGGTGGTGCTACCGGGTCGGGCGGCACCACGCGGGGCGGTGCCGGTGGAACAAGCATCGGGTTGGGAGGCGCCGGTGGTCGAAGCACGGACATGACGACGGGTGGCCAAACGGGCACCGGAGCCGCGGCAGGCGGTACAACCATCGCATCACAAGGCGGTGCCTCCACGGGCGGCGTGGCCGGGGCGGCAGCTGCCAGCAGTGGAGGGTCGGCCAGCGGCGGCAGGTCGGGGTCGGGAACGGGCGGTACCAAGGGAGGCGCCACAGGCAGCGGCGGCAGTGCGATGGGCGGCGTGGCCGGAGGCGGCAGCGGCGCCACAGGGAAGGGCGGCAGCGCGACCGGAGGCAGCGGCGGTGCCACGGGGAGCGGCGGCAGCGCGACGGGCGGTGCGACCGCAGGTAGCAGCGGGAGCACGAGCGGCGGCTCGGGCGGGTTGCGCGACGGAGCCGTCGAGGCGCCTGTCTCCGATGCCGGGCCAGCGGACGCGCCAGCCAGGGACAGCAGTACGCAGCCCGATGCCCTTGCGACGACCATAACGATCAAGCCCGGCGGCACGTGGAACGACACCACGGGCACGCCCATCCAGGCCCACGGCGGCGGTTTTCTAAAGGTTGGCGACACCTGGTACTGGGTCGGCGAAGACAAGACCACCAACACCGGGGGGTCGGGCTTCTTCTACGCGGTCAGCATCTACGCCTCCAAGGACCTGGCCACCTGGGAGCACCGGAACAAGATCATCACGACAGCCACGGACCCCCAGCTTGCTTCGGACCGGATCATCGAGCGGCCCAAGATCATCTACAACGACAAGACGAACATGTATGTCATGTGGGCCCACTGGGACAACACGGCCTATACCGACTCCAACGCCGGCATTTTCAAGAGCCCCACCATCGATGGCAACTACACCTACGTGAACCACATCAAGCCCGGCGGCCACGATACGCGCGATTGCACGCTCTTCAAAGAAGACGATGGCACTGCCTATTTCATCGCGGTGGGGAACAACAACAGCGACTTGTGGGTGTACCCGCTCAGCGACGATTATCTCAGCGTGAAGTCGGGTTCGAACGGCACTGACATTTTTCCCAGCCAATGGCGCGAAGCCCCCGCGATCGTGAAGATCAACGGTACCTACTACCTGATCACGTCCTGGTCCTCGGGGTGGAATCCGAACCAGGGAGAGTATGCGACCGCCACCTCAATCACCGGCCCGTGGTCCGCCCTGAAGAACATCGGGGACAGCACGACCTACCAGTCACAGTCCACCTATATCATCACCGTGACGGGTAGCCAGTCCACGACGTACATTTTCGCCGGGGACCGCTGGAACAGTAGCAACCTGAGCAAGTCGCAGTATGTCTGGTGGCCACTGACGATCAGTGGCACGACGATGAGCATGAGCAACTTGGTTCAGTGGTCGCTCAACCTCGGAACCGGCGTCTGGTCAGCCAATTGACGTTGTGTTTATGCGGCCTGCCTATGCTAGAAGTTGAGCAGTCCGCCGAGGCGCGAGCGACAGGCGACCTTGCCATCTGCCCCGTTGTCATTCGTTGGGCCGACGTTCCTGACAAGTTCGCCACCGATGCCCTGTGAAACCGCTCGGTCAGTCATCAATCTGTCGCGCGACTTGCAGGCTTGGTTCGGACGCGGCTTCGGCCGCGCCAATCTTTTCCAGATGAAGGCGTTCTTTCTTGCGTACCCCGACACGGTCCAGACAGTGTCTGGACTTTCCGATGCTGCGCTGGTCGCAGATAGGAAAGAAACGCGCGCGATTAGAACTGCGAGATGAACGCCCAGGCCAGCGGTGGAATAAAGGCTTTCAGGCCATCATCCCCGGTATTGGTCCCGTCATCGACGACCGACGGGGTGTGTGGGCCATCGAACGTGCACATTTTGACAGGATAACCCGCTTTGCACCCTGCGAAGTCGTAGCAGACATACTTCTTGCTGCCGACCGTTGTCGTTGGGATGGTCGCGGGAATCGTGCA
>CAZBIU010000579.1:0-2576 GCA_964491625.1 uncultured Myxococcales bacterium
TGCAGTGGAGAGACCGAAATCACGGAGGCATTCATGTCCATCAGCAGTATCGGCAGCGTAAGCACGACTTCCCAGCTTTTTGCCAACCAGACCGCCACCGGGTCAAGCACAGGCGGCGTGGCATCCGACTCAACCGACATCTCGCCCTTCGCCAGCATGATGGCCCAGTTGCAGCAGTTGCAGCAGAGCGACCCAACCAAGTTCAAGTCGGTCATGGCGGACGTCGCCAGCACCCTCCAGACTGATGCCCAGAACGCGACTGGTTCGCAAGCGGTTGCGCTGAGCCACCTGGCGAGCAAGTTCAAGCTCGCAGCGCAAACCGGGCAGATGCCAGACCAGCAGTCTAGCGGACAGGCCGGTGGCGCTCACCATCATCACCATGTGCGGAGCTATGACTCGCAGTCACCTGGAACGGCAGCCACTTCTTCCACAGGTTCGACCAGCACCTTGAGCGCCCAAACGCCAGTCAATCTGGCCGAGATCATCCAGGCCGCTTTGCAAAACGCTGACAGCTGATCGCCCGTAGACGTGACTTTGTAATCTCCCGACTGGGTTCGGCAGCTGCGCAGGGGATCGTCGGCGCACCATGTGCATCGCGTCCTGGTGGGTGGCGACAGGGACCACAGATCAAGACACCCAGTACCGGTTTGCCTCTTACGCGCTAGTATGCATGAGGGTATGATGCCGCCTTGAAATGGCACCGCGAGGTAGGCGTGCAGCTGTAGTAGATGGAACGCGGTATCCGTCTGCCATGCCGACGGGGGCTTCCGGGTGAGCCAGGAAAAGCAGGCAGCAGAAGCCGTGGTAGGCATGGTCCTGGACGGTGCCTACCGCATCGAACGCCTGCTCGGTGAAGGCGGAATGGGCGCCGTCTATCACGCTACCCAGCTCCGCCTCGAAAAACCGGTAGCCATCAAGGTGATGTCACGCGAGCTGAGCGCCGCCTCCGATGCACTTGCACGGTTTCACCGCGAAGCTCTGGTGACCAGCAATCTCGGCCACCCGAACATCGTGCAGGTGTTCGACTTCAGCACTACACCTACGGGCGAGCCTTTCCTGGTGATGGAGTTTCTGGACGGCGAAGACCTTGAACATCGCTTGCGCCGGGAAGGTCGCCTTTCTGTCCCCGCCATGCTCCACATCATCAAGCAGGTCGCCGCTGCCTTGATGGCGACGCATGCCAAGGGCATCGTTCACCGAGACCTCAAGCCGGCGAACATCTATCTTCTGGAAGCCACAGGCGCGGCCGATTTCGTGAAGGTCCTCGACTTCGGCATCAGCAAGGTCCGGTCTGCCACCACCAAGCTCACCCGGACGGCGTCCATCATGGGAACGCCCGGCTACATGTCGCCCGAACAAGCCAAAGGCAGAACCGAAGACATCGACGAGCGAACGGACCAGTGGGCCTTGGCCTGTGTCGCCTGGGAATGCCTCGCTGGTGAATGCCCGTTCCAGGGGGAAGGCCCCCTGGCGACCTTGTTTCAAGTGGTGAACGAACCGCCGCCTCCGCTGTTGCCCAAGGTTCCCGGTTTGCGTCCGCAGGTCGAAGACGTGCTCCTGCGCGCGCTGTCCAAGAACAAGGGCGACCGCTTCGCAAGCATTGGGGACTTCGTCGCGGGGCTCGAAGACTCGGCCACCGGAGCGACGGCGAAGGCAGTACCGGCGGTGCAAAGAACGCTGCAGCTACCGGACCCAGCTTCCGACGCGAGGCCAGCCGGAAAGTCGGTTCAGCCCACGACCTTCACCCAGACCGCCGGGGAGTTGAACGAAGATGTCACGCTGGCGGGGGTGCGTTCGAAGGCGTGGGTTTGGGCTGTGGTCGGCGCTGCCGCGATATTTGTGGTCGGCGCGTTCTTGTTTCTCCGGCCTGGGCCAGCGCCGAAGCCCGTTACCGTATCTTCACCTGCGGTCGTAACGGTTCCTGTAGCCGCTCCTCCGGCTGTCGTGGAGCCAATCCCGACTTCTCCGGCCGCTGCGATAGCCCCGGCACCAACACAGCCCACAGCAGCAGTGACCGACCGCGATTCGGGAAAGCCAAGCCAGCCAAGTGGTCGTGTCCCAGAGGGCAAAGTGGGCCCCCGAATCAATGTTCCGACGGCGTCGGAGCCCAAGAGCGCCCACCCGTCTCGTCAACGAGCGGTGCCAAGGATGATTGAGGACCTTTAGCCATGGTTGCGATTTGCGCGAAATGCATGTTGTTGGCCGCCCTGCTGGCGCAAGCGTCGCCCCCATCCGGGGGCGCGGAGGACAAGGCCAAGGCGAAGGTGTTGCTTCACGATGGCTTGGACCTCAACCGGCAGGGAGAGTATGCGCAAGCGCTAGAGAAGTTCCAGGCCGCCTACGCCGCGTACCCTTCGCCAAAGCTGTGGTTCAACATCGGCCAGGTTCAGCTGGCGCTCGACCATCCGGTGGAAGCTGTCGAGGCATTCGAGAAATTCGTTGCGCTGGTTCCTGACGCCCAGCCCGAGGACAAGAAAGTCGCAAGATCCGCCGTAGCCCAGCTCGAAAAGAAACTGGCAAGGCTGCAGGTCAAGTGCGAGACCGCGGGGGCAGACGTCGCTGTTGACGGAAAGAGC
>CAZBIU010000580.1:0-2552 GCA_964491625.1 uncultured Myxococcales bacterium
CGGCCGCGCTCGAACCGCCGCCACCACTCGCACCGCCCGCGCTGGATCCGCCAGCCTGCGCTCCGCCCGAGCCGCCGATGCTGGATCCGCCCGAGCCGCCGGTGCTGGAACCGCCGGAGCCGCCAGAACCGCCGCTGGCGCTGGAACCACCCGATCCGCTGGAGCCGCCCTTGGCGCTGGAACCACCCGATCCGCTGGAACCGCCTGAGCCGGCTCCGCCGCCCTTCCCGCCGGTTCCGCCGCCGTCCTTCTTCCCGGCATCAGCCTGGTTGCCGCTGCCGTTGTCGCTCGAACAAGCAAAGGTGAAAAGGCTCACGCAAAAGATGGCGCCGAGCCCGAAAGAGAGAATGGATCCGTGCTTCACGATCGACTCCAAGCTGTGGTTTGCTCGTAAGACACCGGTTCGCCGGCCGGTGAGAAGGTGAAAGAGACGGCCGACCTGCTCGATGGCGCGACGGTTCGACCGCTGCCTGACGCGCACACGCGTGCGGTTTGTGCATTCGACGCGGCGAACTCTACCCGGCCCTGAACTGGAAATCGCGCTGACGCACGACCTTCTCTTCTTCCAGGTCGACGAGAAAAGCGGTGCCTTCCCCTACCATCCCGTTGAACGAGCGCAAATACCAAACGTCAATGCCCCAGCGCCCGTGGCCGCTCTCGCTGGGCGGGCACCATTCCGCCGCCTCAAGATCGCCAAGTCCGGGTGGGCGCGCGCGGGTCTCGCTGGCCACTTCCTTAAAATTGTGGGATGCACGCGCGATCTGCTCGGCCTTGCGGGCCGACTTGGTGTCGATTTCGCGACGCCACTCGCTGACCAGCCGAAACGACTTCAGGTCGCCGCCGATGGGCCCTTCCGCTTCGTAGATTTCGTCCGCGCTAAGCCCGGCAAAATCCGAAACGTCGAACTCGGGAAACAGGTCCTCGCGCTCGATCTGCGCGAACCGGTCGGCGAAGGCAACCTCGCCCAAGGCCCGCCCCTGCGCCGAATAGAAGGCGAACAAGCGCACGACGTAATCGCGCGACGGAATCCGGTGATCCCAGTCGAGCACCCAAATCGCGGCCTTGTATGCCTTGCCCTTGAACGGAAGGAACACCGGCAAGACGGAGGCGATTTTTTGCAGGTCGGCCGGCGTCCCGAAAAGGTTCTGCGACACGAGGCGAGGATGCAGCTTGATTCCGCGCTTCAGTTCTTCTCGAAGGTCCGGCTCGGCCATGGCGTCTGGCTAGCCTAACCGGGAATGGCGACATTCGCACATTCTTCGTCGGCAGAGCCTTGTGCGTCCGTGGTCATGACGCGATGATTTTTCACCGAGCAGTGCAAGCGCTGCTGCCCCAGCTTCGCGCTGGCGCTCTTTGCGCCGCTACGCGAAGATGGCCGCCATGGAACCCGCATTCGACAGCAGCAAGTGCCTGCAAGACGGCCTGTGCGTTCGCGTCTGCCCGACGGGGAGGATCGAGCTGGGCGAAGACAAGCGACCGAGTCCGGTTGCAGATCTGCGCTGCCTTCACTGCGGTCACTGCACGGCAGCCTGTCCGGCCGGCGCCATCTCACAGGGCGAGGGCGAGATCGAGCCGTTGCCGCGCGACTGGCAGCTCGACACCGACAAGGTCGCCTACCTGCTCAAGGGTCGGCGCTCGATTCGCGCCTTCCGCGGCGAACCGCTAGAGCAAGAAACCATCGCGACCATGATCAGGGTCGCCCAGTACGCGCCCTCGGGGCACAACTCCCAACCGCTGGCCTGGACCGTGATCAGCGCGCGGTCCGAGGTACGCCGAATCGTCGAGACGACGGCGATGTGGATGAGGCAAGTCGTGGCCGCGGGCTCGCCGCTGGCGGTCGCGCTCGGATTGCCCAAGGTCCTTGCCGATTGGGACCGCGGCATCGACAGCATCTGCCGCCAGGCGCCTCACCTCATCATCGCGCACGCGCCGGCTAGCTTGCAAAGCGGCGCGCACGCGGCGGCCATCGCCATGACCTATCTCGATCTCGCCGGCCAGCCTCTCGGCGCG
Source organism: uncultured Myxococcales bacterium (assembly GCA_964491625.1). Taxonomy (GTDB): domain Bacteria; phylum Myxococcota_A; class Polyangia; order Fen-1088; family Fen-1088; genus Fen-1118. The sequence continues at coordinate 2,011 of CAZBIU010000580.1, forward strand.
GGAACTTGTTGGGCGGGCTTCGTGCTGGTCGGTGCAGGCGCGTCGCCCGAAGTCCACGCGGCGCTTGGCTTGCCGGCGGGACAGCGCCTCGCCGGCATCGTCATGGCGGGCCGACCCGCGGTCGCCTACCGCCGCATTCCCCAGCGCAACCAGCCTCGGATCGAGTGGCGATAGCGGCGCCCCGCTACAGTCCGCCCTTCACGCGACGGATGTCGGCTCCGAGGGCGCGCAGCTTCTTTTCCAAGTGATCGTAACCGCGGTCCAGGTGGTAGACCCGCAGCACTTCGGTCGTCCCCTCGGCGATAAGCCCGGCGAGCACCAGACACGCGGAGGCGCGCAAGTCGGTGGCCATCACCTTGGCGCCCTTCAGCTTCACCGGGCCGCGCACCACGGCGATGTGCCCGTCGATAACGATGTCGGCCCCCATGCGCATTAGCTCGGGCACGTGCATGAAGCGGTTTTCGAAAATGTTCTCGGAAAGCACCGACTGTCCCTTGGCGCGCGACATGAGCACCATGAATTGCGCCTGCATGTCGGTGGGA
>CAZBIU010000581.1:0-2544 GCA_964491625.1 uncultured Myxococcales bacterium
ACAAATCGGCGTTGATGTCGGTGCCGAGGAGTTCTTTGCCGAGCCCGTGAACGCGCGTGGCCGGGCGGTGGTGCACACGGTTAAAGCGCTTCGGCAGGCCGGTTTTTCCACTGAAGCCGCAGCGGTGGACAAGATCCGCAATCGGGTCGCGTGGTCCGCATACACGGTGCGATTGGTTTCCGCCATACAGCGGGTCCTGCGGCGCCACCACGCGCTCGACAAGCTTAGGTTCCTGCTCTACCCAGGCGCCCTCACGCCCGGTGATGCGCTCGGCCTTCGGCGGAATGGAGAGGGAGTCATATGGCTTCGCAAGTAATAAGTGATCTCGTGTTGACGTCATTTCGTCCGTGCATATTTTCGATTTGGCTCCTCCCTAGGCTGGGCTGGGTGCCCTCATGGGCGACCCAGTTTTGTCCTGACACTCAGTGGCGGCCGGCGACGGGGATAGGCTTAGCTTTTTGCGGCCTCTCCGGTTGCTCGTCAGGAGATCAATCCCTCCCGGCATTCGCAAATAGACCCCAGCAGGGAGGAGCCTTTTAACTATGCGCGACTTGGAATACTACTTTTCGGATCGCCGCATGGTTGCACTGCTCTGCCGAAAGCGGATCGCGCTTGCGAGAAAGAACCGTCGAGATCAGTTCCCGGCTCGCGCTGCCGGTGTACACGACTCCGAACGGGCCGACGATCCCAAGCAAGACGAGTTGCAAGGGCTGCTCCCTCCACGTCGACACTGGCCTCGCGCCAGACGACGTATTCGACGCGAATCGGAGGATCGGTCCGCGACCACAGCCAAGACGCTTGCCCAGCACGTGCTTCGTGTGCTCGAAAAAAGCGCGGACGCGTATCCCTGGGTGAAACGCTTGCGTCGCTTCTTGAATAGCATCCGGCGCGATGCCCTCTCGTGGGACAAGTCGATGGTACACGAGCCCAAGAGCGTGGTGCCCATCCCAAAGGACCGGCGGGGAAGCGGACAAAGGTATCGGGGTGTGGTGACGTACTCCCTGCGGGATAGTCTCATTGCCAGCGGGTACGCCGCCTACCTGAGCGACGCCGTCGATGGCGCCTTGGACGATTGCTGTTTTGGATCCAGGCCGTGTCGTGATGGAAACGCGAAAAGGCACCACGACGCCGTGAAGGGCTTCCGAGCATTTGCCACGCGGGTTTCCGACCAAACTGACCTCTGGGCTGCGGAATGCGATATCCAGGGGTTCTTCGACGCGGTCCCCCACAAGGTGGCCTCGGCTCGGATTCGTGCGACGACGAAGAAGGCGGGCGTGGCGTTAGATAAGCGAGCAATCGCATTTCTCGATTCGTTCCTGGCCGGCTACGACTATGCGTCGGTGCGGAAGGCTGCGCTCAAGCGGCTTCGAGCCCAACACGTGCGCAAGCCTGTCCTGTTCGACCCAAACGAGGCGCTGGCGGATGCGGGGATCGAAACCGACGATCAGGAAAGGCGTGGCATCCCGCAGGGCTCGCCACTCTCCGGCGTGATCGCCAACGCCGTTCTGGCCGCCGCCGACGAAGCCTGCTTGAACGACCTGCGGGGCAATGGACGATGGCATTACGCGAGGTATTGCGACGACATCCTTCTCGTCACTACCAACCGGGACGCCTGCCGCTGGGCTCTCCGGGCGTACACGCGTGAACTTCGCAGCCTCGGCCTGGCTCACCATCGTGCGGCGAAGGTCCTCCCCTACCAGGGCACGAACATGAAGCGCCTCTGGGAAAGTAAGTCCAAGCGACCCTATCGTTGGCGCGCGGGTGAGCACGGCCCAGGCGTGCCCTGGATCGGCTTTCTCGGCTACCAGCTGAAGCGCGATGGGACACTGCGAATCCGACGTGCGTCGATCCAGCGCGAAATCGCGAAGCAGATGAAGGCGGTGAACGATGTCATCAGCACCATACATAAGGTTCGCGCCAAGGCTGTTGCATCCGGGACGGCCTACCGAATCGCGCCCACGTGGAGGATCGAACACAGCGTCCTCATGCACTTGGTCGCCATGGGCGTTGGATTTCCGTCGGGACACAGCACGAGCCCGTGCCCATCCTCGTTGAGCTGGTGCAACGGGTACCTGCTGCTACAGCGCGGTCCGGTCGAGCTGAAATCGCTGAAGGACCTCGACCGTGGCCGTACCTTGGCGATGAAAGCCCTGCGAGGAAGGCTGATCGCCCTGGTGAACAGTTCGAACGACAACGCGGTAACCGGGGCCACGGGGCCGGTGATGGTCAGCACGAGCAACGACGACTTGAAGCACGCCACGGAAGAGGCCGGGCCTCGAAGGCCATTTCGCCTCCACTACGCTGGCCACGCGCTCAGCTACTATGGCAAGTTCGCAACCACAAAGGTGATTCGGGTGCCTTTCGTGTCAAAGAAGTCGCGAGTCATGCTCGGAGGGTGGGTCATCAAATGGTCCTAAGCCCGAATCGGCTCTCGGTGTCGTAGGTTGGCTGCAGTCGATGAACAGATTTGGCGCATCGAGCTTTTGCGTCGGCGAACCTCAACCAACGATGCGGACCAGGTGGGGCCTTCCCGGCGGAAGCAGC
>CAZBIU010000582.1:0-2542 GCA_964491625.1 uncultured Myxococcales bacterium
CGCGGCGTCCACCGGAGCCTACTGGCGTGGCGAGGCCTTGCGCGCCATCGTGCTGGGCGATGCCGAGCGCGCGCAGCTTTCCGCCAAGGTAGTTTCCGCGTTGATCGGCGGCGACGAAGACCTGCAGCGCATGGATGATGCGAACCCCAACCTCATGATCGCATTGCGGGCCCTGCTCAAAGCGCGCGAGCTTTTGGAACAAGGCGACCTGGACGATGCCGTACGGCAAGCGCGCGCGGCTGTCAGTGAGCGTCCCGACCTCGGCATCTGTCACGCGGTCCTTGCGGAAAGCCTGAACGCGACTCGCGACCGGGGCGCGCTCGATGCCGCCCGCCGCGCGACCGAGTTGAACCCGGCCTTGGTCGACGGGTGGCGAGAGCTAGGCGACGCCTACATGGAAGCCCGGCAGGCCGGCAAAGCGGAAGCCGCCTACCGCGAGGCTCTGGCGCGCGACGAGAGCTACGCCCTGGCGCGCGCGAAGCTGGCACAAGCCCTGCTGGAGCAGGGCCGATCGCGCGAGGCTTTGGACATGGCGATGTCGGCCGAGGATCGCGGTGGCGACGCCTTCATGGTGGCCGCGATTCGGGGCGACATCCTGGCTGAGCTGAGCCGCCACGACGACGCTGCCGAGGCGTACGACCGCGCCTTGCGCATGGAGCCCGAGGACCACTGGATCCTGCACCAGGCCGCCATCGCGCACAGCCGGGCCGGCAACGACGACCGCGCGGCCGTGCTGTTCGAGCAAGCCCTGCGCTACGACCGCGACGGTTGTCATCAAACCCTGGTCGACTACGGTGACCTTTTGCGAAGGCTGGGTCGCATCGGCGATGCGGTTCGCATGTATCGCAAAGCCGTCGCCGCGGTTCCCTCCGACCCCGATTGGCGACGCGTCCTTCGCGAAGCAGAGCGCGAGCTGATGGCCGCGCCGAACTAAGTGAGCGCGAGACGGGACTCGGAGGCGAGGGCGGCGGTGAGCTGGAGCAAACTGGCGTTAACTGCAGAAGTGAAAACAGCCACTTGCGGCTGCTCGCAGGGACCGCGCAGGGGCCAGAAGGCACTGGTGCGGAGCAGCCGTGTAACTCTGTAACTCGCCATTTTGCAGCCGAAAACGGTGATGACCCGGTGCTTGACCGCCTGGCAGCCCTGCTAGCGCACTGGCGGCATGCCCACGACCACAAGGCGATGCGCCGAGGGTTGCTCGACCTCTTGCGGGCGCTGGAGGAGGAATAGCCGTTGGCGTTTCTATGGTCGCAATTTGCGACTTCAAGTTACCATCCCGGCATCCATGCCTGACCAGCACGTCGTCCCCCTCGAACGCGTCGAGCGCTCGATACTGATCTTGCGCGGCCACCGGGTCATCCTCGATTCGGACCTTGCGGCCCTCTACGGCGTCGAAACGCGGAGGCTTAACGAGCAGGTCAAACGCAACGAAGCCCGCTTCCCGGAGGACTTCGCCTTCCAGCTCACCCCCGAGGAGTTCGACCACTTGAAGTCGCAAGTTGCGACATCAAGTCGCCAGTGGGGTGGCCGGCGCAAGCTCCCCTTCGCCTTCACCGAACACGGCGCGCTCATGGCCGCGTCGGTGCTCAACTCGCCCAAGGCCGTCGAGATGAGCATCCTGGTCGTACGCGCTTTCGTGCGCCTTCGCCAGATCCTCGCCAGCAACCGCCAACTCGCCGCCAAGCTGAACGAGCTGGAACGAAGGATCGCCGCCCACGACAAGAACATCGTGGCCTTGTTCCAAGCCGTGCGCAGCTTAATGGCCGTGCCGGAGAAGCCGAAGCGCAGGATCGGTTTCAGCAGGGAAGGCGCATAGGAGACGTTGGCGGAAACCATCCCTTGGTGGACTGCTCGACCTTCTGCAGGCATTGGAGGACTCGTGAACGGGATTCGCTCAGCCTAGGGATCTGAAAGAGCGATGAAGCGCGCACGCTGGCCGGAAGGACACGTTGGCTCTGCGATGAACCGCTGGGCCGGTGCGTCTCCTTTCACCACATCTGCACCGATACGGGTGGCCGCCCGTGGACCCCGAAGAGTCGGTAGGGCCGCCGACCAAACGTAAGTCCTCGCCGATCCCCCTCCTGACGTAACCGGTGCGCTGTGGGACCGTCCTGTCCAAGGAGGTTCCCATGGACGAGAAGATCGAAGCGTTTCGCGAAGAAGTTCTGCAGTGGCGTGGCACCCGACGGAAAGGGGCACGGCAGTACACGGCGGAGATGAAGACCAAGGCTTTGCAACTGGCCAAGGATCTGCAAAAGCAAGGGCTGGCGATGGACGTGGTGGCGAAGCGGATTGGCATATGCGCAGCGACGCTGTACTTGTGGCGAAGCTCGTCGAAAGGAAGCCGCATGGTGCCCGTGAAGGTCGTTCGCGCGGAGCCACCGGTGACAGCTACCCCTTGTTTTGCTTTGGTATCGCCGCGCGGATATCGACTGGAAGGTTTGCCGGTCAAGGTGGCGATGGCGATGTTGCAGGAGCTCGGGTAGTCGGTGATCGGGCTGACTCGCGCTGTGCGCGTGTTTGCGTATGGCGCGCCCGTGGA
>CAZBIU010000583.1:0-2538 GCA_964491625.1 uncultured Myxococcales bacterium
GCCCCGCCCGCGGTGGTCGACGACGAGGTCACGAATGGATAGGTGCCGTGGTCGAGGTCGAGCAGCACACCGTGCGCGCCTTCGAAAAGAACACTCTTCTTGGCGCGGATACTGTCCCACAGAAAGCGCGAAGCGTCGCCCACGTAGGGACGAATCTCGTCCGCGTATCCGAGATACTCCTTCACCAGCGCGTCCACGTCAGGTAGTGGCTCCCCGGACTTCGACAGGGTCGGCTCGACGTAGGCGAGATTGCGCTCGATGTTCTTGCGCAGACGCTGGGGCCGAAGCAGGTCCTCGACACGAATGCCGGTGCGCGAGGCCTTGCTCTCGTAGGTGGGGCCGATGCCACGCTGGGTGGTTCCGATCGCTCCCGGCCGGCTCTCGCGCAGGCGATCCATCGCGCGGTGATGCGGGAGGGTCAGGTGCGCCCGGTTCGACACGACCAGGTCGCACACGTTCTTGAGCAAGCCTTGCTCGCGGAAGGTGCCGATCTCTTCCACCAAGGTCTTGGGGTCGATGACCATGCCCTCGCCCAGCACGCAAGCCACGCCTGGACGCAAGACACCCGACGGAATCAGGTGAGTTACGTATTTCTTACCATCGACGACAATGGTATGGCCGGCGTTCGCTCCGCCACCCCAACGGGCCACCACCTGGGCGTGTTCGGTCAGCAGGTCGACGACCTTGCCTTTGCCTTCATCGCCCCATTGAGCACCGACGACAACTACGACTGGCATGTTGTTCTCCTCCCGTTGGGAAACGCATTCACAGCTTGCGCCCCCGCGGGCAACTGCTTTCTAGTACATGTCCTCATGGAATCAAAGCGGAACGGGACCGATGGTGGCGGTCCCTTTGTAGATGCGGGCTGCGCTGGTGTGCCCGTGACGGTGCCAGCGCAGGTACAGCTGCGCGAGCTGGAACATGATTTCGTCGCGGTCGGTGCCGGTCGAAAGCGCGCTGTCCACGTGGTCGAGAATCTCGGTGCGGGCATCCCGCGGATGAAAGAGGAACGTCTTCGCGAACACCGGCTGCTGGCCTTCCCACACCAGGCGCGCCTCCACGATGGAGCCGACCTCGAACCCGATGGTGCTGCGCCGCTCGGACACGCGAAAACGCGCGCCGCCAAGCACGTCCTCGAGCTCGACGGCGTTATCGTCCACGTGCGCGATGTCGAACAGGCTGCGATGGCTGGTCGCCAGGCACGCCAGCGCTTCCGCACGACCAATTTCGGCCGCGGTGGAGATCGGATGCTTTTGCAGAGCATCGATGGCGGGTGGCGGTCCCCCGGCAAGCGGTCGCTCGATCACGTACAATTCGAGAAAAGCCACGGTGCGCGCCTCGTACACCTCGGCATCGTCTTCGAAGACTTTGCCCGACCTGGTGAAGTAGTCCTCACGCGCCGACGAGATCTCCACGTGGTAGGCCGCGGTCGCATAGCGTGCAGCCAGCTCGTCCAGCAAGGAGTGAATGATGCCGGGATCCCAGCGCCGGGCTAGAGGTTCGGTCTCGTTCACCGTCGGGTGTCGTCCATGAGCTTGGCGAAGCGATCGAAAAGATAGCTCGGGTCGTTGGGCCCGGGCGACGCTTCGGGGTGGTATTGCACGCTGAAGATCGGCAGCCGATCGTGGCGCATGCCCTCCACCGTGTTGTCGTTCAGATTGATGTGGGTCAGCACGGCCTTGCCCTTGAGCGAGTCCACGTCGACGGCGAAGCCATGGTTTTGCGACGTGATCTCGACCTTGCGCGTGGTCAGATCCATCACCGGGTGGTTGGCGCCGTGGTGGCCGAACTTGAGCTTGTAGGTCTTGCCACCCAAGGCCAGGCCGAGGATCTGGTGCCCGAGGCAAATCCCGAAAATCGGTTTGCCCGAACGGCCGAGCTCGGCGGCCGCCTCGACGGCGTAGACCACAGCCGCGGGATCGCCGGGGCCGTTCGACAGGAAGATCCCGTCGGGCTTTTCCGCCAGCACGTCCTTGGCAGAAGTCTGCGCGGGCACCACTTTCACGCTACAGCCGGTGTGGCGCAAGCGGCGCAGAATGCCGCGCTTGATACCGAAATCATAGGCCACCACCTTGTGGCGAATCGGCGGATCCTTGCGCGGCACGCCCGGCGTCTGCCACAGACCCTCGTTCCAGTCGTAGGGCTCGCTTGACGTGACTTCTCTGACCAGGTCACGGCCTTCCAGCGACGGGTGCTTGCGCGCGCGCTCGATTGCGCCGGTCACGTCATCTACCTCGCGCGTGATGATCGCCCGCTGCGCGCCGCCGATGCGCAGCCGTCGGGTAATGGCGCGGGTGTCAATCCCTGCGATGCCGGCTACGTGGTACTTGGCCATGAACTCGCCGAGGTCGCCCTGCGCGCGCCAGCTCGACACCCGCGGCGACAGGTTGCGCACCACGAAGCCCGCGCAAAACGGATGAGCCGACTCGTAGTCTTCCAGGTTCACGCCCACGTTGCCGATCTCCGGCGCGGTCATCAGCACGATTTGGCCTCGGTACGACGGATCGGTGAGGACCTCTTGGTAGCCGGTCATGGCAG
>CAZBIU010000584.1:0-2488 GCA_964491625.1 uncultured Myxococcales bacterium
TCCTCCCGCGCCGCCGGCATCCGGCGTGCCGCCCGCGCCTGTGCCGCCTCCCGAACCGATCACGCCGCCAGAGCTGCTGGCGTCGTGGCCGGCGGATCCTCCCGCGCTGGCATCCCTACCAACGGTGCCGCCCGAGCCTCGGGAATCTGCGGCGTCGCGCCCGCCAGCGCCCGCGGGGGCGTCGGCTCCGGCTGCCGCATCACCCGGGCTACCCACCCCACCACTTCCTGCCGCGCCCCCCGAGCCTACCGATCCACCGAGCGCCGGCCCGTCGGCGGAACTCAGCGCCCCGTCGCGGCCGATGACCCCACCGACGCCAGTCATGCCGCCCGAGCCAGTTGCGCCGGCAGCGCCGGAAGCATCGTCTCTGCCGCTGGCGCTGTCGTCTTTCCCGCTTCCACCATCCGTCGAAATCAAACCGCCGTCGGAGCCAGCCGGCGCCACGCATACGCTGGAGTAGCAAGCGAGGCCGCTGTTGCAGGTATTGTTGTGGTAGCAGGGGCAGCGAAGCGTGCCGGGGGTGCAGCTCGATGAGCTGCTGCCGCTGCTGCAGGCACACAAGGATAGAATCGCAAAGACCATCGACACTCTTGCGAATCGAAGCATGGGTGGGCACTCCGGGTTATTGCGGCCTTCCACTGCCAGGCCGTGCTCAGATGGTACTCTCCCTGGGAGCATGTTGGGAACAGCCGGGCGTTGTGAGGCGCAGCACAGCCGGTTGGGGCTAGTGTCCTCGGTGATGAAATGCGCTGGCCTATGGCGTCGGCGTTGCGGGCGCTGGCGGTGCGGGCGGCTGAACGGGCGCTGCCGGGGCCGGCACGGACGGATCGGCCGGCGGGCCGGCGTCGGGATTGGGCGTGGGTTCCTGTTTGTAGCCGAACAACTTGTTCTTGTCCGACGGCGGGGTCAGTTTCACGGCGACGCGCGAATCGGAAAATGTGTACGCGCGGGTGTGGACCGGAAGAAAACCGGAAGCGCGAATCACAAGGTCGAGCGGACCACTATCGCGGGGGCGCTCGATGGCCAGGGGCTTCGGCGCGGGAATGAAGCCGAGCGACTTGGCACCCCACTTCACGTGCGCCTTATGCGGCGGTACGGTCTGCAGATAGATGTGAACCACATCGCCCTTGGCCGCGACGTCCGGCTCTTGTGCTGGGTCCGCCGCCGGCTTGGCTTTGCCCGCGGCCGACACCGCCAGCGAAACCGCAAGCGCGCTCGCCAGCACGGCCCCGACGACCAGTCGACGCAAGAAACCAACCCTTCGCGCTGTCATGGCTCTGCCTCCGACTTGCTGGTCCCGTCGGCACCCGCGTCACCGGTATCGTGCACTGCCGGTGGCGGGCCCGGATACTTGATGCCTGGCTTGGGCACGTAAGTCAGAACGGGCGTCTTCAGGTTGCCCTTGATGTCCCCCTCCAGCACGTCCACGGGGATGGGCGGGTCGAGCAGGTATGAGAAACCGCGCGAGGGCAGGCGGATCTCGAACACGTCGTCGCCAGCAAGGAACTGGCGCGCGAAGCCCATGCCCTGATCGCCGAGCGCGCGCATGGGGCGGTGGTGCAGGATGAAGCCGTAGAGCCGAATCGCCAAATGGTTCGGCAAGCGGTGGCAGCCGTGCGAGTAGCCTTCCGAGCTGTAGATCGACAGGTAATCCGACGAGCCGTGCGCGCGGATTCCGTTGTCCCAGTCGGATTTGCCGTTGCGACCCGGCTGCACGAAATAGCCTGCGACCAGGCCATAGGCAGACAGATAGCCGGGCCCGAGCTCGTCGTAGTTCACCACGCGTTGCCAAGCCGACCCGACCGCTTTCATCTTCAAGAGCGAACGAATCGGCGTCGATTCCGGTGCGATCCAGACTGGCCCCGCCACCACGTTTCGGAGCACGCGCGGACCGATGTCGGACCCTTTGTAGCGGAAGTACTCGTAGCCGTCGGAGGCTTGCTCGGCCCGCCATCCGCCGATGGTGGTGCGCCAGCGCGCAAGCAGAATGCGCTGGCCGTTGTATTTCAGGTAGAGGTGGAAGCTGGGGTAGCGCTTGCGTGGCTGCGGGTGGCGAATGCCTTTCGCGTCCCAGGGCAAATCGTACCAGACGTCGCCGCGGTCGATGACGATGGAAATGTCCATGTCGGGGCCGTAGTACTCGGGCAGGTTCGGCAGCATCACCGCCGCGCGCAGATGGCGGAAGTCGGCCGCCGGATGGCGCTTGAAAAAGGCCAGCGCCGCCTCCGGGCTGGTAAGGCCGAGTTGCTCGGCAGCCGCCCGGGTCAGCTCGTCCACCAGATTGCGCAGCGCAACCTGCTTGCCGGCCTTGCTGGTGAACGTGGGTGGGCCGTTTTTGCCGTCGACGCTGCCGTCCTCGACCACGCCGGTCGCGTCCACCACGCGCTCGCGCAGAACGCGCATGAAGGCCTGGTAGTCGTTGGCGAGCGGCGGTCGCGCCAGGCTCGAGGTGCCGAACTCGGCTGCGATCGAGGTTATGGCGGCATCC
>CAZBIU010000585.1:0-2480 GCA_964491625.1 uncultured Myxococcales bacterium
CCAAGGAAGATGAGGATTTCATCAAGAAGAACATCCTCACCACGCCGCCAACGCCCCAATTCGTGGTGAACGCGGATCTGGACGGCAAAGTAACCTACCTGGGCATGGACGTAAGTCCGAACCCGGTGGAGGCGGGCAAGGACGTGCGGGTGACCCACTACTGGAAGGTGAATGTCGCGCCGGGTGAAGGGTGGAAGATGTTCACCCATATCAGCGGCACCAACAAGCAGGGCTACGCCAACGTCGACCACACGCCGGTGTCGGGCAAATACCCGCCGTCGAAGTGGAAGGCTGGCGAGATCATCCGTGACCAGCACACCTTCCGCCCGCCGGCCGGTTGGAACTACGACCACCTGGAGGTCTACACCGGTCTCTACAAGGGCGGTGAGCGCATGCCGGTCAAGTCGGGCCCCAGGGACGAGAACCGCGTCTTCTGTGGCAGCGTGCCGATGAATATCAAGATTGCGCCGGTCAAGCGCTACATTGCGACCAAGATTGCCAAGCCCGTCAAGGTCGACGGCAAGCTGGACGAGCCGGCCTGGAAGGCGGCGAAGTCGACCGGCCTGTTCGTGGACAGCGCGAGCGGCAACGCTGGCGGCGTGTCGACGGAAGCCAAGGTCTTGTGGGATGACAAGAACATCTATATTGGTTTCGAGAACGTGGACAGCGATGTCTGGTCGGACCTCACCAAACGCGACGACAAGCTGTGGACCGAGGAGGCGGTCGAGGTGATGATCGACGCCGACCACAACGGCAAGACCTACGTCGAGCTGCAGGTCGCCCCGAATGGCACCATCTTCGACACCTACCTGCCAACCTATCGCAAGTACGAAGACAGCATCGATCCGAAGGCCAAGATCTATAGCTGGAGCTCGAAGTTGAAGGCGGCGGTCAAGGTCGACGGCACGCTCAACAAGCGCGACGATCAGGACAAGGGCTGGACGGTCGAGATGGCGCTGCCGCTTGCCGACGCCAACGGCCTCGACAAGCCGGGCGTGAAGATGCCGCCGTCGATCGGCGACATGTGGCGGGTCAATATGTTCCGTCTCGATTCGCCCAAGGGCAAGCCGCAGGTGGCGGTGGCCTGGAGCGCGCCGATGGTGGGCGATTTCCACAAGCTCGACCGTTTCGGCGAGCTGGTCTTCGGCGACGAGAAGGGCGAGGTGCCGCCTCCGAAGCCGGCCATCGCGAAGGACGAGAAGGGCGGTAAGGGCGAGAAGGGCGCCAAGGGTGCGAAGGACGAGGAAGGCGCCAAGGGTGCCAAGGGCGCGAAGGACGAGAAGCCCGCCAAGGGCGGCAAGGACGAGAAGGCCGCCAAGTCGGCCAAGAAGGAAGAGGGCGCCAAGAAGTAGGCTGGCGCGAGTCTGAGCGGAAGGCCGTCCGGCGCAAGCCTGGCGGCCTTTTTTCATTCGTGCGAAAACAGCCCGCAAGATGGAAGGATCAACGCGACCTTGAACCGCACAGCCTCGCGTCACACGAGTTTTCGTGGTGTCGGTTCGATGTTGGGCGTCCCTGGCCTTTCGACGTCCGTGGGGCTTGTCATTCTCGTCACGGCTTGCGCGACGGGAGCCCCTGCGCCCGGCGGAAGCCCAGCCGGCTCGACGGCGACGATCTCCCCGTCAGAGGGACCGGCGGCATATTACAGCGACGCCGGGCCTGCCCGAGCAGCGACGGATCGGTTTGTCATCGAGTTGAGGGCGGAGCTCGATCGGTGGACGAAACGGCTCGGCCGGCCGGCGCTGGTGGAGGACGCACGCTTCGATCAGGTTGCGCGCGATATGGCCCGCATCACGGCGGAGCGGGGCGTCCCAGCGTCGAGCGTGGTCACCTCTCTGCTTTCCCACTACGGCGTGATCGAGCCCGAGCCGAATCTGATCATGATCAAGGGTGCGCTGGGTACCGAGACATCCGCGATCGCTGATCTCGGCAAACAACTCGACCAGATCGGTGCCGCAAACGGCTGGCGGAGGGTCGGCATCGGGGTTTGGCGTTCGGGCGACACCTTTTGCGTCGTCCTTTCCCTGCACGAGCACAACCTGGAGCTCGCCCCCTTGCCGCGCGTATTGCCTTCCGGCGGGCACGCCAAGATTTCCGGCCGGGTGCTCGGCGTGTATCGCTCGCCCGAGGTCATTGTCACATCCCCGGCGAGCGGGGTTCACCGCCTGCCCGCACAGGTTCGGGGCAGTTCGTTCACCGCCCGCCTCGATTGCAACTTGGCCGACGGAGTCTATCAGGTCGAGGTCAGCGCAGAGGACCAACGCGGGCCGACCGTGCTTGCCAACTTTCCAATCTATTGCGGTGTCGTTCCGACGGTAACGCTGCAAATAGCAGAAAGCCCTGCGCCTTCCATCGTCGACCCCGACGACATCGAGCGACAGATTCTCGATCTGATGGATCGCGACCGGCAGGCCAACGGATTGCCGACTCTCGTGCGCGACGCGCGGCTGGCTCGCGTCGCCCGGCGCTACAGCCGTGAGATG
>CAZBIU010000586.1:0-2448 GCA_964491625.1 uncultured Myxococcales bacterium
GGTGTGGCTGCGACGAGCGGTGACCATGCTTCCGGCGTTGCTGGTGATCGCGCTCGGCATCGAGCCCACGCGCACGCTGGTGCTTAGCCAGGTCGTGCTGAGCTTCGCGCTGCCCTTCGCGGTGGTGCCGCTGGTCCTCTTCACCAGCCGCCGTTCCATCATGGGTGAGTTGACCAACCGGCGCAGCACCACCGTCGCCGCGTGGGTGCTCGCTGGGCTGGTCCTCACGCTCAACCTCTATTTGTTGGCACGAACTGGGGGACTGTAGCCATGGCGTTTTCGCACATCCTGCTTCCGCTCGACGGTACCGAGATGGCCGAACGGGTGCTTCCCGTGGCGCGTGGTTTGGCCGACGCCCGGGCGACCCACATTACTCTGCTGCACGTGCTCGAGCGCGGGGCGCCAGCGCGCAAGCACGGCGAGCGCCACTTGCGCGAAGCCTCGGCCGCTGCGGCGTACTTGCGCGAGCTCGGTGCGCGCGCGTTTGCGGACTATGCGCAGGTCGATTGGCACGTGCACGAGGACGCGGTTTCGGATCTGCCAGTCAGCTTGGCGGAGCACGTGCGCGACTTCCGGCCGGATCTGGTCGTGATGTGCGCGCACGGACGGCAATGGTGGAAAGAGCGGCTGCGCGGCAATCTCGCACAGCGGTTCCTGCATGCGGCGGTTCGCCGTTCGCTGGTCGACACGCGCGTACCGATCCTGCTGGTGCAGCCCGACGCCCGCGGCCGGGTGGTGTTCCCGTTCCGTCGCATCTTGGTGCCGCTCGACGGATCGGACGCACACGAGGACGGGCTTGCACCCGCCGCCAAGTTGGCCAGCCATTTGCGCATTCCCATGCTGCTGTTCACAGCGATTTCTTCCGACGCTTCGGTGCGTGGCAGAAAGGACAGCGCGGCGGCATTGCTTCCTCGCGCGACCGGCGAGGTTTTGCGCATCGCCGAGGTGGAAGCCGCCACGCATCTGGAGGTCCACGTGCGCGAATTGCGTGCAGCCGGTGTCGACGCCGCCGGAAGGGTCGCCCGCGTCGAGCCCGCGACTGGAATCGTGCAAACCGCTGTGGAGGTGGAAGCCGATCTGGTGGTGCTGGGCACGCACGCGCCAACCGCTACCGGCGCCTTCTGGGCGGACAGCGTTACGCCGCGGGTGCTGCAGACCGCCCACACTTCGTTTCTGCTTGCGCTCGCATCCGATTGAGTAGGTCGCCTGCCGGTGGCTGTTTCGGTGGATCGCGAAAAGGTGTCACCTCTGCAAGTCCGCGGGCATCTCACAGACGAATCTCTCTGACAGACCCCGGACCAAACGAGACCCGCCCTGTCCATTTTAAGCTAGAAAGGAGGGCAACATGGCTGACCTGAGAACTAGTTACATGGGTATCTCCCTCGCCAACCCTATCATCGTCGGATCGTCCCCACTCTCGACACGGGTTGACAACATCAAAGCTATGGAGGCGGCCGGCGCCTCCGCGGTGGTTCTGAAATCGCTTTTCGAGGAGCAGGTTCGTATCGACGCCGAGGCATTCGAGCGCGACTTGGCCGAGCACGACGAGACGTCGGCCGAAGCGACGTCGATGTTTCCGCACTTGCAGCACGCCGGAACCCGCACCCACGTCTACTGGGTTTCCGAAGCGCGCAAGGCGGTCAAGATACCGCTCATCGCGAGCATCAACTGCGTGACCAAGGTGCAATGGGCCGAGTACGCCAAGGCCTTGGAAGGCGCGGGCGTCGACGGACTGGAGCTTAACCTGTACTCGCCGTCCAACGACCTTAGCGCCACCGGCGCCGAAATCGAGAGTCGCGAGCTTGAAATCCTCAACGAGGTCCGCAACGCGGTTCGCGTTCCCATTGGGGTCAAGCTACATCCTTTCTATACCAACCTGTTCAACGTGGTTTCGCGCTTCGAGGAAGCCGGCGCTGACGGTTTCGTGATGTTCAACCGCCTGTTTCAGCCCGACATCGATGTGGAGACCGAAACCAAGAAGGCGCGCTACCAGGAAACCGAATCACGCGATTCCCTGTTGCCCCTGCGTTGGATCGCCCTGACCTCGAATCGGATCCGATCGGGCATCGCGGCCAGCACCGGGGTGTCGAGCGGCAAGGACGTGGCCAAGATGCTTCTGGCGGGCGCACGCGCGACCCAGGTGGTCGGCGTGATCTTGCGAGAAAGGCCGGCCTACATCGGCACGATGCTGGCTGAGCTCAGCACATGGATGGACGCTCGGGGCTACAAGAACCTGGAAGACTTCCGCGGCAAGCTTGCGCGGCAGAACCCGAGCGACGCTTGGAATTTTTCCGCAAGCCAATATGTGGAGGGCTTGCTTGGTCTCGGCTGATGTCTTCCGCGTCTCGCGGTTGGCGCAAGCCAGAAAGGGGCTACCTCTGTAACTAGGTGGAAGTGGGGGGCCCTCCGTACTCGGCATCCGTTTGGTCCACGGAAGAGAGCCTGCTG
>CAZBIU010000587.1:0-2407 GCA_964491625.1 uncultured Myxococcales bacterium
ACCGAATACACCCAGGTCGCGCAGGGCATGACCGAGGCCAAGCAGGCGGCGGACCTGTGGGTCAAGATCGCCCGCTGGTACGATTCGGCGCTCGACCACACCGAATACGCGGTGGCGTCGGCGAAGAAGGCGCTCTCTTTAGACCCGGACCACACCGGCGCCATGGCGGCGTTGGCCGATTTCTATCGCAAAACCGGCCAGTGGAAGGACTTGGTCGCGATCCTGTCCAAGCACGCCGAGCTGGAACAGGACACCGAGCGCAAGGTCGGGGCTTTGCTGTCGCTGGCCGAGACGTTCGAAGTCCAGCTTTCCGACGCCGGACAAGCAACCGCCGCGTACGAGCAAGCCTTGCGCTGCGACGAACGGTGCCTGCGAGCCATCGACGCTCTCGATCGGCTGCATCGTCGTGCGCAGGCCTGGGACCGTCTGGCCGAGATCCTCGGCAAGAAGTCGCAAATCGTCAACGACGTGGAGCTGGCGGTGAAGCTGCGCTTGCAGGTCGGCGAGCTATGGGAGTCCCGGCTTGGCGACAACGAACGCGCTGTGGAAGCCTACCGTGAGGTCCTCACCGTCGACCCGCAGAATCTGCAAGCACTCAAAGCGCTCGAACAGCTCTACCTGAAAGCGGGCCGCACCGACGCGTACCTCGACGTGCTGGAACACCAGCTTGAGGTCACGCCCAACGACACCGAACGGGTCAGCCTCTACATGCGCATGGCGCAGGTGTGGGAACAGCAGCCGGGCAAGGCCGATAGGGCCATCGAATGCCTGCAGCATGTCCTCGAAATCGACCCCGGACAGCTTAGCGTCTATCACGACATCGAGCGTCTATTCCGGGCCGAGCGCAACTGGGACGCTTTGGTGGACATCTACCGTCGCCACATCGATGTGGAAACCCAGGCCCAGGAGCGCACGGCGATTCACCTGGCGCTTGGCCACCTGTTCGAGGAGGAGCTTCGCGATCCGGATCGCGCGGCCGAATCGTACAACGACATTTTGTCATACGATCCCGACCACACCGACGCGCTTCGGGGCTTGGCGCGCATCTATGAACAGACCGAGCAGTGGGATCGCGCGGTCGAGATCATGGAGAAGCTGGTCAACGTGGTCGACGCCAAAGAGAAGGTCGACCTCAGCTACCGGCTGGGCAAGATCTTCGACGAGCAGATGCAAATGCCGGAGTCGGCCGAGGAGCGTCTATCCGACGCCCTCAGTGTGGACCCGACGCACGTACCGAGCATGCTCTCGCTCATCAATCTGTACAAGCGGCGCGGCGATTCGCAGAAGGCCGCGCAGATGATGGTGCGGGCCGAGGGATGCACGCAAAATGTTCTCGAAAAGACCCGTCTTCTTTTCGAAGCCGGCAAGCTTTTCCAGGTCGACCTGGTCGACGAGGACCGTGCGAAGGAGCTGTTCGCGCGCACGCTCGAATTCGACCCCGAGCATGTGGAAGCGGCCGCGCCGCTGGCCGAGATCTACTACCGGCGCGAGGAATGGGCGCCACTCATTCCGGTGCTTGAGATGATGGCGCGCAAGACCGACCGTCGCGCCAATAAGGAATTGCACGTCCTCTACTACCGGCTGGCGAAGGCCGCCGACAAGCTGGGAGACCAGGACAAGGCGGTCAAGTGCTACCGCCAGGCGTATGAGCTCGATCCCACGCATCTGCCGACCCTGGTCGATCGCGCAGACTTGCTCTACCGACGCCAGCAGTGGGACGATGCTTTCAAGCTGTACCAGACCGTGATGGTCCAGCACCGCGAGTCGCAGAGCGACGAACAGATCGTCGAGATCTTCCACCGCATCGGCAACATCAAGATGAAGGTGGGCGAGCGGGCGAAGGCGATCAACATGTTCGAGAAGGCGCTGGAGATCAATCCCGGCCACCGCCCGACCCTGGAAGCCCTGGCTAAGGTTCACGCCGACGCCGGCGAGTGGGAGGCGGTGATCAAGCAAAAGCGCGCGCTGCTTCAGCACAGCGACAGCGTCGAGGACAAGCTGGCCTTCCACGAAGAGATCATCTCGATCTACAAGGACAAGCTTTCGAACCCGCAAAAGGCGATCGCGGCGTACCTTGAAGCCCTTGAGGTCAAGCCCGACGCCCGCAACCTGCTGGTGGACGTGCTGGAGCTTCTGCACGAGACCAAGCAATGGAAAAAGGCGGTCGAAATCCTCATGCGTCTCGCCAGCCTCGAGACCGGCCGCGCCAAGGCAAAATACCTCGAAACCGCGGGCATGATTACCAGCACCGAGCTGCACTCGCCCGACGAGGCAGTCGAGATCTTCAACCAGGCCCTGGACGAGTACCCGGACAACCTCAAGCCTTTCGAGCGGATCGACAAGATCATGACCGCGAAGAAGGACTGGACCAACCAGCAGCGCAACTATCGCAAGATGATCAAGCGCC
>CAZBIU010000588.1:0-2380 GCA_964491625.1 uncultured Myxococcales bacterium
GCTCGTGACCGTCAGATCGACCACGCGGCCGTCGGCAAAGACCAGGGTGACCGCGTTGTCGTCAGCGCCGAATCCTAACCCAGGTCGACCGACATCGTTAGCAACGACTACGTCACAGGACTTCTCGCTCAACTTGGCGCGGGCGCGCTCGACCAGCGCCTGGCTCGAAAGCCCGACCTCGGCGGCAAAGCCAACCAGGAAGGGACGGCCGTGCTTGCGCGATCGCCCGAGCTCGGCGAGCAAATCGGGGTTCGCGACCAATGGGATGTCGCGCGCGGCTGCCGACGCGGCAGCGCGTGTGTCGCGACGGGAAAGCTTGCCCAGCACCCGCACGCCCGGGCGAAAATCCGCCACCGCGGCCGCCATCACGATCACATCAGCATCACCAGCCGCCTTGTGCAGGGCCTCGCGCATCTCCAGCGCCGCTTCCACATCGACCCGCTTTCTGACGCCGGCCGGCGTGGCAAGTGCCACCGGACCGGCAATCAGGGTGACGTCCGCGCCCAAATCTGCTGCGGCGCTGGCCAGCGCGAACCCCATCTTTCCGGACGATCGGTTGCCAAGAAAGCGCACGTCGTCCACCGCCTCCCAGGTCGGCCCCGCCGTCACCACCACGCGCCGCCCCGCCAGCACCGCCGGCACTTCGGGCAGCGCCGGCCCCAACCTGCTGAGGGCCGCGGCCACGATGTCCTCGGGACCCACCATGCGCCCCGCACCGACCCAACCGCAGGCCAAATCGCCAGCGTCCGGCCCCACGGTGGTCACGCGGCCGTCCTTGCACAGGCGCGCGAGGTTGTCCTGGGTGATGCGGTTTTCCCACATGTTGGTGTTCATCGCCGGCGCGAGCACGACCGGTGCCTTGGTGGCGAGAACCACCGCCGACAGAAGGTCGTTCGCCATGCCCGCCGCGAAACGAGCGATGGCGTCAGCAGTCGCTGGCGCCACGATGAGCAAGTCAGCCGAGCTGGCGAGCTCGATGTGGCCGATCTTCGATTCCTGCCCTGCTTCGAAGAGATCGCGTGCCACCGGGTGTCCAGACAAGGTCTGCAGCGTCAGCGGCGTGATGAACTTGCAGGCCGCCTCGGTCATCACCACGTGCACCACGGCACCGGCCTTGACCAGCAGCCGGCACAGCTCGGCGGCCTTGTACGCCCCGATGCCGCCCGTCACGCCGAGCACGACGGTCTTGCCGGTGAGCTGAGACTCCATGATTTGGAGCCCGACTCTAGCAGTCCGTGGCGAAAGTCTCCACGTCGCCAGTCGGGAACGCTACCGCTACCGCGCGGCGGCCACCTTCAACGTCGGACCCTCGCGCTGGACGTCGCCGTGGCAGACCGTGCGGTTGCGGCCGCCGTGCTTGGCCGCGTAGAGCGCCTTGTCGGCGCAGGCGATAACGTCCTGCTTGGCCTTGCCGTCGTCAGGATAGACCGCCACTCCCAGCGACAGCCTGGCCTGGAACGAGCCTTTGCTCGACTCGAAGGTCTGCGCCGCGACCTCCTCGCGGATGCGCTCGGCAAGTTGGCGGGCGCCAGCCTTGTCCGTGCCTTCCAGCACCAGCGCGAATTCTTCGCCGCCGTAGCGGGCCACGATGTCGATCTTGCGCGCGCTGCCTTTGAGGATGCCGGCAACCCGCTTAAGCACCGCATCGCCCGTCGGGTGGCCATAGGTGTCGTTGACCTTCTTGAAGTGGTCGATGTCGGTCAGAAGCAGCGCGACGCGGAACTTGTGCCGGTCCGCGCGCCCGAGCATGGCCGAGAAGCGCTCCTGAAAGGTGCGGTGGTTCACCAAACCGGTGAGGCCGTCCGTGGTCGCCTGCTGTTCCAAAGACTCGACCATGCGTCCGTTCTGCAGGGAAATGGCGACCTGGTTTGCGACCACGCCAAGCATTTCCCGACGGTCGCTGGCGAAGGCGCCCGGCCGGCGTGCGGCCACCGCGAAGGTGCCCAGCACCTCGTCCTTCACCAAGAGTGGCAGAACGTAGAGCGACTCGAAGCCCTTGATATGGTCGCCGGGGTGAAACAGGTGGGTCTCGTGGTGATCGCGCCATTCCCCGCTGACCGGAAGGGCGAGCTTGTTCTTGGCCACCATCGACGCCACCGAGGTACCGTCGCGGTGGCTGGTATCCACGAGACCTTCGCTCCCCTCGCCCACCGCCGTGCGGATGCTGTGCGTGCCGGTCTTGCCGTCGAAGGCAGCGATAGCCACGAAGTCGAATTCGCACACGCCGCGCGCGCCTTCGATGGCGGCGGCGTAGACCTCGTCGAGGGTTAACGCACGATTGAGCGCGGTGGAGGCCCGGTAAAAGCGTTCGTGCTCGTGCTTCGACCGCAACACCGCCTGGAAAACCCGCTCGGACTGCACGATGCGCATGATCTGCGCC
>CAZBIU010000589.1:0-2363 GCA_964491625.1 uncultured Myxococcales bacterium
CGCAGCCACACCGGAATGCGATGGCGAATGAACCCCTGCATAATCACCTGTCCGGACATGGTGCCCACCACTGAGCTGGAGAGCCCGGCCGCCACCAGCGAAATAGCGAACAGGCTGCCCGCCGCCCGGCCGAGCAGCGGCTGCAGCGTTAGGTAGGCCTTGTCGATGGCGTCGACGTTCAGGATCCCGCGCTGGTGAAACGTCGCCGCCGCCACGATCAACATGGCGGCATTGATCGCGCCCGCCACGCCCAAACCGATGACCACGTCGACGATCTGAAAGCGCAGCAGGCGCTTCTGCGCGTTTGGCGTCGCAAGCACGATGCGCCCCTGGGTGAGCGCCGAATGCAGGAAGATCACGTGCGGCATCACCGTCGCGCCGAGAATGCCGGCCGCCAGATACAGTCCCTCGCCACCGCCGAAGCCCGGCACCACCGCGTGATACGCGACCTGTCGCCAATCCGGTTGGGCAAGAATCAGCTCGGACAAATAGCAGACGGCAATCGCCGCCACCATGAAGGCGATCACGCTCTCCAGTCGACGAAAACCGAGCCGTTCCAACACCAAGATCAGAAACGTCGCCACCGCGGTACAAAGTCCTGCCACCAGCATCGACATGCCGAACAGAAGGTGGAAGCCCAGCGCGGCGCCGAGCACCTCGGCCAAGTCCGTGGCCATGGCCACGATCTCCATCACCACCCACAGGCCCAAGGTAAGCCAGCGCGGAAACTGGTCCCGGCATTGCTCGGCCAGGTTTTTGCCCGTGGCGATGCCCAGCTTGGCAGCGAGGGTCTGCAGCAGCATGGCCATCAGGTTGCTGGCCATCACCACCCACAGAAGCGTGTAGCCAAGCTGCGATCCGCCCTGCAAATTGGTGGCGTAGTTGCCCGGATCGACGTAGGCCACCGACGCCACGATGGCCGGCCCGATGAACGGTAGCGCCCGCAGAATCCGCCAACGCGGTCCGCGCCCGGACAAGATTTCCACGCCCGCCGCCACCGTGGCGCGATCGCCGACCGGTCGGGTGGCGATTGCTTCCGGCGAGCTGGGCACGCTGGTCACCGGTAGAGTCTTGCCAGAAATCCCGGCGTCGTCCAGCGCGCTCACAGGGTCGTACGAGCGGGTTGGCGTGAGCGTCGGCCTATTCCGATCGGCCTGACTTTTTGCTCAGCTCGTCGACGAAGCTCGGGATTGGCGTTCCGCCGAGCGGATCGACGGGTTGTCGACAATCGACGGCCCGTCGGTTTTCGCATCGCCGAATATTCGTATCACCTAGTATACAAGCCCGACCATGACCTCGTTTCATCTCAATCCACTCGTGGCGAAATGGCTGCGTGCCAAGGTTCCCGAAGCTCCGCAGGTCGAGCCTCCTGACTGGGATGCTTGGCTGCTTAAGAAAATGAGCGACGGCGAGGTGACGGACGTGGGCGGCGTCCTGGTGGATCGGGCCGTGCTGCGCCAGCGCTTCGCATGCGTTTCCGAGCGCTGCGCACCGGGACCCTACCGAGACGGCTCTCGGAGCTGCTGCGCGGACGTGTTCGTTTCGCTCTCGCGCGCCGAGGATGAGAGGCTCGCGAGCCGGGGCGTCGATCTGCTCGATTTCATGAAAGCGCGCGAACCGCGGCTCATGCAGCGCGAAGGCCGTGGCTTCTATCGCGAGGCGGGCGAGCTCGGCCTCGCGCGGCCGGGCGGTCGCTGTGTCTTCTCGCAGCTCGACAGCCGGGGGCGAATTCGCTGCCGCCTTCACGCCTATGCGAAGAAGGCGCGCATCGACCGTAGCGACGTGCAGCCCATAAGCTGCCGGCTTTTTCCGCTTATCGTGGTGGATCGAGGCGGCGGCCAGGTCGTGCTGACCGTGGTCGCAAGCCACACCCGACGGCTGGTGGGCGCGTATCCGCACAAGCGGTATCCTTGCCTCGCCGATTCCTCCCTGCCGCCTCTTTACGAGTCGATGCGCCGCGATCTCGACTGGCTGTTCGGCAAAGGCTTCGCGCGCGCACTCGGGCGATCGGCCAGTGAGAAGCAGCATGCGTCGGACCACGCGAGAGTGTCGGGCGGCTGATCTTCTGCTAGCGTTCCGCCATCGACGATTGGGAGACACCATGATCAGCAAGAAGATCCAGGACGCCATCAACGCACAAATCAACCTAGAGCAGCACTCGGCCCAGCTTTACCTGGCCATGAGCGCCCACTGCGAGGGCAAGAGCTTCCGCGGTTTCGCGCATTGGCTGCGGGTGCAAGCGAACGAGGAGACCGCGCACGCCATGAAGCTGGTGTCGTTCCTCCTGGACCGCGGCGGACGCCTGGAGCTTTCCGCGGTCGCAGCTCCCCCTTCCGATTTCGGCGGCATCACCCAGGTGTTCG
>CAZBIU010000590.1:0-2362 GCA_964491625.1 uncultured Myxococcales bacterium
AACACCAACTACGCCTGGTTCATGTCCAGCATGAAGAGTCTGGATCCCTACAAATTGCCTCACGACCATCATGAGCTGATCGCGGCGATTGCTCCTCGCGCCACCATTATCTTGGGGAACGACGACTACGACTGGTTGGGCGACGAATCCGGATACAAGTCCACCATAGCCGCCATCGAAGTCTTCAAAGCCCTGGGCGTTGCAGACCATATCGGCTACGACTTCACCAGCGGTCACGGACACTGCGCGGCCCCCACGACGCAAAAGAACAGCATCAATGCGTTCGCCGACCATTTCCTCAAAGACAAGACGTCGACCAGCACCGCCATAGCCATCAAGCCACCCAAGAGCGGTTTCGATTTGACCGTGGACTACGACTGGACTGCCCCAACCCTGCAATAAGGATCTGTCGCTGGGCCCTGGCAGGCCCGTCCCAAAACGTCCGATGGAGCACCGACGTTCACTGCTCGGCTTTCTTGCCGTGATCGCGTCACTCGGTTGCGAAGGCACTGATAAGGGAAACGCGTGCGGGGGCGTCGCGTTCACCGTCAGCAAGAACGAAGTGAGCTCCAAGATTCCAACCGTCGGCGTCCTCGAATGGTCCTTGGCGGGCGCAGTCCCATCCGCCGCCAAGATTGTCTACAAGCTGAAGAACGCTGCTAGCTCGATTCTGAACCAAGGCGGGGAGGCGCCGGTCAACCTCAGCAAGACCAACTATCGAACCCTGCTCCTCGGCCTCAAGCAATCCCGAGATTACACCTTTCACATCGAAGCTGCCCGCAACGGACAAACCTGCATCAGCCCAGACTTCGTCCTCCCCACCACGGGCCGCTTCGCCACGTCGCCGCCTGTCACCGCAAAGGTGGACCAAGCCGACAAGCGGGAACCCGGGTTCATCGTGACGAGCTCGGGAACCTTCGTGCCCACCAGCGCCTTCATCATCGACGCCGATGGCGACGTGGTTTGGTACGCGGACGCCCCCCTCAATCCTACCCGCGCGCAGATGGACTACGAGGGGGAGAACATGTGGATGGTCAACCTCAACCTCGACAACGCGACCGGGGAGATGCGCTATGTATCGATGGACGGGGAGCAGGAGCAGGACAACGTCGCGGGCCTTGAAAGGGCACACCATGATTTTACGGTCATGCCAGGGGGCAGGGTGGCCGCCTTGGCCTGGGACGGTCCGGGCATCGATCCCGAAAGCGCTCTTCTGATTCGGTCGCCGGATGGTACGGTGACAAGCCCCTTCAAAATCGGAAGCAACCTATACCTGTCGGACACGTTTCACGCCAATGCAATTCACTACCTCCCCTGCGACGACAGCTTCACCATTGCAGATCGCAATCCGAACGTGTTTGTGAAGGTAAGCGCGACGGGTGCCGTCGCGTGGCAGCTTGGTGGTTCGTGCGACAACGCGCCCGCCGGCGCCATGTGCTCGCCGCGGGATTGGCAGGTCGTCCACGGCCACCACCTACTTGAGGACGGAACCTTCTTGGCGTTCAACAACACATACGCCGAGGTAGCCCATGTTTTCGAGCTTAGGATCAACGCCGCGCCTGCCGCGTTCAGCGCCGCGCTGGTCAGAGACTACGCGGGCGGCGGCGCCAGCACGACCATGGGAGACGTGCAACGCCTGCCGGGCGGTAACACCCTGGTGACCTACTCCACCGACGGAAAGATCGTCGAGCTGGATTCGAGTTGGAACGTGGTGCAGACGTTCTCGGCGCGGATCGGCTACTCGAATTGGCGACCAACGCTGTACGGCCCACCGCTGCGTATGTGAGCCGGTTCTTGGGGTCTGTGAACACCGTCCGGCGTGCGGGGTGGCCGACGACGCAGCGACCAACATCACGCCCAATGCGCGCGACTCCGCCGGGACAACTCCGCGATCGCAGCAAGAGCCACGAACCGAGATCGCCGTCGGCCCCAGAGTCGGACAACGATCGCATAGGCGAGCGAGCCGCCAAGCTGCCGCGCAAGCGTTTCGTCCAACCTGCGTTTGCGGGAATGAGAGTTCCGCCTCTGGCTCCGCTCGACTCCCGCAATCGGCTATTTCTTACGTCGCCTTTCCCCAATACCCGGCGGCGCGTACCTCGCCATTCGACAATACGACCCGGCCATCACCGACTACGAGCAGGCCATCGAAGAATGCAGGGAGCCCGGATTCGAGTACCGGACCCTGCGCAAGCGCGCGGCCTGCTACAAGGAGATGGGCATGGATGACCAGGCGCAAGCGGATCGCGCCGCGGCCGCGAAGGCGCTGGACGAGTACGACGCCCGTTCCCGTGCCAAGCAATAGCCGGCGATAAGAGCGAGCCGTCATGACCTGTTGGTCTCTCGCGCGACGGCTTGAAAGATG
>CAZBIU010000591.1:0-2357 GCA_964491625.1 uncultured Myxococcales bacterium
CCCAGTGGAGACGTCGATCTTCCAGCTGGTCGCGCAAGTCATCGAGACGGTGGTGCCGTTGATAGTCAGCGGCAGCCAGATGTAACGCGAGTCCGTCAGGTTGCTAGAATTCCAACGATCAGCCAAGAAGACATAGGTCGTGCTACTGCTGCCGATCACAGGAAGAATGAAGGTGGATTGTGAGTTGCAGGTATTGGTCCCGGCGGGAGCGAAACTCTTCCACGCGCCCCACGGGCCAGCCATCGAAGAGGCCGTGGAGTATTGGTTGTCGTTGGTGGACCAGCCGCTCAGATGCGAGCCGAACAGAAAGTAGGTACCGCCGATTTTGGCGACTGCCGGCGCTTCATACTGCGCGACCGTGGCAACCAGGGACGAGACGGTGAGATAGTCGTCGGAGAGCTGGTAGATTTGCAGCTTGGTGTTGGTACGGTCTTCGCTGAGGAAGTACCCGGTGGTCCCGTCCTGAAACAAGGTATCGTCCAGGCTATCGTGGCCCAGCGGTTTCGTGCTCCCAAGATAGGTATAGGAACCGCAAACGCTGCTGCTTGTCGCCACGCCCGCCTTGCGGTCGGTGTAGTTCGAGTTGTCGACATGCATGTACATGACGAACTGGGATGTGGAGTTGTTGTAGATCACGTGCGGTCGCTCGATGACACGGTTCGGTCCCAAATCTCCGCTCGCCTGCCGAGTCAACACGTTGCTGACGAAGGTCCAATTCGCGAGGTCGCTGGATGAGTAGCACTTGACGTTCTGAAAGGCCGAGCCGTTGGTCTTGTCCTCGCCCAGCCAATAGTACTTGGCGTCCACCTTGATGATGCCCTCACCGTGCGCCTGGATGACGTTGCCTTGGCTGTCATCCCAGACCGAGCCGGGCGTGATGGTCACGGCGACGGCGGTTCCGGCGGTCGTGCCGCCACTGCCACCCCCGTCGGTTTTTGTGCCGCCGGCCCCGACGGTCGTGCCGCCGTTGCCACCCCCGTCGTTTTTTGTGCCGCCGGTCCCGGCGGTGGTGCCGCCGTTGCCACCCCCGTCGGTTCTTGTGCCGCCGGTCCCGGCGGTGGTACCGCCGTTGCCACCCCCGTCGGCCTTGGCGCCGCCGGTCCCGGCGGTGGTACCGCCGTTGCCACCCCCGTCGTTTTTTGTGCCGCCGGTCCCAGCGATGGTACCGCCGTTGCCACCCCCGTCGGCCTTGGCGCCGCCGGTCCCGGCGGTCGCGCCACCGCTTGCGGCTAGGGTTCCGCCGCTGCCCAGCCATCCCCCCGTGACGACCCCACCCACGCCAGCCATGCCTCCTGCGGCCACGGCCCCGCCCAAGGCGCCCGCTGAGCCTGCCTGGCCGCCGGTCGCCCAAGTCGTCCCTGCGGCGCCACCGGTTGGGCTTTGGCCTCCTCCGGCCCCTCCTCGGACGGCGCCGCCCGACCCGGCAGCAGTGCCGCCCGCCGCTTGGCCAGTCTTGCTGTCTTGCCCGCCGCAGCCGAGGCCAAGGGCGGCAATCAGCGCCGCCGTAGCGGCAAGGTGAAGCTTCGTGAGTGGCATCATTGGCTCCTTGAGATCAGCACGCATTCTACCACCGCTGCTCATCCGGGTCGCTTGCGGGCTCGTGGGCGAAGCCCGGCGGTCCGTGACAAACGCGAAGGCTCCGACCTATAGTTGAACGGCCAAGGCGTCACGCTCGCGCGCGAGCCCCTCATTTGCACGAGAGCTCATGGAAGGTCGGATCGTCCAAGCTATTAGGCGCGCCAACGCCCTTGACCCGATTCCTTCTCCGTCCATAGTCCGCTTCATGCACCTCCCCACGTCTCCAAGCCCTCGCCTTGCGGGCTTCCTCGCTATTCTTGCGATCCAGGGTTGCGCTTCGTCGCCAGTTCCGCGCCTGGACGCCGCAGCCGGCGACGCGAGCTCGCCCGACCAGCTGGCTGATCTTCCGCCTCCTATCTCGGGGGTGGTCGTGGTCTCGGCGGCTGCCGCTTCCCGCACACCGCGCGCAACTTCCGGTATTGGAGTCAGCTATTGGCAGTGGTCGCCCACGTGGGGAAACTTGATCGCGGGCACCGAAACGCAGGTCGCCGCGCTCAAACCGATGGTCATCCGCATTGGCGGCTACAACAACGATGCCAATACGCCGGACAATTTCGACAACGCGCAAATGGACAAGGCCGTTGCCTACGCGCACGCGATCGGCGCTGACCCAATTCTCCAGGTTCCGTTGCTCGCTGCCGACAGCAAGGGCACGGCCCCGACGCCCGAAGATGCCGCGGCCATGGTGACCTACGCCAACGTGACGTCGAAGTACGGAATCAAATACTTTTCCATTGGAAACGAGCCCGACCTTTATCCGGATGCGACGGGCTCGACCA
>CAZBIU010000592.1:0-2313 GCA_964491625.1 uncultured Myxococcales bacterium
CCGGCTTGTCCTCGGCCTGAGGGACACCAGCGTTCTCGGTGACACCGCCGCAAGTGTCTTACAGGCGTTGGCATGTCTGGTCGCGCCCGCTCTCAACCTCGTTTTCCTGGTCGGTTCGCGGCGCAGGACTCTGACCGATCTCATCTCGGGACTCCACGTGGTACGAGATCCGGTCCTTCCTGAGCTGCAGAAGAGTTTGCGCCGAGGTCCGAACCTCATCGACTGGCTGGTCGCAATATGTGTTGGTGCACCGATGGTTCTTGGGCTTGGCCAGCCATCGATGGTGGGCCCGGCCCTCGGAAGCCTCGGCGCGCTCCTGGCGCTGGGCGCGCTGGAGCTCACGCTGTGGAGGAGAACGGGGACCACCCTCGGCATGCGCGCGCTGGCCGCACGTAGCGTCGCCTCGATTGGTTTCGTGTCCGAGCCACCCTTGCCCAGGACGCCCTCATGAAACACCTCGTGGTCAACGGGGACTGCATCCAATCCATCGCTGCCCAGTACGGGTTCGATGACGGCAACGACATTTGGAATGATTCGCAGAACGCCTCCCTCAAGCAATTGCGAGGCGATGGAAGTCAGCTTCATCCAGGCGATAAGGTCTTCATTCCCGAGCCCAAGCCGAAGCAATTCAACCTGGCGACCGGCAAACGACACAAGATCGTCGTTCCGCGACCCAAGCGACTGACTCGCCTTCGTCTCCTGGACGACGATGGCGAGCCGATGACCGGAGACTACGTATTCCGCGCTGGCAATCTGGAGCGCAAAGGCACCCTCGATGGAGATGGCGTATTGGTGCAGAAGATCCCGGCTGATATCGTGCGCGCCGAAGTCTCGGTGGGGGAAATCACGCGCACCGTCCTCATCGGCCACCTGAACCCCCTATCGGATACCGACGACGATGGGACCAGCGGTTTGCAGGCCCGGCTGGCCAACCTCGGCTACCTCACCGGCGAGATCGATGGCCAGCTCGGCCCGATGACCCAGGCCGCCCTCAAGGAGTTCCAAGCGGACCACGATCTCGATGTGACCGGCGAGCTGGATGACGACACCATCGCGAAGCTTCGCGATGAGCACGGCTGTTAGAGTAATTTGCTATTTCGTGAACAGCGTCAAGTCCACCGTGTCCCCCATCTTCTGATAGCCCGCTGGACCCGGGTGCAGGCCATCTGCGCTCCCCGCGGGATTGTTCGGGGTCCACGCGGCGTAGGTCGCCTGCAGCTTCGGGGGATTTCCGCCATCCGTCAGCGCGGCATCGAAATCGATGTAGCCGTCGAACACCCCGCTCTTGATATATGTGTTGACCTGCTGGCGGACGCTCTCATGCCCCGTGGTGTAGTAGCTATTTCCGCCAAAGGGAAGAATGGTTGCGCCATAGATGAGCAGCTTGGCGGCGTGGGCTTGGCTAATCAAATCGTCGTAGGCAGCCTTCAGGGACGAGTACGAGGCGCCACCGCCGATGTCGTTGACACCATCGAAAACGATCACGTACTTGACGCCGCTCTGCCCGGCAACGTCGCGTTTGAAGCGGGCCTGCGCTGCTGTGCCAGAGGTCCCAATCAAATTGGTGGCGCCAATCCCCTGATTCATCGTCGCGACCTTCGCGGTGGCAGCGTTGCCCTGCAGGCGCGCGGCCATGACGTCGGTCCAGCGATTGTTCTTATCGTTGTCGGTGCCCCTACCGTCGGTGATGGAATCGCCAATCGCGACCACGCCAGCGGCTGAGGCGTCGGCCATCACGTCGATGCCCGAGATGTAGTACCAATGCTGGAACGTCGTGGCGGAGGTCATGCTTGCCGCATTGAGGGCGGTGCTGCCGCTGGCGAGGTAAGACGTCGTCCTCGACCCGGAGTGGCCGATCACCTGACTGGGTACGCTACCGAACGAGGTGGTGATGGTGATGTTCCCTTGATTGGGGACCGTGAAGTCAATCGGATCAGACCAGACTTCCTTGTTCTGTGCGATGGTCACGGACGCAGTTCCCGAGAAAGCAAGGGCCTTATCCGTCGATGTATCGATGGTGCTGTCCACGGTGGAACCGGCCTTGCACAGCGCCACGTGAGCCGCGCTGATGGTGACCGAACCGTTGCCGCCCAGGTTGGAGAACTGCACGCGAATCTGGCTGCCGCCCAGCGAGATGTGCGTGACCTGACGGAGGACGCTGTTGGCTAGCGACGACGGAGGCTGGTTGGCCGAATCGTAGTAGGGCGACGCGGTCCAGGTACCGACCCAATGTTGGTTTCCGCTGCTTCCGGCGGCACCAGTGGAACCGCCGCTGCTGGTTGCGCCGGCACTGCCGCCGCCAGCGCCGGCTAT
>CAZBIU010000593.1:0-2311 GCA_964491625.1 uncultured Myxococcales bacterium
CTCGCCTGAATCGATGGCTGCCACGACGTCGTCACCACACTTGGGTCGGCCCGGATCATCCTCGGGAGGGACCGAGCCATGGTCTGCGGAAAGCACGAGCGACCATGACTTGCTGCCGAAGCGATCGAGCTCGTTGAAGAACCAGGCCAGGCTGTCGTCGAGCCGGCGCAGCTCGTCCCATGCTTCCCACGAGTCCGGACTGAACATGTGCCCGACGTAATCGTTGGCCGATAGCGACACCGACACGAATGTCGGCCGAGACCGGGACTCAGTCTTCAGAATGTAGAGAGCCATCGCCAGCAGCAGGCGATCGGAGCCGGGAAGCGCCCGAAAAGCCGAGCCAGGCTTGGGCGCCAGGCTGGCCAGGTGCGAGCTGTCGGCGAACCCCGAGTAGTCGTCAAGCGAAACCGTCGGCTGCTGGCTTAGCCACGCAGGATCCAGCGGCTTCCACGCCAAGTCCTCGATGCGCCGGATCCCGTCGCCCGCATTCTGGTTCCTCGCATCTGGTCGGCGCTCATTCTCCACCCGGTACGAGCGCACGAAGCTCGCCAGGCTGCTCCCGGGCTTGCCGCCAGCGGAACCGCAGCGCAGCGCCTCGGCGTAGTGCTTCGTGGTCACGAAGGCGCCACGTTCGACGGGATCGCTCCTCCCTCCGGGCTGCTTGGGATCGAACCAGATGGCGAAATCGGCGGTCTCGCCCGCAGCGAACAGGGTGCCTCGATCTTTGAGTGAGAGCGCGGCGATGAGCCCCTGCCCCTCGCCGAACAAGCCGCGGAACACGTTGGCTACCATGTCATCCTTGCTGTCGAGCTTCGCAAGCGAGCTGCCCGTCCCGACGAGCGGCTGGCAGTCAAGGCCAACCAGCTTGGCGGAGTCGCTGGCGTCGGCGATGGTCGCGTGCTTCTTTCCGTCGGGACCGGGAACGTCGTTTGCGATGATGCCGTGCTCGCGCGGAACCTTGCCGGTGAACAGCGAGGCGTGGCCGGGGGCCGTCTCGGTGACCGCATGGGCGAAAGCCATCTCCTGGTAGAATTTGCCCTCGCGACGCAAGCGCGCGAAGCCACCGTTGGCCGGAAGCGCATCGATGCGCTCTCGCAGGACCCAAGCCGCGAGCTGGTCGACGACGATGGCCACCACTATCGGACCACGGGCTTGCCGTATAGTAGTGGATCCGGCGCTGGTGGAAGCGACCTCAGCCACCAGAGGCGATCGCTCGACGCTAGCGAGCGCGACCACAAGCGACAGGAAAAACGCAGGTCGACGCGCGCGCCAAGCCAGTCTGATCGCGAATCCGGGGCTCTCGCGAAGCATGGTGAGGGTTTACCTCGGCTGGCCCGACCCCAGCAAGATGAGTCGCGCCCGTCACCCTTCTGTCACGCGGCGATGGAGCTTGCATACCGCCCGCGAGGTGCCGACTGCCGCGGCACCGTGCTAGACCGTGGAAATGCCTAGACCGCACGCCAAGCTCCACCGGGTCCGCAAGGCAAAGAGAATGCCGGCTTCCCGGCCGCGACCCGCATGGCCGCCAAAGCCGGATCGGGTCCGGACCATCCTGCGCCTTCTCGACAAGCTCTATCCCGCCGCCGACTGCGAGCTGCACAGGGACAACCCCTTCGAGCTCCTGTGCGCCACCATCCTGTCTGCCCAGTGCACCGACGAGCGGGTCAACCTGGTGACGCCCGCCCTCTTCGCGCGCTTTCCAAGCCCGACGGCGATGGGCCAGGCGGACCAAGCCGAAATCGAAACCGTGATTCGCTCGACTGGGTTCTTTCGCAACAAGGCCAAAAACCTGATCGGCGCCTCGCGGGTCCTGGTCGAGCGCTGGGGCGGCCAGGTTCCCCGAACCATGGAGGATCTCCTGCAGTTGCCCGGCGTAGCCCGCAAGACGGCCAACGTCGTGCTGGGGACGGCCTTCGGGATCGCCGACGGCGTGGTGGTCGACACCCACGTCACGCGTTTGTCCGAGCGCCTTGGCCTTTCCCGCGAGAAGACCGCAGAGAAGATCGAGGCAGATCTGATGAGGATCGTTCCGCGCGAACGCTGGATTCTCTTCTCACACCAGAGCATCTGGCACGGCCGACGCGTGTGCGCCGCGCGTAAGCCGGCTTGCGACGTCTGCGCGCTGGCCCCCCACTGCCCGAGCGCGTTTCGCGCGGTGTAGGAGGAACCGTCAGTCGGTCCACTTTTGCGCGTGGTGGACCGGGACGTTCTCCTCGGGTGGCTCGTCTTCTGATGCAGGCTTCTTGGTCGAGCTCGCCGAGGCTGGCACGCCGGGTTTGATGGTCTCTTGCGCAGACGCTGTGCCCGAGGC
>CAZBIU010000594.1:0-2292 GCA_964491625.1 uncultured Myxococcales bacterium
AGCGGCAGACGTCCTCGCAGGGGTGGCTGCACACGCGCGCGCACACCGACGGGAACGGATTGGCCTCGCGGATGGTCTGGTAGGCCAGATCGGTCTCGCCGCGGGCCATGTGGGCGACGTAGCGCCACACCTCGGTGCCAACCGGACAGCCGGTCTGGCAGGGAGCGCCGACCAGGTCCTTGCAGGTGCCGGCCGGACAGGCCCGGTCGAAGATGTGCGCCTCGTACTCGTCGCGGAACCAGCGCATGGTCGACAGCACCGGATTGGGCGCGGTCTGGCCCAAACCACAGAGCGAGCTGATGCGGATGCTCTCCGCCAGCTGCTTGAGCTGCATGACGCCCTGAAAGCGAATCAGGGCATCGCTGCCATTTTCTCGACGGCGCGGGCGCGTGATCGCCTGCAGGATCTCCAGCATGCGCTTGGTGCCCTCACGGCACGGAATGCATTTGCCGCAGCTTTCGTTCTGGATGAACTCCATGAAGAACTTGGCCAGGTCGACCATGCAGGTGTTCTCGTCGAGAACCACCATGCCGCCGGATCCCATGATGGCGCCAAGCTCTTTGATGGCGTCGTAGTCGACGGGAATGTCCATCTTCGGTTCGGGGATGCAACCGCCCGACGGACCGCCGATCTGCACGCCCTTGCACTTCTTGCCGTTGGGACAGCCGCCACCGACCGAGAACACGATCTGGCGGATGGTAGTGCCCATCGGAACCTCGACCAGCCCGGTGCGGCTGACCATGCCCGAAAGCGCGAACACCTTGGTGCCTTTGCTCTTGGCAGTGCCGACCGCCGCGAATGCGTCGCCACCCATTTCCATCAGGCCGGGCACGCACGCGAGGGTCTCCACGTTGTTGATGACCGTGGGCATGCCGAACAGTCCCTGCACCGCCGGGAACGGCGGACGCGGGCGAGGCATGCCGCGCTTGCCCTCGATGCTGTGCATGAGCGCCGTCTCTTCACCGCATACGAAGGCACCGGCGCCGAGCTTCAGCACGATTTCCAAATCGAAACCGCTGCCGAGGATGTTCTTGCCGAGGAGGCCATACTCGGTGGCCTTGGGAATCGCCGCCTTCAAGCGCTCGATGGCGAGCGGGTATTCGGCGCGGATGTAGATGTACGCTTTGCTGGCGCCGATGGCGTAGGCCGCAATCACCATGCCTTCGAGCAAGCGGAACGGATCGCTCTCGCCAACCGCGCGATCCATGAACGCGCCCGGGTCACCTTCGTCGGCGTTGCAGATGAGGTACTTGTGGTCGGCCTTTGCGTCGCGGGCAAACTTCCACTTCACGCCGGTGGGAAAGCCACCGCCGCCACGGCCGCGCAGACCGCCCTTGGTGACGATCTCGCAGACCTCTTCCGGCTTCTTGGTCCGCAACGTGTTTTCGAGAGACGAGTACCCACCGCGCGCAATGTACTCGTCGATGTTTCCGGGATCGATGATGCCCGAGTTGGCGAGCACCCAGCGGAGCTGCGGTGCGAAGAATGCGTTCTGATCGACGAAGGGCAGCTTGGGCCACGCTTCGGCAGTCGCGCTGCGGAACTGACCAAGGACGCCGTCCTCGCAGACCTTTCCGGTCAGCGCCGAATCGAGCACGGCCGACACGCGGTCCGCGGTGACACGACAGAAGCTGACGCGTGCCTTGCCTGGCAATTGCACGTCCAACATGGGCTCTTCCGAGCACATGCCGAGGCAGCCGACCTCGACCACCTCGCCATCGATCTTCCTTTCGGCCAAGTACGCTTTCGCGGCTTCCATGGTCTTGGCCGCGCCCGCGCCCAGGCCGCAGGTCCCGGTGCCGACAAAGATGGTCGGCTTTGCCACCTTCTCGCGACGGAGCACAGTGATGCGCTCGTTGACGTTTCCGCCGCCCTTGGCAGACAGCGGTCCGGCGGACAGTTTAGCCAGTAGTTCTGAGCTGGGGCGAGAGGGCTCAACCCAGCATTTTCCAGGGGTCTCAGGCGCGGGCATGGGGCTGCTCCTTGCTGCGGCATTCTTCGATGATCTTGCCGACCTTCTTGGGCGTTACCTTTGCGTGCATTTCGCCGTTGATGCTCATGGCCGGTGCGAGACCGCACGCGCCCATGCAGGCAACGACTTCCAGGCTGAACATTCCGTCGCGGGTGGTCTGGCCGGCCTGCAATTTCAGGGTGCGAGTGACTGCGTCGAGCAGCTTGATCGAGCCCTTCACGTGGCAGGCGGTCCCGCGGCAGAGCATGATGTGGTACTTCCCCTTCGGGGCGAAGCGAAACTGGTTGTAGAAGGTCGCGACGCCATAGACTTTGCTGGCC
>CAZBIU010000595.1:0-2284 GCA_964491625.1 uncultured Myxococcales bacterium
CAGTTTGAGTGGCAGCGACACCGAGGTCGGGGAAAGCATGTTCATCCCGAGCGCGACCAGCAGATTCGCGACTACCAGGTCGACAACCAGGAACGGAATGAAAAGGAGAAACCCGATCTCGAAAGCACGCCGCAGCTCGGAGGTCAAAAAGGCCGGCACCACCACCAAGAAGTCACGGTCCGAAATCGCGGCGCGCGCCTCGGGACTCCGCAGGCGCAAGGCAAGCTCATAGAAGAGCGTCCGCTCCCTAGTCGATGTGTGCTTAAGCAGGAATTCCCGAAGCGGCTCCTTGGCCTTGAGCGCGGCGCCGCCCAACGCCTCCAGGCTTTGTCCGCTCAGAAGCTCCGCCCCAGCCCCGCGGCCGAGGTCCGGCTCGGCAGCCTGGTACATCCGTTCCGCAGTGGGCGCCATCACGTAGACGGTGAGAATCAGCGCCAGTCCTGTGATCACCTGCGACGGCGGAACCTGTGCCGCACCGATAGCGCTCTTGAGAATCGAAAGCACGATCGCGATCTTCACGAAGCTGGTCATCAGCAAGAGAACGAAGGGCACGATCGACAGCGCACCGATGGCGATGAAAAGCATCACCGGACGCGATGCAAGGCCATGTAGCGGGTCCGCGGCAGCCGCCAGCGCGATGAACGGGGTCATGAACCGCGCCTCCTCAGAATCCTCTCCAACACGCCTGCAAAGCCCTACCCACTCTTTGCGCGTGCCTAGGGAAGCTCGGCAACTGCGCTGCGGTCGACTTCGGCGATCAGGCTCACGGGGCCATCGCCCACCCCGAGCAGGAAGCACCGACCCGCGCTTTCAATCAGATAGACCGACCGGCGCGGTTCCAGGTAGCAATGACCGAGCACGCGAATGTTGGAGGAGGAGCGCCCCACGCCCTTGCGCCCCAGCCACCGCAGCACCCAATAGGCGCCGAGACACACCAGACCGAGCGAGACGAAGGAGACGGCGAGGGAGCTTCCAAAGCCAGGCAGTTCGGATCCAGACCCACCCATGCACGGGACTTACCGCTAGTCGTCCCTCGCTGTCAACCGACCAAAACGCAAACGAACGCTCCCCAGTCGGGAAGTGCCCGGTGCTCGCGCGAAGGCCGGCTAGTCGCCGCCGCGGCTGCGGCTCGACCGCTTCATGGTCGCAGCGGACTTGGCCGGCGCGCGGCCGGGTCCGGCGTCTTTCTTGGCCTTCGGAGCCGCGGGCCCCTTGCTCTTGGCCTTGGGGGCCTTCGCCTCGGCCGGAGCAGCAGCCTTCGTCTTACTCTTGCCCTTGGCTTCGCCGGCTTCCTTCGGTTCCTTGCTCGGCTTGCCTTCCTTGCCGACCTTCTCAGGCGTCTTCGGTGCTGCCTCGACACCCTCGGCCGCAATCAGCTTAAGCAGGGCCATCGGCGCCGCATCGCCCGGTCGCTGGTCGGTCTTCATGAGACGGGTGTAGCCGCCGTGACGGGTGACAAAGCGAGGGCCAATCTCGTCGAACAGCTTCAACACCGCGTCCCGGTCGCGAACCACCCGCAGCGCCATTCGCATGGCATGAACCACCCGGGCGCGCTCCTCGTCGCTGCGCTTGTCGGGCTTCTTGGTTAGAATGGGACCGAGCCGCCGCGCCCAAGTGATGGCCCGCTCGGCCAGGCGGCGGATTTCCTTGGCTTTGACCACGGTGGTGCGGATGCGCTCGTAGGTGAGCAGCGCCGCCACCATGTTGGAAAACAGTGCCTTTCGGTGGGCGGAGGTCCGGGAAAGATGAAGTCCAGCTCTCTTGTGTCGCATGTTGGCCTAAGTACTCGGGTGCATTGCGGGGTTAGAAAGAATGCCCTAGGAATCGACTGACCGTCCGTCTACGACTTAGGCCTTTTTGGGCGGGCCGTCGCC
This sequence comes from uncultured Myxococcales bacterium, assembly GCA_964491625.1. Lineage (GTDB taxonomy): Bacteria > Myxococcota_A > Polyangia > Fen-1088 > Fen-1088 > Fen-1118. The sequence continues at coordinate 1,875 of CAZBIU010000595.1, forward strand.
CGGCCAGCCTTCCAGCTTCATGCCGAGAGAAAGGCCCATGCCGGCCAGGATCTCCTTGATTTCCTTGAGCGACTTGCGACCAAAGTTCTTGGTCTTGAGCATGTCGGACTCGGTCTTCTGCACCAGCTCGCCGATGTAGCGGATGTTCGCATTCTGCAGGCAGTTTGAAGAACGAACCGACAGCTCCAGGTCATCCACCGACTTCCACAAGTTCTCGTTGAGCTTCTGCTGCTCTTCCGAAACCGTGGCCTCCGGCGCAGGTTCGGCGCCTTCCTGGAAGTTGATGAAGATGGAGAGCTGGTCCTTGAAGATTTTGGCTGCGTAGGCGACCGCATCTTCCGGTTTGACCGTACCGTTGGTCCACACTTCCAGGGTCAAACGATCGTAGTCGGTCTGCTGTCCGACGCGCG
>CAZBIU010000596.1:0-2275 GCA_964491625.1 uncultured Myxococcales bacterium
GACCATCGCCATGTTGGCGATTCTGGGGATCCTGGTCGTCCTGGTCGCCAGCCTTGGACTGGTGGTCGACAACGCTTTGGCGGAAAGCCCTTGGGGCATCGTAACCACGGCCCTGACCATGCCGTTCGCGATGATCATGGGCCTGTACCTGCGCTACGTGCGGGTGGGGAAAGTTCTCGAGATGACCGCCATCGGTGCGGTGTTCCTGCTGGTCGCCCTCCTGACGGGCTTCGCCGTCAACGACCACCCGAGCCTTGCGCAGGTCTTCACGCTCAGCAAGGAAAGGCTCGCGCTTTGCCTTATCGGGTATGGCTTCGCCGCCAGCGTTCTGCCCGTGTGGCTGCTGCTGGCCCCGCGCGACTACCTGGTGACATTTCTCAAGATCGGCGTGGTCGTCTTGTTGGCGATTGGAATTATGCTGGTGCTGCCGCCGATACGCATGCCACACCTGACCCAGGCCGGTGTCTTCACCGGTGGAATGCGTCCCGTGGTGGCAGGTGGTCTGTTCCCGTTCTGCTTCATCACCATCGCGTGCGGCGCCATCAGCGGCTTCCACTCGCTCGTGTCCAGCGGCACCACGCCCAAGATGGTGACCCGCGAGCGCACCACGCGGGTCGTCGGCTACGGAGCCATGTGCCTCGAGAGCTTCGTCGCCATCATGGCGATGATTGCCGCCTGCGTCCTCGATCCAGGGGTCTACTTCGCTGTGAATTCACCTGCCGGTCTGGTTGGGTCGAACCCGGCTGGCGTCGCGCACACGATTTCCGGCTGGGGCTTCCCGGTCTCGGTCGGTGACCTCACCACGCTGGCCAGCGCTATCGGCGAGAAGACCGTTCTGGCTCGCACCGGCGGGGCGCCAACCCTGGCCATCGGCATGGCCAGCATCTTCCGCGGCATCATCGGTGGCGATGCCGCGATGAAGCTCTGGTACCACTTCGCGCTCATGTTCGAGGCGCTCTTCATCCTGACCACGGTCGACGTCGCGACCCGCATCGGTCGATTCCTGATCCAAGAGCTCGCCGGCCGCGTATGGCCGCGTGCCGGCGACACGAAGTTTTACCCGGCCAACACCGGCGCCAGCCTGCTTTTCGCTGGTGCCTGGGGCTACTTCCTCTATGCGGGCGTGAAAGATCCGCTGGGCGGCGTGAACTCATTATGGCCGCTCTTCGGCATCGCCAACCAACTGCTTGCCTGCGTCGCCCTGTGCCTGGCCGCCACCATCATCATCAAATCGGGCCGCGCTCGGCTCGCGTGGGTGGTCCTAGTGCCGCTCGCTTTTCTCGGCACCGTGACGTTCACCGCCGGGATCCAGAAGATTGTGGACTCCAACCCACGCATTGGCTTTCTGGCCATGGCACGCAAGCTCGGCGCCGACCTCGCGGCGGGCAGGGTGCCGACGGAAAAGATCGCTGCTACGCGCGGCCTCATCTTCAACAACCGCCTGGACGCCGCCGCGGCGGCTCTGTTTCTTGCGTTGGTAGTCGCCATCCTACTGGTCTCGATCCGCGAATGGGTGCTGGTTCTAACCCAGCGCCGGCCCGCCACCTTGCACGAGACGCCGCCCATCTGGTTGCCCGCGACCGTGATCGAATCGGAAAACAAGCGGCGCTGGCGGCAGATGGGAACAGCCGTCGTCGTCTTGGGAGCCCTTGCGCGCGAGCTTTCCGGCGAGGCAGCCGCCGCACGCTCGCAACTGCCGCCGGACCAGGCCCTCAAGCAAGCCCTGGCGCAAAGATACGACAACCCGGAAAACCCAGGGCGCTGTTGCTAGCTGGCCGTATCTAGTCGGTACGGGCGACACAGTGGCTGTCGCTCCCCGCCGATTCGCATCTGCCCGATGGCCCACAGTCGTCGTCGGAATTGCATGGCTTCGGCGCGCAGTGGCTAGATGCAGCGCCAGAATCGGGGCTGACGATTTGGTAGCCAAGGTCGCCCGGCCCCGGTGGGACGCAGTCGAGCAGGGGATCGCTCGCACAAGGGGAGCTGTCGCTGCAGGAACGAAGGCACAGCTTGCGGCCGTCGCCTAGGGCTGCGCAGTCGGAGTCCGGGGGACAAGCCTGCGACGAGCACGCCATCGTGCACAAACCCCTGACGCCTAGGTCGGCGCATCTTCCGCTGGCGCAAAGGTCGTCGCGCAAAACCCCGGATCCGTCCGCACACGCCTGGCCGACATCGACGGGGTAGTCGCCGAAGCAGCCCTGGACCCACGAACCACTTTCGGTGGCGGGAGGAAGCAGTCGGCAGCGAAGCTGTCCGCTGCAGTCCGCGTCGGTGC
>CAZBIU010000597.1:0-2274 GCA_964491625.1 uncultured Myxococcales bacterium
CAAGCGCTTCGAGGCCTACGGCTACGAGGTTTTGCACCTCGACAAGGGAAACGATCTCGCCGAGGTCTACGACGTGCTATCGCGCGCCCGGGCTTCGACGAGCGGCAAGCCGCGCTTCATCCTTGCCCACACCCTGATCGGCAAAGGCATCCCGGAAGTCGCGGGAACCCAAAAGGCGCACGGTGAGGCCGGGGCAAAGTTCGTCGATCAGGCGCGCCGAGGACTGGGATTGCCCGAGGAGAGGTTCTGGGTTTCCGATGAGGTGAAGAAGTTCTTCGCCGAACGCCGCAAGATGCTGGCGGCAAAGCACGCCACGTGGCGAGAAACCTTCGCCGCCTGGTACGCGAAAAATCCCGACCTGGCCAGGCAGCTCGAAGATGCCAACACGCTGCGCTCGCCCGACGATCTATCGGCCAAGATTCCGCCCTTTACCTCCGACGTCAAGCTGGCCACGCGCAAGGCGGGCGAGACGGTGCTGCAAGTTGTGGCTGCCGAGGTGCCATATCTCGTGGGCGCCAGCGCCGATCTGTACGGCTCGACCTTCAACTACATCGCGTCCAGCACCGACTGGGACCAGGCGCATCCAAGCGGGCGCAACATCCGCATCGGAATCCGCGAACACGGCATGGGCGCGATCATGAACGGCATCGCATACCATGGCGGCGTGCGCCCCAGCGGAGCGACCTTCATGGTTTTCGCCGACTACCTACGGCCGAGCATTCGTCTGGCGGCCCTGGCGCGCTTGCCGGTCATCTACGTCTTCACCCACGATTCGGTGGGCGTGGGCGAAGACGGGCCTACCCATCAACCCATCGAAACGCTGATGGGGTTGCGCGTGATGGTCGGGCTCGACGTGATTCGTCCGGCCGATCCCGAAGAGACGGCAGGTGCGTGGCTCGCCGCTATCGAGCACACGGAAGGCCCGACCGTCCTGGCGCTCACGCGCCAGGCAGTCTCCATGCTTCCCGGCGCGGCGTCGATCAAACGCGAAGGTGTTCTGCGTGGCGGCTATGTTCTCGTGCACGAGAGTGCGCCGCTCGACACCATCCTGATCGGCACCGGCAGCGAGGTGCAGCTCGCCCTGGCTGCCGCGCGTGAGCTTGGCCCAGGCACGCGGGTGGTATCTCTGCCGTGCTTCTCGCGCTTCGAACGCCAGCCGGCCGACTACCGTGAAGCGGTGCTGCCCTCTGCGTGCGAGCGGCGCGTATCGATCGAAGCGGGCGTCACCTTCGGTTGGCGCACCTATGTCGGCAGCCGCGGCCGCATGGTGGGCATCGATCGCTTCGGCGCGAGCGCCCCAGGCAACGTGATCATGGAAGAGCTAGGGATGACCAAGGCGGCGGTGGTTGCGGCAGCGCGCACGTTGTGAGGGCGTCGTTCAAGGAAGCCGATGGCCCGCCGCCTGCCATGCTCCCCCGTTGCCAGTCGAGCGCATCGCGCTGGACGCGACGGGAACCAGCCAGCGGATGACTAGGACGACGGATCGGTGACGTGCCCCAAGAACAACCAGGTCGACGTGGGCTGGTCGTAGATCCCGAAGAAGAACGGCCGATTCACGTTGACCTGCTTGACGTCCGTGGGAAGGCCGCTTCCTGCCAGCATGACGGCAGTCGCTGCCGCTGCCTCGACACCATGCTCGTCCACGCCCACCATGGCTTTGTGGACGACGTCGGAGATGAAGAGCGGCTTCTCCTTCGACATACCGGTGAAGTCGGCGCTTGGGGTGAAGGCGTCGGTCATTCCTAGTGCAGTGAGCACGCTGCCGAGGCGCACGGACGCGGTGGTGAACGTGAACTTCGGCAAAGCGAGGGTGACCTGGTGCGAGGCCATGCCCGCCACGAGCGTTGTCGCATGGCCCTGCGACAGCGAGTCCTCGAACTGGGCAAGGGACGAGGCCGACTTGGGCAGGAACACCACGAAATTGACCGCGTTGCCCGACAGCGGGATGGCAACCGCCTGGGTCGTGTCATCCTCGGCGTAGGACCAGCTCCCGCCTTTGTTCATGGTGGGGACGCTAACGCTGGAGCCGTTCGTCTTGGTAAAGGCGGCCGACTTCGTGCTCGTCTCGAGGAATGGATCGTACCAGGGCAACTTCAGGTGGATGGCGTTGACGAGCACCGTCCGTGTGGTCGTATCGATGGCACCCTGAGGGATGAGATCATTGATCCGGTTCAGCGTTTCCTGGCTTACCCACGCATTGATGGCGAGCCGCTCGGTGTCCGGCTGGGTCCTGAAGTCCGCCAGGTGGACGCCGCTGCCGAAGTCCGTGGCCAG
>CAZBIU010000598.1:0-2259 GCA_964491625.1 uncultured Myxococcales bacterium
ACACCATCCCGCACATGCTGTTCTTCGCCTATCAGATGATGTTCGCCATCATCACTCCGGCGCTCATCTCGGGCGCCTATGCCGAGCGACTGAAGTTCTCGGCCTACGTCCTCTTCACCTTGCTGTGGGCAACCTTGATCTACGATCCGCTCTGTCACTGGGTGTGGGGCAGCGGCGGTTGGATGGCCAAGATGGGCGTGCTCGACTTCGCAGGCGGCCTCGTGGTGCACGTGAGCTCGGGCGTTTCCGCGCTGGTGGTGGCCCTGGTCGTGGGCAAGCGCGTCGGCTATCCGCGCGAACGTAGCATGCCGCACAACCTGACCATGGTGCTCCTCGGCGCGGGCGTTCTCTGGTTCGGCTGGTTCGGCTTCAACGGCGGCAGCGCGCTCTCCGCCTCGGGCACCGCGACCTTGGCGCTGGTGAACTCGCAGCTTGCCGCAGCCGCTGGAGGCATCGCCTGGCTCATCGTCGATGTAGTCCGCTACCGCAAGGCGTCTGCGCTCGGTTTCGCGTCGGGCCTGGTGGCTGGGCTGGCTACCGTCACACCGGCATCGGGCTTCGTGGGCCCCATGGGCGCCATCGCCATCGGCATCGCCGCGGGCCTCGGCTGCTACGGGGCCGTCGCGCTCAAGGGCAAGCTGAGCTACGACGACACCCTCGACGCCTTCGGCGTTCACGGCGTGGGCGGCGCCATCGGCACCCTTCTGCTCGGCGTCTTCGCCGCCAAGGCCTGGAACGCGGCCGGCGCCAACGGGCTCATCGCCGGCGACGCCGGTTTCCTCGGCAAGCAGCTTCTCGCGGTCGTGGTTACCGCCGGCTTCTCGATCGTCGGCACCTTCGCGATCCTGAAGGTGGTCGACGCCGTGGTCGGCCTGCGCGCCACCGCCGACGAAGAGCGCGAAGGCCTCGACATCAACCTTCACGGTGAAGAAGGCTACGCCATCAGCAACTCGACCTTTGGTCGCTCCGAGGTGCTGGCCGCCGAGAACGCTTCCGAGCCCGCCGGCAAGGGCAGTCCGGTTCCAGTGTCGTAGGGTTCCGCTGGTAAAGTGCCCTTGGGCCAGGCCCGCGGCGAAGACGCGTTGGTCGCGACACCAGGCGGGTGTGTTGCAGATTTCCGAAATTCGGGCGCTGGTCAAGAAGGCCCTCGGCACCCTAGACGCCAAAGCCTTTCTCTTCGGTTCGTATGCGCGCGGTCAAGCGACGCCTGATTCCGACATCAACATCATGGTGATCAAAAAGCAGCCGGTCAAAAACTGGCTGACGGAAACGGCTGCCTTGCGCCGGCTCATGCGTTTCGGCAAGAACCTCGATCTCGTCGTCGAAGGCGAGCTTTCATTTGCACGATGGAAGCGCGAGCATGGAATGATTCAGCACGAAGTTGCGAGGGAAGGCATCCGCCTTGTCTATAGGCGGTTTCCGAAATCCTGCGCGCTCGTTCGACCCTGCCGCATTCATTGAACTCGCTCGCGGTTTTCTGGCGTGGACCGATACCCTACGCAAATGAGAGGCCCGGAGAAGGTCGCTACGCCGGCGCGTGCGCGGAGGCCAGGCAGGCGCGGATGTCCTCCGGCTCAAGGCCAGGGTAATCAGCCAGAATCGCCTCCGCCGTTTCACCCTGGGCGAGAAGATTGACAATCATCTCGACCGAGATACGCATTCCCCGCACGATTGGCTTACCGCCAAAAACGTCGCGGTTCGAAGAGATTCGCCCGAGCAGAGCATGATCAGTCATTTCATCAATGGTAATGCCGCCAAGCAGGACAAGCAACCTACGCCGCCTTGGCTAGGCTTACGACGCCGCGCGGGTGGATTTCCAGCGGCGGTTGCCACGGGCTTCGTAGGCGGCCAGGATGCCAAGGGCGGCGAGGCTGTCGAGGACTTCTTCGACGTCGGTCTTCTTGGCGCCCTTGAAGGCGGCGGCGGCTTCGGCCACGGTCCACTCGGCGGCGCCCTTGGTCAGCAGATCGCGCACGGCCGCGATCTGTTCGGCCAGCTTCTTGGGCCAGGCAGCCGCGGTGGCGGCAGCGGGTGCGGCTTCCTCGGGCTCGTCGGTGGTGGCGAGGTCTTCTTGGGTCGCGGCTTTGGCGCCGGTGGGATTTTGGAACTCGGGGCGCAGCCAGCGGATGAGCCCGCGCCGCTCCTCGGCCGCGCGCTCGGCATTCAGTGCCACCAGGCGTTCGAGGATCTGTTCGTCGGTCAAGTCGTGCGGCCAGCCGTAGGCATCGAAGACGGCCGCGTCCAGATCGTCGTGCAGCT
>CAZBIU010000599.1:0-2259 GCA_964491625.1 uncultured Myxococcales bacterium
GGCGATGTCCGACGAGTGAAGGCCGCTGCGACCGAAATATCGCGTGTACTCGCGATACCATTTCAACCCATACGTACTCGAGTAGTATCCATTGGTCTGGGTGATGGGAATGTCCCACGCCAGCACGATGGGAAAAGACGACGTCTCGCCGGGGGCAAGCGTCACCTTGACCGCGATGGCTCCCAGGGCATGAGATCCGGTGGTGTTGGACAGCACGCCGTCATCGGCAAAGGCGGTCTGCAAAGCGGCGAGCGTCGAGTCGGACTGATAAGAAACAGTCAGCTTCGGCGACTGTAGGGTGGCGAGGGTGAATTCCGCGTCGGCTTCGGTGGCGGCGTCCCCGGTGCCGGAACGCTTCAGCTTGATGCCGACCATGTCGCCTGACGAAACCGGCTCGGCCGCAGCGCCGCCGAGGTCGTTCCGCCAGGTAAACATTATGGCGACGTCGCACGCCGCTTGCGTGGGGTTACTTACCTGCCACTGGAAGGTGCCCACGGGATAGCTTGTCAGTTGATAGTCACCGGGGATGATTGGGCTTGATTGCTCGACCACCGCCTTGCACGGGAACTGGTCGCCGGTGTACTCGACCCACGCCCGAGGCAACAGCGCGTAGTAGGTGGCTTGCCCGACGCTCGTGATTCCGGTTGCATCCATGCGCGCCACGCTGGCGCTCTGGTCCGCGGGCTGCTGATACATGAAGAATCCCGCGTTGCTCGCCGCGGAGCCCTGGCCGATGTTGAGCTCACTAGTGAAGTGGCCGTCGTACCCCCAGGTCACGATACCGGCCCCGAGCCCTCCCATGGGCACGCCATCCTTATAGCCGGAGGCGGCGACATCGCGGCTCCACGCCAACGCGGGAATGACTATCGCTGCTGAGGTGCCACCGCCGCCCGTGCCGCCGGTGCCGGTCATACCGCCCACACCACCGGTACCGCCCGCGCCGCCGGTATCGCTCACGCCGCCCGTACCGCCTGCGCTGGCCGCGTCGGCCGTGCCGGTTGCCCCGCTGGCGCCGGGCAAACCTCCCGCGCCGGCTGCGTCGATAGGACCATCTGGATCGGTCGTTCCGCCGCTGCCGGGCACACCACCTGTGCCAGCCACATCGATTGCACCGCCGGCATCCGCTGCCCCGCTTGCATCGATCGGCCGCCCAACCTCCATCGTGGCGGCTGCGTCGATCACGCCGCCAGATTGGGTCGCGCCTCCGGCGCCAAAACCGCCGCCAATACCGCTCGATCCGCCGGCACCCAACATGCCACCGATAGGGTTCGAACCGCCGGCGCCCATCACGCCCCCCGATCCGACCGCGCCGCCAAAGCCAGGCGCGTCGACAACGTCCGACGCGTAGGCGCTGTCTATCGCGCCAGCAGTGTCGAGCGTGCCCCCGTAGCGGTCGCACCGCCCACGCCAGCGCCATCCATTCCACCGCAGCCGGCCCCGTCGAGCACGCCCGAGCCACCCGAGCCACCACCGCGGTCGTAGCTTGCGCTGTCCAAGGCGCCGCGTGGACCGTCGAAGGGAGTCGGAGCATCGTCGACACCGTCAGCCGGCTGGGCGGCCGCATCCTTCGCCCCGCCGTCGGCGAGCTTGGTGGTCTTTCCGCCGCAGGCAGCAACAGCCACTATCAGTGTCAGCATGGAAAGCGGGATGGCGTTGCGCGCGCCTGCCAGCGCGTCTGAGGCTTCTCGAATCACAGCATAAGATCTCACTCTTCTAGTCCTCGTCATATTGCCAGGCGCGTTGGCCGCCGGCTGCACCAGGATAAACCGTAGCGGCGAACCAGGCAAACGCCACTCAGAGCTCAACATGGAACCGGACCCCGACGAGCTTCGCTGGCGCGCGGTCTTTGTTGTAGGCAGGGTTGACCACGTACTGACCGTCGAGTGACCGCCGATAGCTAAGGAAAAGCGTGGAGCTCAACGGGTAACCAGTCTCTGGGTTGGGAAGGAGGCTGTTGGTGCCCTGGCGCGCCTTGAAGCGACAGGGCATACTGTGCATTTCCAGCCCGAAGTAAGAGGAGGACGGAGAGCATCATGCCAATTCTCGACGCTGCTGTCGCATTTGCCCTAACCATGCTTGCGGTCGCCACGGCGGCGACCCAGATTGTGCAACTCATTCAGTACTTCGCCGAGAAAAGGGGGGAAGAGTTGAGCAAGATGCTGCAAGACTATTTCACCCAAGAGCTTGAGACAGTCGTGAACAGGGGCTTAGAGCGAGCCGTCATGACTTGTCGATAATTTGCGGTCGAGACGCGGTCGT
>CAZBIU010000600.1:0-2242 GCA_964491625.1 uncultured Myxococcales bacterium
CAGGGCGCGACGGCGCGGAACAAGGCCCTGGTGGCCGCCTTCGAGCGTCTGCTCGACGTCGAGGTGGTGGTGTCGCCGTACTGCCACGTGATGGGCGCGTTCGGCGTCGCGCGACTGGCGCGCCAGATGATGGCCGAGAAGGGCAAGGCCACCTCGCGTTTCCACGGCCTGGATTTGGAAAGCCGCCAGGTCACCCTGCGCAAAGAGACCTGCGATCTGTGCCAGAACGACTGCAATATCACCTTCGCCGAAATCGAAGGCGTGGAAAGCACGCCGTCGTGGGGCTACATGTGCGGCCGCGATCCGAACGAGCAGAAGGTGCGCAAGAGCCCGCACGACCGCATGTTGCGGCTGCGCCAGCGCATCTGGCGTGAGACCGGCGCGGGTGTGAAGACGCCCGACGACGCCAAGGTCGTCGGCATCCCGCAATCGCTCATCAACTACACCTACTATCCGATGTGGCAGCGGTTCTTCAACACGCTCGGGTACAAGGTGCAGCTATCCGGCCCCACCACCGACGAGATCCGCGAGCTCGGACCACGGATGGCGGGCGCCGACTTCTGCTTCCCCGCCAAGCTGGCGCTCGGGCACGTGGCCAAGCTGGCCAACCAAGATGGCGTCGACTTCGTCTTCGTTCCGCACGTGAAGAACACGCCGGCCAATGACGAAACCACCGGCACCACCGTGTGCCCGTTCGTGCAGGGCACGGCTGCGGCTGGCCGCACCGCTTTGATGATGAACCACATGGACGCGACTCGCATGCTGACCCCGATGGTCGACATGCGGATGCGCGAGAGCGAAATCATCAACACTTTGTGCGATGGCCTGGCCAAGCCGCTCGGCCGCTCCGCGCGCCAGATCAGGAAGGCGTGGCGCGCGGGTCTGGCTGCGCACGCTGAATTTGAAAGCCGTTGCTTCGCCGAAGGCGCGAAGCTCCTCGCCGAGGCCGAGGAGAAGGGCGAGAACCTGATTCTTCTCGTCGGCCGCCCGTACAACATCTACGACGCCGGCGCGAACCTGGGCCTGCCGCAAAAGATCGCGGACATGGGCCGCACCGTGCTGCCCATGGACTTCATCAAGCCCGAGCTTGAACGCCTGGGCGAGCGCTACAAGAACGCCTTCTGGAGTTATGGCCAGAAGATCCTCGCGACCCTGGAGAAGGCGGCCGAGAGCAAGATCATGGACGTGGTCTACTTGACCAACTTCTCGTGCGGCCCGGACAGCTTCCTTTTGAGCTACGCCGAGGAGATCATGGGCAACCGGCCGCTCTTGGTGCTGGAGCTCGACGAGCACGGCGCCGACGCGGGCTACATGACCCGGCTGGAGGCGTTCTTCGACGTGCTAAAGCGACCGCGCTCGGCGCGTGCCTCTCGCTCGGTGGTGCGGGAAGAGCCGGCCGACATGCACGACCGGATCATCTGGCTGCCGCCCATGCATCCTTTCGGCACGACCTTGTTCGCGGCTGCGTTCCGTTCGCGCGGCTACCAGGCGCGCGTGCTGCCTGACGAGAACAAGGAGACTTTCGAGCTCGGCCGCTCGCTCACCCGCGGCTCCGAGTGCCTGCCTTGCGCGCTGACCCTGGGAACTTTCTTGAAGACCCTGCGCGAGCAGCCGCGCGGGGGCAAGCACGCCTTCTTCATGCCCAGCTCCAAGGGGCCATGCCGCTTCGGCCAGTACACGATCCTTCACCGCCAGATCCTCGAACGCGAGGGCCTGGGCGAGGAGGTGGCCATCCTGGCGCCGGCATCGAACAACGCTTACCAGGGCCTCGATAGTCCTATGCGCAGGACCCTGTTCAAGGCGATTGCCTGCGCGGACATTCTGCTCAAAGCCCAGTGCAAGGTGCGACCTTATGAAGTGCGGATCGGCGAAACCGATCGCGTGGTCGGCGAGGGCGTCGAGACCATCGCCAAGGCCATCGAGACCGACGCCGACATTCCCGCCGCGCTCAAGGGCGTGATCCAGAAGATCGCCGCCATCGAAACCGCCGGCCCGCGCAAGCCGCTGGTCGGGATCGTGGGCGAGATTTACGTGCGCAACAATCTGTTCGCCAACGAAGACGTCATTGGCGCCATCGAGACCTTCGGCGGCGAGGCGTGGATGCTGCCCATCACCGATTGGGTCATCTACACGTCGTCGCTGGAAAACTACAAAGAGGAATTCCCGGGAACCCTCTTGTCGTGGGACAAGGCCGACACCTTCATCACCTACACCTGGATGAAGCACTGGGAAAAGAAGCTGA
>CAZBIU010000601.1:0-2237 GCA_964491625.1 uncultured Myxococcales bacterium
GAATGTTGCCCGGCCAGGTATAGCGCCGCAGTGCTGCCAGCGCGTCGGGGTGCAGCCCGGCCACCGTCCGGCGGTTCTTCTCGTTGAAGCGCTTGATGAAGTAGTCGACCAAGAGCGGAATGTCGCTCTGCCGGTGACGCAGCGGCGGGACTTCTATGGGAATGACGTTGAGTCGCCAGAATAGGTCGGCCCGGAACCGGCCCGAGGCCACGTCGGAGTCGAGCTTGCGATTGGTAGCCGCCAGAATGCGGACGTCGATGCGCTGGTCAGTTTCATCGCCCACCGGACGAAGCACACCATCTTGAATCAGCCGCAGCAGCTTGGCCTGGATCGCCAGCTCCATCTCACCGATTTCATCAAGCAGGATAGTACCGCCGTCGGCTTCCGCAAAACGACCAATCCGCGACGACGTGGCCCCGGTGAAAGCTCCTCGCGAGTGGCCAAACAGCTCGGATTCGACCAGGTTCACGGGGATGGCGGCGCAGTTGACCGCAACGAATGGCTTCTTCGCCCTGGACGATCCGGCAACCAGCGACTTGGCGACCAGCTCTTTGCCGGTGCCGGACTCTCCGGTGATAAGCACGGTGCAGTTGGTATCGGCCACCTGGGCGAGCAACGACAGCACGCTAAGCATTGCGGGATCGCTGCCCAGCAGCCAGGGTGCGATTCGGTCTCGCCACACGGTGGGGTCGGGCACCGAGCCCGCCGCCTGGGTATTCGAAAAGCCGAGGGCGCTGGCCAGCACCTCTTCCAGGCTCCTGAGCTCGACCGGTTTGACAAGAAAATCGCGCGCGCCCGAGCGCATGGCGCGAACCGCGTCGGTAACCTCGGCACTGCCACTCATGACGATGACCGGCGTGGTCGGAGATTTCAGACGAACGGCATCTAGAATTCCGAATCCGTCGACGCCGGGCATGCGCAGATCGGTGACCACGGCGTCGAACTCCTCGTTCCTGAGTCGCTCGATACCGCCCGGTCCGTCCGAGGTAACGACCTCGTAAGAAACCGAACGCAGAAGCCGCGCCATCGCTCGGCACAGGGCTTCTTCGTCGTCACAGAGCAAAACCTTCGCCATGAGGGGTCGCCTCGAAGCGGTGCGAGAATCTATACGGCGAGTCGCTGGGTTGAGCGAGCGACGTATCGAACTCTCATGCTTCGAGCCGGCCTAGTGTGACGCAGAGTTGAGCACTGGTCAAGAACCTATCGATGCAACACAGTGCTTTCTTCGTCGCGGCGCCTCGTCTTGCTTTTTGTCCTCTCGTGTGAGTCTCTCGCGGGTCACGCGCGTTTGTTGGTCGGGCTGCCTGCGAGCGGGTCTTGGCCGCTTCCTCTTGATCGCGACCGTCGGCGTGCGTATACCCCCTGCATGGCCGACCCGGTACGAACGCTGCTGCTTGAAATCGAAGAACAGTGCGAGCGCCTCGCTGGCTGCAATTTCGCCAAGTCGCCGGGCGGAGACGCACGCCTGGGGCGCCTCAAGACGATGTTTTCGGCCCACCTATCACCCGGCTATACCGCATTCGCCCTGCGCTACGACGGCGGGAAGCTCGCGCGGCCGGCCGGCGTTGAAGGCGTCTCCGCGGCCGAGAGGCAGCAAGAACAGGACGAAGATGTCTATCTGCAACTTCTTGCCTTCGACGAAAGCCAGCGCATCTTGCGCGAAGCCGCGCAACCGGCCGATTGGAAGGGGCTGTGGCCAGTGGCAACCCGTGGTCTACGGGTGTTCGCCCTGGATTTCGAGTCCAGCGCGGACGGTGAGCAACCTGTGGTCGAGGTGGGCGATCGCAGCGTGGACCGGGTCGGCAGCAGCTTTTTGCGCTTCCTATCGGCCTGCCTCGGCGAAATCGCGATGGGAGAAGGATCCGACTCGCTCGCCTTGGCGCGCGAGCTGTGTCGCCGAGATCCTGGACTGGCGGAACACTGGGTTCACCTGATCGATTTTCTCGAAGACGCAGGCAAGAAGAACGAGATTGACGTCGTTCTCGAAGAGGCGCTCCGCTGTGCCAGCCCGCCCGGTCCGGCCTTGGTCATCCAGGCGGCGCTGCGAGCGTTGGACAAGGGCGATCCGGGCCGCGCGCTGGCCGCCATCGAAGATGCGATGGGGTTGGAACCGCTGACGGCGCGTGACGACGACGCTCGACTGGACGCTGCCGCGATTCTGCTGGTCTTGGCCGGCGAGCGAGGCGACGCGAAGGCCAAGCAGCGTGCTCTGGACGCCTTGGGCGGCGCCGCGGCGT
>CAZBIU010000602.1:0-2235 GCA_964491625.1 uncultured Myxococcales bacterium
CCGCGAGGCGGTAGAGTTTCACTTCGACGCTGGCTGTCCTCTGGTCGTGCTCTCCTGCAACACAGCCTCGGCCCAGGCGCTGCGCACCTTGCAGCAGCGGCACCTGCCCGCGCACAGGCCCGACCGCCGAATTCTTGGCGTGGTGAGGCCGTCGGCTGAGGCGTTGGCCGGCCTGCCCCCGGGCGCGATTCCGGGCGTGACCCAGCCGTCGCTGGCCACCGGAACCGTGGCGGTGCTTGGCACCGTGGGAACCGTCAGCTCTGGCTCGTATGCGCTCGAGCTAGCAAAGCTGGCTCCGCGCCTGCGACTTGTCCAGCAGGCCTGTCCCCTGTGGGTGCCGCTGGTAGAGGCGGGCGAGACATCCGGCCCTGGCGTCGACTATTTTCTGCACAAGTATCTCGATCCGCTGTTCGTCGAGTCGGAGCAGCCTTCGAGAATCCTGCTCGGCTGCACCCACTATCCGCTGCTCGAAAAGGGCATCCGGGCCACGGTTCCTGGGAACACCGAGGTGATTTCGCAGGGCGAGCTGGTGGCCTATCGACTTGCCGATTGGCTGCAGCGCCATCCCGAGATGGAGCGGCGACTTTCGCGCACCGGCGTCCGGCGCTACGTCACCACCGACGATCCCGCCTGGTTCGCCGCGCAGGGTGAACCGATCATGGGGTGCCATCTCGCGGTGGAGAAGATCTCGCTGCGGCCATTTCCGCGCTGACTTGGGACTTCTCCCGCCGGCGTCAATTGGCTGTGAAAGCATAGACCTGATTATTGGCGGCGACGAAGATCCGGCCGTTGGCAACGATGGGTGTCTCGAACCTCTGTACCGACGACATCACGTCCGAGCTCGCGCCGCCCGAGAAGACTGCTGTTCCGGTGTCTCCATCCAGCCCGTACAGCTTGTTGTCGTTGCCCACGATCCACACCACGGCGTCGGTGCCCTGTGCATCGGTGGCCGAGACAGCAGGTGAGCCTTGGGTGGCCGGGCCTGCGCACCAGGCGACGGAAACAGCGGGTGAGCTTCCCGCCGAGATCTTGAGCGCAACCAGCCCGCCCGACTGCCCCGATGGGCACCGGCTTCCCGTCCCCTTGAAAGCTACGTAGCTGCCCTGTGCTGTGCTGTACGCTGCGGCAGCGTTGATGATAGTCCCGCTCGCGACCGGAGCTAGAACCATTGGATCACTGATCCCTCCGAGGGTACTCCTGTCGAGCAGATAGGCGTTGCCGTCCTTGCCGAGGCCAATGACGAGGGCCGAATGTGCGGCTCCAGCTATGTCGAGAAGGACGGGACCAGTGCCGCCGATATCCGAATCGGCGCTGTCGAGCGCGGCCCAGTTCTTGGGCGTGAAATAGTCGGCGTTGGAGCCGCTGAAAGCGAGGGACGACGGCAGGCGGAAGATGGTCTCGCCATCCTGCCAAGTCGAAGGGGCCGCGAAAGAATTGGACTGCGCTTCGGTATTGCCCGTGGCGAAGAATAGCGACTTTCCGTCCGACGAGATTCCGCTCGGCGCCCAGACACCTCCCGCGATGGCACGCGAGGCCCATACGTTCACCTGGGTGGGATCGGTGGTCGAGATCCCCACGATCCAGCCGTGATAGACACCGCAGTCGCCGACATGACCGCCAAAGGGCACGAAGACCTTGCCGTCGAGCAGGGCCAGGGCGCCGCGCTGATTCTGGGCCAACGAGTTGAAGGTCGTGCTGCCCGAGATTGCGACGCTGTTGAGATCGACCGGCCAGCCCGACTTGACCGCACCCGTGTCCGCATCGAGCGCGAATACTTGATGCTGAGCCGTCGCATTGGCGCTCGCGATCAGCATGACATCGAGATAAACCGTGCGCGTGGCCGCATCGATGATGGGTGTGCCGGTAATGCCAAGCAGGTCGATATTCCCGCATCCCTGCTTGAGGGTGGCCAGGCGCGACTTGGGCAAGGGCGTGCCCAGGGTCTTGTCCCAGACGGCGGTTCCGCCCTTGGCGGCGTCGAAAGCATAGACGTGGTCCTGTTGGGTCGCGACGATCACGAGGTCAGGCACGCTGCCCGAGCCGGCAAGATAGAGCGGCTGCGCATAGGTCGGGCCCTGTGTGGTTGCGCCTGCGAAGGCCGGATCGACGTGGAGCTTGGCGATCGCCGCCTTGCTCAGGGCCGGATCGACGTAGAAACCATCGCGAGTCGCATGGTTGTGGTGCTCGAGCACGGAGACGTGGTCGAAGGCGGCGAGCACCGCGACATCCTCGAAG
>CAZBIU010000603.1:0-2165 GCA_964491625.1 uncultured Myxococcales bacterium
GGGAGCATCATTGCGCGAACCACTCGCGCATCACCCGGCAGATCCAGCGCAGGTTCGCCTCGTCGATGACGTAGGCGGGCATGGTGTAGACCACGCGATCGAAGGGACGCAGCCAGATCCCTCGCTCGGCGGCGAAGTCCTGCAGGCCTCGCCAGGCCGACGGGTCGTGCACTTCGATGACGCCGCAAGCGCCCAGCACGCGCGTCTCCCGCACCGACGCTGCGCGCAGGTCGAGGAGCTCCTCGCGCAAGATCTCCTCGATGCGCCGGATCTTGGTCAGGTAGCCGTCGCGTTCGAAGATCGCGCTGCTCGCGAGAGCCACGCTGCACGCGAGGGCATTGCCCATGAAGGTCGGCCCGTGCATGAAGGCCTTGCCGTGCTCGCGGCCGAGAAACGCGCCGAAGACCTTGTCGGTCGCCAGGGTTGCCGAAAGACCGAGGTAGCCGGCGGTGAGCCCTTTGCCGACCACCATGATGTCCGGCGTGATGCCGGCCTGCTCGCACGCGAACAGCGAGCCCGTGCGGCCAAATCCGGTGGCCACCTCGTCGCAGATCATGAGCACGTCGTGCTGGTCGCACAGTCGCCGCGCTTCGCGAAGATAGGCCGCGGGATAGAGGTTGAATCCGCCCGCCGCCTGCATGAGCGGCTCGCACACGAAGGCCGCGATGCGCGCGCCGTGCTCGCGCAGGGCCGTTTCCAGGGCCGCCACCGCCTCGTCCACCGAGCGCCGGATCTGGCCTCGCCCGTCGCCCATGCCCTCGGGCGGCGGCACGAACACCTGGCGCGGCAGATAGCCGGCGAAGACCTTGTGCATGCCATCATCTGGATCGGCCAGGCTCATCGCCCCTGTGGTGTCGCCGTGGTAGGCGTGCTGCAAGGACACGAACACGTGCTTGCCGGCGACGCCCTGGTTTTTCCAGTATTGCACCGCCATCTTCATCGCCACTTCCATCCCCACCGATCCGGAATCGGCGAAGAAGACGTGCGCAAGCCCGGGCGGTGCGATCTGCACCAGCCGGTCGGCCAGGCGCTGGGCTGGCTCGTGCACCAACCCGCCCAGCATCACGTGGGCGAAGTCGTCGAGCTGCGCGCACACCGCCGCGTTGAGCTCGGGGTGGCTGTAGCCGTGAATCACGCACCACCAGCTTGCGATGGCATCCACCAGCACGCGACCGTCGCGCAGGAAAAGGCGCACGCCCTTGGCCCGCACCACTTGGTTCTGGACTTCGAGGCCCAGCATCTGGGCGTACGGAAACCAGAGCGATTGCGCAGGCACGGCGAAAAGCTACGGCTGCCCCGACGGGGCGTCAAGCCAACCGCCCGATGCGAAGGCGACTTCCGCAGCCGCGCGTTCGTCGGGCGTGTCGACCTCCAGCCAGCCGTGGCCGCTGATGTCGCGGCACGCTGGAGCCAGCGCAGTCTTCGCCAGGCGCGCCAGAATGCGCTCGACGTGAATCGCCCGTCCCTCGTCGACAAGCGCGCGGTCGGCTTCCTCGAAATAGCGCGTGACAAGGGCGGAAGGCACGCGGGTCATGCCCACGTAGCCGCAGTCGAACTTTTCCAGGGTCTTGGAGATTGCGGCGATCTTGCCGTCGGAGCGCCGCTCGACCTTCATGTCGTCGGCGCCGAGCTTGCGGTCGGTGTCGATGAACGCGGTCACCGCATCCGCCGGTGGGGCCACCACGGACGCGATGCCGGGCCGGTAGATGTGGTCGACGTTCATCACCAGGAAACCCTCGGTCAGGCGTGGCTTGGCAGCGAGCAGCGACAGCAGGTTGCCGTCGCGGAAATTGGTATTCTCGACCAGCTCGATGGGCGTCGGCACGAAAGGACGAAAGGTCGCCAGCGCGTCCCTTACCAGGGGAAAGGCGAAGCCGCCCACCACCACGATGCGCGACGGCTGCAGGCGGTGCGCGAAGGCAAGCGCGTGGAAGAGCAGCGGCTTTGCCCCCACGGGAATCAGCGCCTTGGGCAGATCACGGGTGAGAGCACCAAGCCGGCTGCCAAGTCCGGCGGCGAGCAGAACAACGTTCACGGAACGCCTCAGGTACTCGCGACCGCCACCGCCGCTTCGTCTTCGAACAACTGCAGAAGCTCGGCGAAGCGATGCACGACCGGTAGCCCGGGAAATCGGAGCGTGAAGCTCTCTTTGGAGAAAGTTCCCG
>CAZBIU010000604.1:0-2157 GCA_964491625.1 uncultured Myxococcales bacterium
CCAACCTGGTCGAACAGGTGGTGGCCGGCAACCTGCAGCTCGAAAAGGGCGGCGCGCTCACCGAAACCACGCTGCTCTTCTCGGACATCCGGGGCTTCACGGCGATGAGCGAAAAACGCGCACCGCAAGAGATCGTCCGCATGCTCAACGAATACTTCGAGCTGATGGTGGACGTGATCTTCAAGCACGAGGGCACGCTCGACAAGTTCGTGGGCGACGAAATCGTGGCGCTGTTCGGAGCGCCGGTCGCCTTGCCCAGCGCCGAGATCAAGGCGGTCGAGTGCGCCGTCAACATGATGATGGTGCTGGCCGACTTCAACCGGATGCGCGCCGCAGAAGGCCAGGAGGAGATCAAAATTGGCGTCGGCATCAACACCGGCACCGTGGTCACGGGCGCCATCGGCAGCTCGCGCGCGCTCCAGTACACCGCCATCGGCGACGCGGTCAACACCGCGTCTCGCCTGTGCAGCGTGGCCAAGTCCGGCGAGATTCTGGTTTCCGAGGGAACCTACGCACGCGTACAATCCATGGTCAACGCGACCGCGCTTCTGCCCATCAAGGTCAAAGGCAAGACCGACGCGTTGCGGGTGTGGAACGTGACCAGCATGCGCACGCCCGACTGGCGCGCGGAAACAACGAAACCGTTTTGAAACCCTGCGGGGTGGTCGTCATCAAACTAGGCGGTTAGACTCTCGCAACAAGGAGCCATCATGTCCGCAGTCGCAGAAAAGCAAGAAGAGACCCCGGCCGTAGAAACCCAAGAGCTTGTGAAGCTGACAGCTCGGGCTGCAGAGAAGGTGAAAGCCATCCGAGCGGAGGAGAACATCGAGACGGGCCTCGAGCTGCGCCTCAAGGTCATCGGCGGCGGTTGCTCCGGGTTTTCCTACGACCTCTATTTCGACCAGCCGCAGGACGTGGATCAAACCCTTGAATCCCAGGGCGTGCGCCTTTTGTGCGACCAGATGAGCCTGATGTACCTGGCCGGCGCCGAGATCGACTACGTGGAAAGCGTGCAAGGCTCGGGCTTCAAGTTCACCAACCCGAACGTGAAGTCGACCTGCGGCTGCGGCTCGTCGTTTAGTGTGTAGGACGGCGGTCAGACGAGGAGCGCGGAGCATGCGCTGCTCTGCGCCGTCTCAGGTCTTGGCGACCTCCTACTCCACGGTGATTCCGTCCTCGTCCTTGAGGCGGTTGATCTTGGTCAGGCACTGATCGCGAATCACCCCGCGCATCCTCGCGCTCGAATCCTCGACCGATTCCTTGAAGATGACCTGGTAGCTGTTGCACTTGGCGGCATCGACTGGGGCTTTCAGACAGAAGTAGTTGCGCACCCGCTCGCAGGGATTGCGGCCTTCTACCGCCATGCGAATCGCGACCCACACCACGGAGGCGCCGAAGATCACCGCCACCAACGTCACGAGCCGCCGGTAGCGCCGGCGATACTTGTTGGGATCGATGGTCTCGGCCTCGCGGCGAATGTCTTCCAGCTCTTCCGGGGTTTCGTCCATGCGCCCCCATTACATCTGAAGCGCCTCGCAGCTGCAATTTCCGACTGACGCGGGACGCGCTAGGTGACTCACTTCGCCGTCGCGTCGGCGGCGCGGATGATCCTGACAAGCTCGTCGTGAAACTGGGTGAACGGAACCCGCGTCGGCTCGACCTGGCCGGCAAGGTCCGGGCGCTTCGGATCCCGCACGAGCATGGGCACCAAACGATCGTAACCATAGGGGCTGCCGTGGTTGATTCCGGACCCCTTGATCAAGTCGGGATCGAAGAACGCACCCGGTTTGAGCACGATGTAGAAGTCGCCGCCTCGCTCGGAGCGGCGACTGACCGAGTTGCACACCAGCGTGAGCAGTGGGTCCTGCTTCAAGTCGGGACACGCGCGCGCCACGTCGACGATGGCTTGCACCGATTTGAGCTTCTTCCGAATCTCGCCGTCAAGGGTGCGAGCCAGAAGGTCGCGGGCCGAAGCATCGCCGCGGACGGCCGCGCTCGCTGGCTTGGTCAGGTATAGGTAAGGAAAGACGGCTGCGTCGATGACATTGCGAATTCGCTCACCCGCGCTGTCCTGCAGGCCCACCTCGTCGGCGGCATGTATGGCTGACTGTTTGAGGTCTTCCATGAATCCGACGTAGGTCTGGTCGGGATGGCTTT
>CAZBIU010000605.1:0-2153 GCA_964491625.1 uncultured Myxococcales bacterium
CTGAAGCGAATGTGGGAAAGATGGAGACGGAGCTCAAGCAGTGGGGTGCGAAGCTCGACAAGCTGGTTGCAAAAGTCGAGACGGCGGGCAGCGAGGTGAAGATCGACTATCGCAAGGGTGTGGAAGATTTGAGATCTAAGTACAGGCTGACGCAATCAAAGTTCGACGAGTTCAAGACGGCGGGGAGCGCGAAGTGGGGGATCTTCAAGACCGGCGTGGAGACCGCGTGGAACGATCTGGAAGCTTCCTTCAAGAAGCTGACGAAGCACTCGGCCGGAGCCGAGGGCGGCCAAACCAAGCAAGACGAGCCGGAAAACGAGGAGAACATATGACACACACCGCACATTTTCCGACCTTCTTGATAGGAGAATGGAAATGAGTGTCTATAGCGCATCTGTTCAATTCGGTTGTGAACCGTGGGAGCTTGGAATCAAGCGACTTGCTTCGTGGAATCGTCGACATGGCTGGTCGTCCAACCTACGTCATCTCAAACGCCAACGTGAATTGGCACAACGAAAACGTCTCAAGAGCCCAGCCCATGCCCAATAGGTGAGAGAGCCCCAATCGGATGGCAGATCTCATGAACGCCCATACAGCCCTGCTCGACGTCCGCCAGATGAGCGCGGCGATTCGACTGACAGTGGCCGCCGGGATCCCGGAAGGCCAGCTGGCGGAGAGTGCCGGCGCGGCCGTCGCACGTCAGATCGAGCAGCGCTACTCCGCTCGTTCCGTCACGGTGCTGTGTGGACCCGGCAGCAACGGTGGCGACGGTTTCGTCGCCGCCCGCCACCTTGCCGAAGCCGGCTGGCCCGTTCGACTCGCGCTGCTCGAGGCGAATGAGACTCTGCCAGAGGAATTGCGCCACCACGCAGAACAGTGGCATAGAGCCATCGCGCCCCTCACACCCGCTGTGCTCGAAGGGGCACACCTCGTAGTGGACGCGATCTTCGGGTCAGGGCTCACCCGGGCGCTTGGGGGATCGGCCGCCGAGACGTTGGCCGCCGCCGCTCGTATGGGCGTACCGATCGTTGCCATCGACGTGCCGAGCGGGCTGATGGGCGATACTGGCGAGATCCTAGGAGCAGTTCGCTCAGTTCTGACCGTCACCTTCTTCCGCAAGAAGCCGGGCCACCTGCTGCTGCCCGGCCGCTCGCTGTGCGGCGAGGTCGTCGTAGCCGATATCGGCATCCTGCCTTCGGTGTTGGAGCAGATTGGCCCCGGCACGTTCGAGAATGACCCCGAACTCTGGATTTCGCATTTGCCGCGGCCGCGCGACGATGCCAACAAGTATATGCGTGGTCACGCGCTGATCGTCGGGGGCTACCCGATGACGGGAGCCTCCCGCATGGCGGCTCGAGCTGCCGCCCGCGCCGGTGCCGGCCTGACGACCATCGCGGTGCCAGAGATTGCCCTTTCAATTTACGGGGCTGCACTGACCAGCATCATGGTGCAACCACTCGCAGCCCCACAGGAGCTCGACAGCCTGCTTTCCGATCGTCGCTTTTCGGCCTTGCTCATCGGGCCGGGTGCAGGAGTTGGCGAAACCACCCGCGGGCGGGTGCGGGCCATGTTGGCAACCGGGCGACCTACGCTGCTCGACGCGGATGCGCTGACAGCCTTCCAGGACGATCCTGGCTCGCTTGACAGGGTGATCGTCGGGCCATGCGTTCTGACGCCGCACGATGGTGAATTCCGTCGTTTGTTCGACCCGAGCGGCGACAAGCTCACGCGAACGCGCACCGCCGCCCGTCGCAGCGGGGCCGTCGTCATCCTGAAAGGCAGCGACACGGTGATCGCGGCTCCAGACGGGCGAGCGATCGTCAACGCCAACGCGCCGCCAACCCTGGCCACCGCCGGGGCTGGCGACGTGTTGAGCGGAATCGTGCTCGGCCTACTCGCCCAAGGCATGGATACCTTCCTTGCAGCAGCGGCCGCGGTGTGGCTGCACGGTGCGGCCGCCAACGAGTTTGGCCCCGGCCTCATCGCCGAGGATTTGCCCGAGCAGCTGCCGAGCGTGTTTCGCCACCTCTATGGCTCTGGAACTGCCACCCAGGCAGGAATAGCGTGAGGCCAAGTCGACGCCTGGCCAGACCGGGAGGCAATTCATGCACGCGATGACGCTAAAGAAGATCGGGGCTCCCCTCGAATGGACA
>CAZBIU010000606.1:0-2132 GCA_964491625.1 uncultured Myxococcales bacterium
CGGCAACACGACGACGCCGTCGCAGTACTTCCTGGGCGCGATGCTCTACAACCGGCTTTGGTTCTATCACGACCTGCTCGGCCTCACGGTCGGCGGCGGCGTGATGACCAACCCCGGACGCTACCTGGTGCTGACTCCGCCCATTGATGGCGCGACGGCCTACGCGCAGAGCCCGTACTTTCCGCAGACGCCCGGCCTAGGATTCAAAGCCTGGGATACTACTGAAACGTTCGACTACATGCCGAGTCAGAACATCACCTTCCGCGCCGAGTATGTGCATCGTTGGGCCAACTTTCCTTACTTTGCGGGGCACGGCGGGGTAACCCCGCCAGTCGCGGGTGCTCCTTCGGGAGTCTACAGCAACGATGGTAATCCAACCGGAACCATTACTGGTTGGGCGCCGGACCTACAGAAGAACGAAGACCGAATCACAATCAACATGATGGTCCGGATTTGAGACAGCGGCGGCCAATTGATGGCGGCGCAAGTCTTGCACAAGAAAGTCTTGCACGAGAGAGCGGAAGCGTAAACATCCCAATGAAGTGGAGTCTCCAATGAAGAACGACACTCTAAAAATAGCCCTCTGTGGCATCTGCCTTCTTGGCCTTTTGCCTTCAGTCGGTTGCGCCAAGGCACAGGCGCGTGATCTGTCCGCGGAGGCGCCACCCTCCGCCAAGGTCGTCAAGGCGATGGACGTTACCGTGTTCAAAGTGGACCAGCCCGAGCGGTTCGCGCTGGCCACCGCCATTGCGCGCATTACCAAGCCGGAGCTGGTGGTGACGGGTGCGGTTATGGTCGACACCACACGGAATGTGCCAGTGACTTCGCTCGCGGCCGGCCGCGTAGTAGGCATCCATGCTCGCTTGGGCGACGTGGTCAAGAAGGGGCAGGTACTGCTCAGTGTGCGCAGCGACGATGTGGTCAACGGCTATTCCGATCTGAGGAAGGCCATGGCCGATGAGCTGCTTACGCATACACAACTCGAGCGGTCGAAGGATCTTTACGCTCACGGCGCAATAGCGATGAACGATGTGCAAGTCGCAGAAAATGCGGAAAACAAGGCCAAGCTCGACGTTGAGTCCAAGGCACAACACTTGCGTCTACTTGGCGGAAAGCCAGAGCGGGACGATGGCGTCGTCGACCTCCGTGCGCCGGTGTCGGGCATCATCACTGACCAACAGGTTACCAATGCCGCCGGTCTGCAGGGTCTGGGCTCGACCGCCTTCACCATTTCCGATATTTCTCAGGTCTGGGTGGTGTGCGATGTCTACGAGAGGGACCTTGGGAACGTGCACCTTGGGGATGACGCCACCATCCACCTCAATGCGTATCCAGGTGAGCCGTTGGTTGGCAAGGTGAGCAACATCGGGGCGGTCCTCGATCCCAGCCTGCGCACGGCCAAGGTCCGTATCGAGGTGAAGAATCCAGGAATGTTGCGCCTGGGGATGTTCGTGACCGCCAACTTCAAAGCACAGAGTCCCGTGACCTACACGGCGGTGCCGGCCTCTGCGGTCTTGCGCCTGCACGATCGGGACTGGACGTACTTGCCCACGCAGGACCACCAGTTCCGCCGGGTCGAGGTCGTGGCCGGCGGTACGCTGCCTGAGGGCATGCAAGAGATCAAGTCCGGCCTCGTGCCGGGACAGACCGTGGTCAAAGAGGCCATGGTCCTTGATCGTGCAATCGAGCTGTAAACCGCGGCAGAAGCGGGCCTAGAGACCCTCCAGTCGCAGCGCCTGCTGTGCGCCGGATGCGCTTATACGCGCAAACGCTACCCGTGTGCCCTTGACAAGAAAGGTACCATGATCCGCAAGCTCGTCGACTTCGCCCTGACCAACCGATTCGTGGTGCTGGCAGCGGCGGTATTGCTTCTCGCCTGGGGAGCCGTTTCGTTCCACAACTTACCCGTCGAAGCGTACCCAGATATCGCCGACAACTACGTTACAGTTATTACGCAATGGCCAGGGCGGGCGGCGGAGGAGGTGGAGCAACAGGTGACGATCCCGATCGAGATCCAGATGTCGGGCATTCCCCACTTGTCGCATCTACGCTCCGAATCCATTTTCGGTCTCTCCTTCGTCATCATGATCTTTGACGATGCCTCGGAGAACGATTGGAACCGGCAGCACGTA
>CAZBIU010000607.1:0-2131 GCA_964491625.1 uncultured Myxococcales bacterium
GGTCGGGTTGGGTAGGACTGTGGTGCCATTCGGGCAGACAAGCACGCTTGCCCCCGCATCGTTGACACCCACGGTGCACTCTTTGCCATCTTTGCCATCCTTTCCACTGCAGCCGAGCAACGTGGCCACGGTGAGAGACAGAACGGCGAACTCTGAACAACGCACACGAAATCCTCTGGTCATTTTCCTCTCCTTCGAGAAGCCCTTGGTGGCAAACAAGCTAACACGAACTCTGTGAAAGTTGTAACGAATTATGACTATCCGGGTCCGATTTGCGCAAACAAGAAATCCCACTGTTCCGGTCGAACCGCGCGGAAGGATCGACCGTTTCGTGTGCGGGGGGTGTGCTTCTTTACAAGCGGATTGGATACATCCGCAATCGAGTCAGACTGCCCGTGACGCCAGCAGGGTTGCGGGCAGCCACTTGTAGGGGCACCAAATCTTGCGTCCAGACGAGACGAAAATGGAAGCGCAAAAGTTGATTTTTCCGGTCCTTTATTGACACGAGCCTGCTCGCGCAATGCCTCGCGTCCGTCCCTCTGGAACGACGGGTTGGCCGCGCTGTGCGCGCATCCCGAGGGCGAATGGGGACTCTTCCCCTCTCGTATTTGCAGCTCGAGCGGATTAGGCCTTGGGCGCAATCCTGGCGGCGCGAATCAGCGGCAGCTCCAGAGCATCGCGCAGCGCTTCGCAGCTCGCCTCAATGACGTTCTGTGAGACGCCGATGGTGCTCCAACTTTCGCCGTGCTGCTGAGATTCCACCAGTACACGGGTCTTGGCCGCGGTGGCTGCCTCGGGGTCCAGAATGCGGACTTTGAAGTCGGTCAGGTGCACGTCGCGCAGGAGCGGGAAGTGCGGATCCAAGGCTTTGTGGAAAGCGATGTCCATGGCGTCGACCGGGCCCGAGCCTTCGGCCACCACGTGGGCAATCTCGTCGCCGACCTTCAACTTGACCGTCGCCTCGACGAACATCTCGCGCGAGCGCCGCTGCTCCGAAATCACCACCACGTCGAGCACCTCGAACGGCTCCACATAGCCGGGCTGCGCCCTTCGAACCATCAGCTCGAACGAGCCCTCGGCCGCCTCGAATTGATAGCCTTGGCTTTCCATTTCTTTCACCCGTGTGAGCAACGCCGGCTCGTAGCCACGCATGTCCACGCCCAGCTCGCGGGCGACCATGCGCACGTTGCCGCGGCCGGAAAGCTCGGACACCACGACCTTGCGCTGGTTGCCGACCGATTCAGGGGTGACGTGCTCGTAGGACGCGGCCAGCTTCTCCACCGCCGCCACGTGCGCACCGCCCTTATGCGCGAAGGCCGAGCTGCCCACGTAGGGCGCGTGGGCGCGTGGTCGAATATTGGCAAGCTCACTCGCGGTGCGGGAAAGCTCGGTCAGGCGCTTGAGGTTGTCCTCGGGCACGCAGGTGTGGCCCATCTTGAGCTGGAGCGCAGGAATCACTGAGATCAGGTTCGCGTTTCCGCAGCGTTCGCCCCAGCCGTTGAGCGTACCCTGCACCATGGTGGCGCCTGCCTCCACCGCAGCCAGCGAGTTCGCCACCGCCATGTCGCCGTCGTTGTGGGTGTGGATGCCGATGGCGGTCTTGGTCAGCTTGCGAAGCTCGCGGATCGCCTCGGCGATGAAGCTGGGCAGGCTGCCGCCATTGGTGTCGCAAAGGGCCAGCCAGTCTGCGCCCGCGTTCGCCGCTGCCTGCACCGCCGCAAGCGCGTATTCGCGATCTGACCGGAAGCCGTCGAAGAAGTGCTCTGCGTCGAAGATGACCTCTTTTCCATTCTTCTTCAGGAACGACACGCTGTCGGCGATCATGTCGAGGTTGTTCTGCGCCGTGGTGCCGAGCACGTGGGTGACGTGCAAAAGCCAGGTCTTGCCGTAGATGCTGACCGCCGGCGTTCCCGCCGTGACCAATGCGCTCATGTTGTCGTCCTGGGCGGCGGTTTTCGACGCGTGGCGGGTACTGCCGAACGCGGTCAGCTTGGCGTGCCTAAGGCCGATCTGCGACGAACGAGCGAAGAACTCGACGTCCTTCGGATTCGAGCCTGGGTAGCCACCCTCGATGTAGTGGATGCCGAACCCGTCGAGCAGCCGGGAAATCTTGATCTTGTCCTCGACCGAG
>CAZBIU010000608.1:0-2117 GCA_964491625.1 uncultured Myxococcales bacterium
TTGCCCTCGATGTAGCCGCCGGCGTGGAGCAGCCACATCGGCACGGCACCTCCCAAGCCCGCGCCCACCTTGAAACAGAACGCACCGCCGATCGCCGTCAACAGCCCTGTCGCACGGACACCTCTCTTCCATTCACCATAGTCCACTGTGTCTGCCAACATGGAGAACGGCAAGGTCATCGCGGCCCCGCTGAACACGAACCCGACGGCCCAGCCAGTCAGGCACAGGCCCAGGTCGTGCCCACGCTCGGCCCCGAGCCAAAGGAGCAATTGCCCAAACACCATACCCGTCAATCCCAGCGCCCAGAGCCGAGCCTTGGGCATGACTCGACAAAGCCACGGCAGGGGAAGCGCCGTCGCAAGCGAAGCTGCGTCGAGACCATTGGCCACACTCAGCAAATCGGGCCGGTGAAGCACGTACTTGAAGAAGTGCGGCGCCACGGTTACGCGCGAGATGAACCCCATCCAGAACAGAATCGTGCTGGTTACGACGATCAGCCACGGCCAATTGCCCTTCATCGCTCCGAAAGTCTCGCGAACCGACCACGCCCTCGACTGCACGACGGTCTCTCTTAGATTGCGGAATGCGACAAGGAATAGGAAGACCGAGGCCACGGCGAAGATGGGAACCACCAGCGCGAAACCTGCCCGGTCGTTGCCGCGCCCGAGGTAGCGCACGAGCGCTAGGCCGGTGAGGTTCACGACCAGGACGCCAAGCTTCGAGCCGAGCATGCGAAAAGTGGTCAGGGTCAGACGTTCCTTCGGATCTGCGGTCAGTGATGGGAGGATCGAAGTCACGGGCGTGTTGATGCCGGTGAAGAGGACGTTGCAGCCGGCATAGGTCACAGCGGCATAGGCGACTTTGGCTCCGTAGCCGAGGTCAGGCGCCAGGAACGTGAGAACGCCGAAGCTCGCGAACGGCAGACACAGCCAGAGGAACCAGGGGCGACTCTTGCCCCACCGACTGCGCGTGCGGTCGACCAGGATGCCCCACAGCGGTGCGTCCAGCGCATCCAAGAACCGGGTTGCGAGCAGAATCGCTCCCACGGCCGCCGCGGGAATCTTGCACGTATCTGTGTAGAAATACGGGACGTACCAGATGATCCAGCAGAAAAGAAGCTGACCAGCGATGTCACTGGCTGCGTAGCTCAGGCGGGTAGCGCTTGAGGTTCGGTCCTGCACCAAGGAACTCCCTGCAGCGGCGGTCCGGCAAATAGACCCAATTTCGGGCACCGCGACCGTAGCACCTTCCGACTGCAGTTTGCCAATAATTCATGGTTGTAGAGTTGCGATCCGCGCAGTGTCGCGGCACGCCCCCGCAGAGTCCACGAGGAGCCGTACTGATGATGACACGTTGGCAACCTGATCGTCGTTTCGTCTTTTCCGGTTTCGTCTTTTCCGGCTTCGCGCTGTGGCTATCGCTCGCATCCGGTTGCTCGGCCAAGAGCTCTTCCGGCAATGCCGGAAAAGGCGGCTCGGGATCCTCGGGAGCGTCGGGGCCGAACGGCAGCGGCGGCAGTGCTGGAGGTGGCGGCAGCATCGCGACGGGTGGGACGGCCGGCCAGCCCGGCGCGGGAGGCCAGCCTGGAAGCGGGGGCGCAAAAAGTTCGGGAGGTGCGACCGTCTCGGGCGGAGCAACTGGCTCGGGCGGTGCAACCGGCTTGGGCGGGGCAACCAACGTTGGAGGGGCTATCGGCACGGGCGGCGCGACCAATGTTGGCGGCGCGACCAGCGCGGGCGGTGCGACCAATGTTGGCGGCGCGACCAACGCGGGCGGCGCAACCCGCCTAGGAGGGACAACCGGCTCGGGCGGTGCAACCCGCCTAGGAGGGGCAACCGGCTCGGGCGGGGCGATCGGAGGGGCAGGCACCACCGGTTTGGGCGGATCGACTGGCGTAGGCGGCGCGACTGGCGCGGGCGGTGGAACGGGCGTGGCCGGCGCCATCTACGTCGCCCCGGACGGCGACGATTCCAATCCGGGAACCCTCGCCCAGCCCCTGAAGACGTTGGCCAAGGCCCGCGATTTGGTGCGGACGAAGAACAGCGCGATGACCGCCGACATGACGGTCTATGTGCGCGGCGGGACGTACCCGCTGACCAGCACTCTGACCTTTGCCA
>CAZBIU010000609.1:0-2116 GCA_964491625.1 uncultured Myxococcales bacterium
CCTTGGACAGGTTGGGCCTATCGTAAGGCAGCGCCGGGTCTGCGCCGACCAGCGTGATGGATCCCGTGAATCCCTCCCGGCGAAGCATTTCTGCAGCAGCATGGCCCGCGGCGCCGGTGCCGATGATGACGACTGACGACGGCGGCGCGGCGGGCGTGCGCGCCGGCGTGGCGTCCTGCTTGGCCACAACGCGTACCCTATTACCGGCGCGCTCCAGCTGGTAACAACTCGCTGGGCTCAGCGCAGGCGGCCGCACGGGCTCGCCGGTGCGGAGGGAAAAGCAAGCGTGGTGCCACGGGCAGCGCACGGTGTCTCCAACCACCAGGCCCTCGTCGAGCGGCGCCCCATAGTGTGAGCAGGCATTGCCGATGGCCAACACTTCTACACCACGACGCACGAGGAGCACAGATTCGCCCTGGAAGTGGCCTACGACGGGTGCTCCTTCCCGAAGCTCTTCAGAGGAAATACCTTCCGCAAGGTCGGGACCTTTGAGTGGTAGCGGCTCTCCCATTGGGACCTCCAAGGGTTGGATGACTCAACTGCGCGAAAGTCTACTTGCGCCCGATGACGCCGGCCAGACCCTATCCTCCCCACATTGCCCGCAGCCTGGCGGCCACGTCGATGGTGGGGCTGGTGTGGTCCGCCGGGCCGTCGCCGCCAGCGTGGGCCGGGTCATGCACCGTCACGCGCTCGAACCGGTCCAAGATCGAATCGGGGATGAACCGGGTGAGCGGGGCGATGACGTGGCGATCGCCGCGGCGATGCTGCTGCCGCACGAAGAAGCGAAGCGGGCGGCAGAGGTACAGGCTGTTCTTGGCGCGGGTCATGGCTACATAAAGCAGACGTCGTTCCTCCTCTATTTCCTCCGGCGTGCCCGTCGCCATGTCCGATGGAATGCAACCGTCGACCACGTTGAGCACGAACACCGTGTCCCATTCCTGCCCCTTGGCCGAGTGGATGGTCGACAGAATCAGGTAATCCTCGTCGAGGTATGGCGGTCCGGACTCGGCCCCGGTGGCGCCCGGCGGGTCAAGGGTCAGCTCGGACAGGAACCGCTCGCGGCTGTCGAATCCGCCGGCGATTTGCTCAAGCTGTTCCAGGTCGCCCGCCCGTGCGTGCGCGTCGCCGTGCAGGGCCTCAAGCCGCGGTTCGTACCAGCGGCGGACCACGCCCACTTGCCCTGGCCACGCGGGCGTCTGTGCAGCCAGCGACGTTATCAGCAGGCTAAACGACGGCCACTCGGATTGCGCGGGGCCGGCAGGGCAGAATTCCCCAAGCGCTTGCATATCGAACCCGCGCTGCTCAAGCCATTCCCACGCGTGCCCGGCGCCACCCGGCCCCACGCCCGCAAGCAGCTGCAAGCTGCGAAACGCCGCGATAGAATCCCGTGCGTTTTCCGCCCAACGCAGAATCGCCAACAGGTCCTTGATGTGGGCGGCTTCCAGAAAGCGCAGCCCCCCGTATTTGACGAAGGGAATGTTTCGCCGCGACAGCTCCACCTCCAGGGCGTCGCTGTGGTGGGCGGCGCGAAACAGCACCGCCTGGCGCTTGAGGGCGACGCCGGCCTCGCGCTCGGCCAGTACGCGGTCGGTCACGTAGCGCACCTGTTCGGCCTCGTCGTTTACGGTCACCAGCAACGGCCGGCCGCCCTCCTTGCGCGTGGAGAATAAATCCTTGGTGAAGCGCTGCTTGCAAAGCCCAATGGCGGCGTTGGATGCATCCAAAATCGGCTGGTTCGACCGATAGTTCTGTTCCAGGGTGATGACCGCCGCGGGCGGCGAATACTGCGACGGAAATTCGAGGATGTTGCGCACGTTGGCGGCGCGAAACGAATAGATCGACTGAGCGTCGTCGCCGACCACGGTCACGCCGGTCCCGTCGGGCTTCAGCTTCAGCAGAATGTCCGCCTGCAGCTTGTTGGTGTCCTGGTACTCGTCCACCAGCACGTGGTCGAAACGCTGCCCGACCTTGGCGGCAAGCTCGGGCTCGGACATCATGATCCACCAGGTCAGCAAGAGGTCATCGTAGTCGAGCACGTGGCGCTCGCGTTTGGCGTCGACGTAGGCCGCGAAAAGCTGCCCAAGCTGAGCCTCCCATTCCACGTACCAGGAAATGG
>CAZBIU010000610.1:0-2100 GCA_964491625.1 uncultured Myxococcales bacterium
CGGCGACGCTTCGCTGTCCGAAACGGCGCTGCTCGACCGCTATCTCGCCATGTACGCGAACCAAGACACCCTCGCGATGGCTCCCGACGCCCGGGCCGGCATCGATGCTCTGTTTTCGCGCGCTGAAAAGGCGGGGCTGTTACCGGCGGGCTCCACGGTGGATTGGGCGCCTTAGACGGAACCGGAGGCGGCCACGGATTCCCGCTATCGGGGCCAGGCGCCCAGAAACGTGAGGACAGCCTGGCAGGCGGCGGCGGCAGCCCTTGCGCTGTTCTGCTTCCACTCGCGATGGGCGGCCGGGCCGACGTGATTGGCGATACCGAGGACGGCGGCGAATGGGATGTTGCGGCCGGCGGCCGCGCGCGCGACGGCGAAAGCCTCCAAGTTCTCCACAGCGCAATGGGAGCTCTTCGCGGCATTCCTCGCCGCCGGAGCGGACGCTGTGATGGCGAGCGGACACGCGACGTCTACGGCTGCGAGGCTCGCGGCGTTGCGAATGGCCTCGCTAAGGCCGGGCGTCGCGCTTACCTGTCGAGACATGACCTCGGGAAGGTAGGTATGCCTGCCGGTGGTGACGTCGGGTAGCAGGGCGATCTCGTCGGCGACCACCGCGTCTGCCAGCCGCAGGCCCTGCCCGGCGGCAGGGTAGAGGCCGGCGGTGCCCACCAGGATCACGCCGCCAGGCCGGATCTCTTCAAGAAGCCGGGCGGTGCCGGCGGCTGCGTCTACCAAGCCGACGCCGACGCTGCCCATCGTGAGATTGCGCCGAATCGGCACGGGAAGATGGGGCACGGCCCGACGAAGGCTGGCCAGTTCGGGCGCCCAGGCCGATACCACCAACCATTGCGTCTCTCGGCCAGCGGCGGGACGACGCTGCTCACCAGCAGGTCTTGCCTTTCTAGGGGTGCTGGTATATTGCCGTTTGTCAGAAGTACGCATTCATGCCCCAACGGATCATCGTCATACCCGCTTACAACGAGGAACGCACGATAGCTGAAGTCGTGTGCGGAGCCACGAAGTATGCGGAACGCGTGATCGTGGTTGACGACGGATCGCGAGACCAGACCGGCATTTTGGCCAAGCAAGCCGGCGCCCTGGTGGTCCGCCATGCGGTCAACCGGGGCGTGGGCGCAGCCATCGGTACCGGCATCGAAGCGGCCGTGCGGCTGGATGCAGATGCGGTGGTCACCATGGATGCCGACGGTCAGCATCGCCCGGAAGACGCAGGGCGCGTGTTCGATCGCCTGGCCAAGGGCGACGTCGAGTTCGTCATGGGCTCGCGCATGAAGAAGGGCGACGACCCCGGGCACATGCCGGCCCATCGCGTGCTACTGAACACCATCGGCAACCTCCTGACCTTTCTGCTGTTCGGGGTTTGGGTCACCGACAGCCAGTGCGGTCTGCGCGGCCTGTCCCACAAGGCTGCGCGCACCATCGAGCTGCGCACCAACGGAATGGAATCGATTTCCGAGTTCATCAAAGAGATGAAGGACAAGCATTGGCGCCATGACGAGGTGGCAATCAAGGCCATCTACACCGACTATTCCATGTCAAAGGGCCAGAACCTTTTCATGGGCATCAAGATCGCCCTCAAGCTGATTTTCCGGCGGTTCATCCGCTAGCCGCCGATTAGCCATCATGCAAGCGATCCAAATCGTTCTGACCTGTTTTGCGATGTTCGCGGTTTCGCGCGTGCTGATTCGCTACCGTCGCGGCGGCATGAGGATGCTACACCTCGGGCTGTGGCTGGTTTTCTGGGCAGCGGTCATCGTCGTCTCGGTCCATCCCGCCACCACCGATCGTCTTGCCACCATCCTAGGCGTCGGCCGGGGCGTGGACACGGCGATGTATCTCTCGCTGCTGCTCATCTTCTACCTTCTGTTCCGGTCCTTCGCGAAGATTGAGGACCTGGACCGGCAGCTCACGCGCATCGTTCGCGCCAACGCCCTGCGCGACCTGGAAGAGGACCTGGCCGCCGGCGAGGCCCAAGCCCCGGGCAAGCAGCCGTAGCTTTCGAACCGGGCCCTTTGCGACTATTGCAGGGGCGGCGGTGGCGGAGGAGGCGGCGGCGGTGGGGGAGGAGGCGGTGGTGGGGGAGGG
>CAZBIU010000611.1:0-2087 GCA_964491625.1 uncultured Myxococcales bacterium
CCGCGCTCACCTACCGCGACGCCAACGCGAAGACGGTGGCGGACTTCCTCGATCGTCGGTACCTCGAACTCGAAGGTGTAGGTTGACTTCTCGACATACGGGGCGTACACGGCGCAAATGGCCGGTCCGTCCAATGGTGTGGCAAAGCGTGTTTGCATGATCCCTTATCGACGTCGCAGTTTCGTAGCATTCTTCGGACGAAATGCGTAGCGCGAACCGCCCTCAAGAGTCATAGAGTTCAGCCGCGACATGTTGAGCATCCTTCTGGGCGCAAGCGCCCGCCTCCACGACCCAGGCGTTGACCATCCCGAGGCCAGCGAACGCGTGGAACGTCTCACCCGACGTCTCGTCGGCGCCGGGTACTCGCTGCGCGCGTGCAACCGAGAGGCCACGCATGACGAGCTCACAATGGTTCACGACTCTTCCTACGTCGATCGGGTGTTGGGCCTTCGCGGCGTCGCGGCCGAGCTTGACCACGAAACCCGCCTGGGTCGAGACTCGGTCAAGGCCGTGCTGAACGCGGCGGGAACCGCGCTCGAGCTAGCGGACGAGTTGCTCGCCCAGGATGGCCGACAGGTCTTCGCGGTGGTGAGGCCACCCGGTCATCACGCTCAGCCGGCGGCTGCGTGTGGCTATTGCGTGTTCAACAACGTCGCGGTGGCGGGCGAATACCTGCGGCGGCAAGGGCTGCGCGTCTGCATCCTGGATTGGGATGTCCACCATGGCAACGGCACGGAACAGATCTTCTTCGCCGAGCCAGATGTCCTCTTCGTATCGATCCATTCTGACCGGCTGTTCCCCCAGGACACCGGCAGCGCAACCACCATCGGCGGTGGGGCAGGCCGCGGCACCACGGTAAACATTCCCCTGCCAGCCGGG
The DNA here is from genome assembly GCA_964491625.1 of uncultured Myxococcales bacterium. Classification (GTDB taxonomy): domain Bacteria; phylum Myxococcota_A; class Polyangia; order Fen-1088; family Fen-1088; genus Fen-1118. The sequence goes on from CAZBIU010000611.1 coordinate 880, forward strand.
GCTACCCTGGCCGCCTATGCGCTCGCGACGAAGGCCGTGATCATCCCGGCTGTGCGACGTTTTGTGCCGGACGTGGTGCTGGCAAGTCTGGGGTTCGATGCCCGAACGGGCGACCCGCAGGGCAATATGTGCCTCGAGACGGAGGATTTCCAATTCGTCGGCGCTGCCATCGCAGCGACGGCCGCTGGCTCGGCACGAGGACGAATCGGCATCGTGCTCGAAGGTGGCTATGACGTTGAAGCCATCGGCCCCTGCGCCATCGCGGCGCTACGCGGGCTGGGAAGAAACCTCGGCGATTGCGCCCCGCGGGGCCTGCCAACCACCCAGGAACGCCTGAGCATTGATACGGCTGCACGAATCCACGGGCTCGACTAGTGCTCTGACCGGGGCGTAATGATTCCATCATAGCGGAACACGCGACGGGCATCAGCGACAGTGAATTTCCAACCAATCGGCCGATGCTCGGCTTCTGTGCGTACTCGCCAGGCGGCGACGCGGCTCTTGAGAGCGCGCAAATGCCGCGATGTCCGAAAATCCGCAGCGGAGGCTCAAGCTGCCTCTCGATGATAGAAGTTGAGGATACCGCCGAGCCGAGACCGGCAGACGACCTTGCCGCTCGTCCGATTCTCGTTGTCCGAGTGCTCGATTAGCTGTCCACCGAGCCTCTGATGGAACCGCTCCCGATGATAGTGCGCCATGAACTCTTTGAGCACGAACCGCGGGTGTCGCTCTCCGAAGATTACGAAATGGTGCAAGCACTCGTTGTCTTTCGCCAGCCTCTCATCCGTGCGCCGACGGGATGTCGACCCTGGGTGGATGGGCACGACCAAGAGGGTGCTCGCACGCTCGCACGCGCGCACGCGTGCACCAGGGGGAGGTCGCCGCGGAAGCACACGCGGTTTCGTCGAGCGGGCAAAGGAATGGCCGTCCATGTCGACGTCGGCACGGCGGATATTTGTCGCGATCAGGCCGCGCGGCGTTCGTAGTGGTGGTGCAGCCCGCCGACCTCCGGGATCTCGACGATCCGGCCTAACCTGGCACAGCGTGCGGCGGTGGCTTCTTTGTGGGGCGCCAGAATAACCTCGGGCGAGACTCGGCGACACGATACCGGACAGCCCCGCGCGGCCATCGCGAAGCCACAGGCGCGCCGGTGCGCCACCTCGCTGCCGCGCTGCCGGCGGGCGCTGTCCGTCGGCGTTGAGCGTTAC
>CAZBIU010000612.1:0-2076 GCA_964491625.1 uncultured Myxococcales bacterium
ACCGGAGCGGTGGACAGTAGAACCAATCCAAAGAACCAGGCCTGCTCGGATCCGAACAAGCTCGCCCCGGATTCCAGCCAATTGAACCGGGCGTATTCGACCAGATGGTGAAACGGGCTGCCCCAGGTCGCCCAGTCGAGCAGGCCGCCGGCAACGGCCACAGGCAAAGCGCCCAAGGCAAGCCGGGCGGCCTCTCGGAAGCGGCGTTCGACCAGAAGCCACGCTGCGGCTGTCAATCCGACGATTCCGTTGGTCGGACGCAAGAACACCAGCAACGCAAGAAAAGCACCGGCACGCGCCGGTTTGCGATCCGCCAGAGACAGCAAGGCCAGGAGCACGAACGGCACGCTAGCGGCCTCCGTGGTGGTGCGGAAGTCGAGCAGAAGTGCCAGCGGCGCAAAGGCCGCAAAGGCAAGCGCCAACATGGCTGCCGTTTCACCTGCCCATTTGCCGGCAAGCCGCGCGGCCAGGTAGGCGCTGTAGACCGCAAGCGCCACGAAGGGCATGCGTAGAATCGGCACCACGAGCAAGGGACTGGACAATCCAAGCCAGGCGAGCATCTTCCACAGCAACGCAAGAGCCCCCGGCAGCAACCAGGAACGGGCCCCGTCGCGAAACTCCCACGACTGAATGCCGAATCCGTAGACCCAGCGGTGGGCCGGTTCGAGCATTTGAAAGATCTCGTCCGGGTGATTCGTCCCGTGCTCGGTCGAGGCCAGGAAAACCCGCGGCAGCGCCACAAGGGCGAGCAGCAGGAGCATCTGCCGTCGAGGTGGTTGTGAAGGTAAATCCATGGGGCGAAGCGGATGATAGGACAGACGGGGGTCGGGCGAAACCGAGATGGCGATTTCCGTGAGGGAGTGAGCGTTTGCACGTCTAGGCGGATCACTTCATTGACACCGACTTCGGGCGGCTCGTCCATGGCGGCGCCGCTCACGCAGGCCTCCCAGGTCGCCCAAGCGGCCGTCTCCATTGGGCGCGTGTCTTGTCCGCGCTACTCGGCGGTGCGACCGAAACGGGTGCGCGCCATTTCTGTGCGGCGGGGAACGAAGGTTCCGTCGGCCATCTCGCGCGCCACCACCTTCTGCATCAGCTTGTACATCTTGTGGGTCTGCGGCTCGACCTTGTAGAAGGTGTCCCAGGCGTAGTGGTAAAGCTCAAGCAGCCGCTCCGGGGTCATGTGGCGTGGTCGATAGACAACCTTGTCGGCGGTATATTGATCCCAGTCGGAGCTGAGGATGCGGTCTTCCTTCTCCAGATCGTCGCGCGTGCGCGTGTGAGGGAAGGGCGTCAATACGGTGAATTCCGCCAAGTCGAGCTCGACCTCGAGGAGGAAGTCCACCAGCCGTTTGATGTCGTCTTCGGTCTGCTCGTCGAGGCCGAGCAGAATGGTACCTTCGACCGCAATGCCGTGGGCGTGATAACGCTTGATGCGATTGCGGATGAAGTCCGACGTGTCGAAGACGGCCTGGTACACGTACCAGGCGCCGGCTTGCGCGGCCAGGTCCAGCACCTGGTCGTCGTCCTCGATGGGGTGAGAGCACCATTTCTTTTTGAGCGGAATCATCTCCCGGAAGAGCTCAAGCTCCCATTCTTTGCTTTGGGCAAGGGAATTGTCGACGATGAAGAGCCGGTTGTTTTCGATGCTCGACAATTCCTCGACCACGCGGTCGAAAGGCCGCGGCCTAAAGGATCGGCCGCCGAGATAATTGACCGCGCATGGGTAACAGCGGAAGCGACAGCCGCGCGAGGCGTGGAACAGGTCCACCATACGCACACCCTTGTAACTGTACAGCTCGCGCCGCAAGATCGAGCGCCGGGCTGGCCCGACCAGCTCGATGGCGGCGGGAGCGTCGAGGAAGTCGTAGGTCGGCTGCAAGCTGCCGGCGCGCAGGTCGGCAAAGACCCGCTCCATGCGGCCCTCGGCCTCGCCCAGGAAGACCGCATCGGCGTGGGCCTGGGTCTCCTCGGCGTGAAGCTGGGTGGCGATGCCGCCGAAGATCACCGGAATGCCCCGGCGGCGGTATTCGTCGGCGATGGCCCAGCCGCGCTTGACCTGGCTGGTGAGCATCATCG
>CAZBIU010000613.1:0-2046 GCA_964491625.1 uncultured Myxococcales bacterium
TCTACCGGCGCCAGCGGGAGCTGGACTAGTGCCGCGTGCTCCCCTGATCGGCATCTACCCAGGCACGTTCGATCCGATCACGAACGGGCACTGGGACATCATGCAGCGGGCGCTGCGCTTGTTCGACAAGGTGATTGTTGCGCTGGCGGTGAACATCAACAAGCGCCCGCTGTTTCCGCTGGCCACGCGGATGCGGATGATCCGCGACGCGGTTGGGAAGGAACCCAGGGTCGAGGTGGATTCGTTTGAAGGACTGCTGGTGGACTACGCGCGCTTGCACGGGGCTCGTTTCCTGATTCGCGGGCTGCGGGCGGTGGCGGACTTCGAGTACGAGTTTCAGTTCGCGCACATGAATCGGCAGCTCGCACCCGACGTGGAGACCATCTTCCTGCCAACCAACGAGGAGAACTTCTATGTGTCGTCGTCGCTCGTGCGCGAGGTGGCCGCGATGGGAGGCGACGTCTCCCGGCTGGTGCCGAAGGCGGTTCTACCGACCTTAAGGAAGAAGTTTAGGAAAATGCCGTAACATGGCTCGCGGTCTTGCGAAAAGGCTTGACGACGTCAGACCATCGGCAACCATGGCGGTCACCGCGCGGGCGGCGCGACTGCGCGCGGGCGGCGTGGATGTGATTGGTCTTGCAGCGGGCGAACCGGACTTCGACACCCCCGAGCACATCAAGCAGGCGGCCAAGCAGGCGCTCGATCGCGGCGCCACCAAGTACACCGCGGTGGAAGGTACGGCCGAGCTCCGCCGAGCCGTCGCGGCCTGGTTTGCCAAGGCGCACGGGTTCGAGGTCTCGTCCGACCAGGTGATGGTCAGCGCCGGAGCCAAGCAGGTCGTCTACAACGCCTTTCACGCCTTGCTTGGCAGCGGCGACCAGGTGGTGCTTCCCGCGCCCTGTTGGGTCAGCTATGCCGAAATCGCCAAGCTGGCCGGCGCCCAGCCGGTGCCCGTGTTGGCGCGCGCGCAGGACGGCTTCATGGTCGACGCGGACGCAGTCGCCCGTGCCATCACGCCGGCGACCCGGATGATTGTCCTTTGCTCGCCCAGCAATCCCACCGGCGCGGTATACAACGAGGCGACCCTGCGTGCGATCGCGGATCTGGCGGTGCAGCACGACCTGTGGCTGCTCAGCGACGACATCTACCGCTGCCTTTGTTACGACGGGGCCCGCTTCGTCGAGCCCGCGACTTTCGGGCCGGAGGTTCGCAAACGAACCATCGTCGTGGATGGGGTGTCCAAGGCCTACGCCATGACCGGCTGGCGCATCGGTTTCGCGCTGGCGCCGAGTGAGGTCATCGCGGCGATGGCGATCCTGCAGGGGCAATCGACCACCAACGCCGCCGCGGTCAGCCAGGCCGCAGCGCTGGCCGCCATCACCGGCCCTGACGACGAGATCGATCGCATGCGCTCGCAGTTCGATGGGCGGCGGCGCTCGATCATGGCCGCCTTGCGGGCAATACCTGACCTGACCTGCGTCGAGCCGCAAGGAGCGTTCTATGCGTTTCCCGACGTATCGCGATTCCTCGGTCGCAAGGCACCCGGCGGTCGTATCATCGAAGATGACCTCGCGCTTTGCGACTACCTCCTCGACGAGGCCAGGGTCGCGGTAGTGCCCGGCTCGGCGTTCTTTGCACCTGGCTTCATACGCCTGTCCTACGCCACATCGCAGGCCAACATCGACAAGGCGTTGGCCCGGATGGCCGCAGCGCTCGGCCGACTGACGCGGGCGTAGGCGTAGGTTCTTGGACTAGGTTCCGCCGTTGCCCGCCAAGCTGGCGCTGCGCTTGCGCCTCAGCTTCTCGACCAGGGTCGTGCGGTTCAGTCCCAGGAGCTCGGCGGCGCGATTCTTGTTGCCGCCCGTTCGCTCCAATGCCTCGGAAATCATGCGATCCTCGACCGATTCCAAGATCGCGCGCAGATCGGTCCCGTCGCTCGGCAGGTCCGGAATCGGTGTGATGTGCTGCGAGGTCTTGCTCTGCGCCGCCAGGCGAATGTTGGGCGGCAGATCGGGCACGCCTATCGTTCCGTTCCCCTTCAGAATC
>CAZBIU010000614.1:0-2041 GCA_964491625.1 uncultured Myxococcales bacterium
TGCTCCCTGCTTGGCGAGGCTGCTGGGGCGCGTGGCGGTCGCTACGACCTCTTCTTTGCTCTGGGGCTCGATCGGGTTCTCGGCCGGATCGAAAAGACGGATGACTGCGCCCTGAAGTCGAACGACATGGTCGGTCTTATTCGTGATCTTCATTTGGTAGAGTTCGGCGCTGGCGGAGAGCGCGGTAATCGTCGTCATCCTATCGGCGATGGGATTTCCGTTCGAATCGCAGGCTGCTGTCTCTACACGAAACACCTCAGGCATCTGCGTGAGATTGGGTACTTCAATCGTGAGACCATCTTGGGAAAGCGTGCCGGTGTTACCGGGCGCGAAAGCGGTCTCGGTGCGCAGCGAGGTCGACAGGGTTGGTCCGCATCCGACGGCGATGAGTGAGGCGCAAGCGAGGATAGGGACAAGTGGAACACGACGAATCTGAAACATTTCTATCTCCTTCCATGACTGCAAACACGAGCGTGAAAACCTCGGGAAAAGGTGCCCACTCCGCGCAAAAACCCAATTTTGCGCGGAATAGCTCGACTAGAAGTGATGCGGTCAGTACCGTGGAAGGGCACGGTATGGACCAAGCCATCACCGATTTCGCGACCCACCTCCACGATCTGAATCGGTCGCCTCTCACGATCGTCCGCTACACCGCCCTGCTTCGGCGGTTCTGCCGATTCGCGTGTGCTGAGCTTCACCGAGATGTCGTCGTAGCAAGCGACGTCGACAAGGCGCTCGTGGTGCTGTTCGTTCGCGAAGGCGGCACGGCCGGTACAGCGTCCGCCGCTACGAGGAACAGCCGCTTGGCGGCGCTTCGGTCCTTCTTCCGATTTCTGGTAGTCGAGGAGCGCTTGACCCGCGACCCGACGATTGGACTTCAAGCAGCGGCACTGCCCGAACAGGCACCGACGTTTCTCACCGTCGCCGAGTTTGAGCAGCTTTGCCGCACGGTCGAGACGAATGCCTCCGACTTCTACCTGCGCCGTGATCTCGCAATCTTCATCACGCTGTGGAACACCGGCCTGCGCTTGGCCGAGCTTCTTTCCCTCGACCTATCAGCAACCGACTTCGATGACGAGGTGTTCCGCTCCGTACGTCGCAAAGGCGGCAAAGTGCAACCGGTCTATTTCAACCTCGACGTCGTGATCGGCCTTCGACGATGGCTTTGGCAAAGGCGCGAGTATCCAAACGCAGCGACGAGCCCGGCTCTCTTCCTGAGCGACCGGGGTGAGAGGCTGTCGCCGCGCGCAGTGGAAGACATGGTCGCCAAGTACGCCAAACTCTCCGGCATCGCCAAGCACATCACGCCACACGTTTTTCGGCACTCAACGGCGACTCAACTCATCAGGATGGGCAACGGCATTGAGGTGGTCGGTCAAATTCTCGCGCATAGCTCGCTTGATACAACCCGCCACTACGTCCATCTCGTCGGTGAGCAAGTCCACGCGGCCGTAGCCTCGTTGGCTAGGCCTCCCCATCGGCGTGCTTCAGGCTGAATAGAACGGATCTCAAAAGCTCGCGAAAGACCACAAAACGTTGGATGAAATGCTGGGCCTTGACTTCGGCCTGGAGCCAGGCCAGCATAGCGGCTCCACTTCGCGCAAAATTGGGTTTTTCTGTGGAGTGATTATCCGTCGAGTCCATGGCGCCCTCCGCATGGTTGTGCCGGAAATGATGGGCGTGGGGTGAGTTGTCTTCAAGGCGCGCCGTGATGTGCGCGGAATACGCCGCGACAATCAGTTCTGCGGCGCCATTGCCAAGGCACGTGCGAAGGCAACCTTCAAACGAAGATTGGATCCGCCGTGCGAAGACGGCGCCGTAGCGAGCGCAGTTTCGTAAAAGGCGATGGGCAAACGACGACACAAATCGCTTGCTTCGCGGACAAGCCGCCTTGTGCGCGCAACGAAGCAAGAATGTTGCACCCGGCACCGGATTCAAGTCAAACTTTTTGAAGCAGGACGAAATCTGAAATATTTCTGGCGACCAACTAAGAGCGAGCCGTCATGACCTGTTGGTCTCTCGCGCGACGGCTTGAAAGATG
>CAZBIU010000615.1:0-2018 GCA_964491625.1 uncultured Myxococcales bacterium
CGATCGGAAACCGACTCTTCATGGTTCGGTTCACCACTTCTTCAATCTCGTCCTAGGTTTGCAACTCCATGATCTCCGCGGTCAGCTTCTCTGCCTCGCTGAGACGGCTCGACCGGATGACCGACTTGACAATCGGAATCTGCCTTGGCGCCATGGACAGTGAACGCAAACCCAACCCAAGCAACACCCAGCAAAAGCGCGGGTCGCCCGCCATGTCTCCGCACATGGCGACCGGCTTTCCGCACGCGTTGGCGCCCTTCACCACCATCGCGATCAAGCGCAGAATGGCGGGGTGCAGGGGATGGTACAGGTAGCCCACGTGCTCGTCCTGGCGGTCGGCCGCCAGCGCGTACTGGATGAGGTCGTTGGTGCCGATGGACAGGAACTCGGTCTCGGCGGCCAGCAGGTCGGCCGTCACGGCGGCGCTGGGGGTTTCGATCATCGCGCCCAGGGGCACGTTGGGGTCGTGCTCAAGACCTTCCTTCGCCAGCTCGTCGCAAACGCCAGCGCAGATCTCGCGCACCAGGCGCATTTCTCCGACCCCGGAAATAAGCGGAAACATGATGCGCAAAGGGCCCACCGCGGCGGCTCGGTAGAAGGCCCGTAGCTGCGAGCGGAAAAGGTCGCGCCGCCACAGCGAATAGCGAATCGAGCGCAGCCCGAGAGCGGGGTTGTTGCCGGCGGGAATGCGCACCGACATGGGCAGCTTGTCGCCGCCCAGGTCGAGGGTGCGGAAGATGACGTTGCGGCCCTCCATCGCGCGCAAGGCGGCCACGGCGTGCTGGTACTGTTCCTCTTCGGTAGGCAGGGTCGAACGCTCCAGGTACAGGAACTCGGTGCGGAACAGTCCGACGGTATCGGCGCCCAGGTCCACTGACACGCGGATTTCTTCCAGAAGCTCGACGTTGGCGGCCAGTTGCACGCGCACGTTGTCGAGCGTGGTGGCGGGTGCCTCGCGCGCTTTGGCCAGGCGTTCGGCTTGCACCAGGTCCCGTGCCGCGCGATCGGCGAAACGCTCCTGCACGCCGAAATCCGGTTCCAGGATGACCTCGCCGCGCCCGCCGTCGACGATGACGGTCATGCCGGTACGGATGTGCTTGATGAAGTCTTGCACGCCCGCCACCAGGGGCAGGCCGAGAGCGCGCGCGACCAGGGCCGCGTGTGAGGTCTTGCCGCCGCCCTCGGTGAAAAATCCGCTCACGCCGGCGCGCCCGAGCTGCGTGATGTCGGCGGGCGACAGATCGTGCGCAAACACGACCGCGCCCTTGGGGACGCCTTCGTGCCCGGGCGGGGTCATGCCGAGCAGGTTGCGCAGGATGCGCTCGCCGATCATATCGATGTCGCTGCGGCGTTCCCGAAAGTAGGGATCCTCGATGCTGGCGAAGACGGCTTGGATCTGATCGAGCGCGCGTCGCAACGCCCATTCGGCGGAAACCTGATCGTTGCGGATGATCTTGCTGGTCTCTTCGACCAGGTGGACATCGGCCAGCATCATGCGGTGCGCTTCCAGGATTCGGTATTCCTGGCCGTCACCCACCTGATCGGCGATCTGCTGCTGGATTCGGCGAAGCTGCGCGTCGCTGCGAGCGAGGGCATCATCGAATCGGCGCAGCTCTTGCTCGACCTCGTCGGTGAAGATCCGGCGTTCTTGAACTTCGATCCGCCCACCCAGGAAGTGCGCCACCCCCATCGCGATGCCGGGGGACGCGCCAACGCCCGCCAATCGAATCATTCCACCACGCCCTCACCGAATCCGTGGTCGACCAGCTCTGCCAGGGCGGCAACTGCCGCCTCTGCGTCGGGCCCCTCTGCCTCGATGACGATGGAAAAACCCAACGCGGCCACCAAGGTCAGAAGGCCCATGATGCTTTTGCCGTTGACCGACGAGCCGTCCTTGCTGACCCTGACCTCCGACTTGAAATGCGCCGCGAGCTGCACGAATATCACCGACGCTCGCGCGAGCATGCCGGCGCGAAAGCGAATCTATCTTTCCTGGCGAGCAACGCTCTCGGCGAGGT
>CAZBIU010000616.1:0-2000 GCA_964491625.1 uncultured Myxococcales bacterium
CGATGTAGTTGAAGGTCGAGCCGTAGAGATCGGCGCTGGCACCCATGAGATACGGAACCTCGGCGGCCACAACTTGCAACACCGTCTCGCTCGCCTTGCGCGTGGCCAACTTGGCGTCCGAGGCAAAGGACGGAATCTTGGCCGATAGATCGTCGGGAACGCGCAGCGAGTTGGCATCATCGAGCTGCCTCGACAAGTCGGGATTCTTCGCGCGCCAGGCGGCGAGGGTCTCTCGCCAGGCAGCGTGAGTTGCCGCCAGCACCTCCCGTCGTTCGGCAAAGAACGTCTTCACCTCGCTCGGAACCCAGAACTTTTCTTCGGGCAGCCCGAGTCCTCGGCGTGCCTGGTCGACGAACTTCGCGCCGGCTTCACCGTGCGCCTTCTGGGTTCCCGCCACCTCAGGGATGCTCTTGCCAATCAGGGTGTGTGCCAGGACGAAGCGTGGCTTGCCGCTCTTCGAAGCCCGAGCGCGGGCCAGCACGTCGTAGACCTCCCCGAGATCGTTTCCCTTGTTGAGGTGCAGAACTTCGTAGCCGTAGGCTTCGAAGCGCTTGGCAGTGTCTTCACTTTGCGACTTGACGGCCATCGCGTCGAGCGTGACGTAGTTGGAGTCGTAGATCAGGATCAGGGTGTCGAGCTTAAAGTGCCCGGCCATCGCGCCAGCCTCGGAGGCGACGCCTTCCTGCATGCAACCGTCGCCGGCCAGGGCCCAGATGGTGTGATCGAAGATGGCGTGCTCAGCCGTGTTGAAGCGGGCTGCCATCATCTTGGCCGCCACCGCCTGCCCGACGGCGTTGCCAACCCCTTGCCCGAGCGGGCCAGTGGTGGCTTCCACGCCAGGTGTGTGACCGAACTCGGGATGTCCAGGCGTCTTCGATCCCCACTGGCGAAAGCGCTTGATCTCGTCGAGCGACAGCGGGTATCCGCAAAGATGCAGCCAAGCGTACAGGAACATGCTCCCGTGTCCTGCGGAGAGCAGGAAGCGGTCGCGGTTGATCCACGCCGGATCGGCGGGATCATGGCGAAGTAGCTCGCCGTAGAGCACGGCGCCGATCTCCGCTGCTCCCAGCGGTAGGCCAAGGTGACTGGAGGCGCAGGCCTGGACAGCATCCATGGCGAGTCCCCGCGCGATGTTCGCCGCAGCCGACAATTTTTCGAAGTTGGGCATGGGGAAACCATTCCGTGTCAACGTGCCTTGTGCGAGAAAAATAGCGCCGAATTCACGTCGCCTACCCGCTCGGTCGAATTCATGCCCAACCGTTCTGTGTCAAGCTGTCGCAGCCGCGGCAAGCTGCCCCCGATCCTCGGGCAGAGGGTGCAAGACGCTGTTCACGATCTCACGGAGATTGTCGATGTCGAGCGGCTTGTCCAGCACGGCCAGCGCGCCAAACTGTTTCGCTTTCACTCGTAGTTCCTTGTCTCCAAAAACGGTGGTGAAGACGAACGGCGGGAGCTTTGCCCGCTCCACGAGCTTCCCAAACACTCTCGCTTCCTCTGCACCAAGCATGCGCACCTCGGAGATCACGAGGTCAAATCGCCCGGACCCGAACTCAGGGTGAAGCGAGACAGCCAGCGTATCCAGGAGATCGACCCCGCTCGTCATCGCGACCACCTCGTGGCCGTCAGCCCCGAGGACGGCGACTAGGTAGTCACGAACGGCCGGGTTGGACTCGCCAACCAACAGCCGTTGTTTCCGAACGCTATTCGCCTTCGATGGCGTATTTGGAAATTCGTGCATGCACACCCGACCTGCACGAGAGGTGCCAGTCCTGGCTGGCGCAACGCGAACTCATATCGACTGGGCGATGACGCCGCTGGGATGTCGGTGATGGGGACTTCTTCAGCCAAAATGATGTGCCTTCGCCATCAAATTGGATGAGAGGTCGAGTTTTCCGCGCAGAGGTGCCGGTAACGTAGCAGGCATGCCGTTTGCTGTGTGGGACGGAATGCAGACTCTCTCTCGTTTCATCGCCATCTTGCTGGTCGGTGCTTCTTTCCTC
>CAZBIU010000617.1:0-1979 GCA_964491625.1 uncultured Myxococcales bacterium
AAGGGATCATGACTGCCCGCTATTCATCGGATGCGGCCGACGACGCCGTGCAGGCGAACATCGTTTCCGTGTACGGACAGTAAAGCCCCAGGAGCGTGCAGGGTCCTTCCCTCCGGAAGACTCTGGGCGGCTGCGCGCAGAGACGTCCCAGCTCCAATGACCGGCTTCCCCGCGTTGCGACGGACCGGGCGTCATGAGCAAGCTTGCGTGAGGTTTGGGCTTGCGTCAGTGCTGCGCGCGCGACCGCTCTGAGTCGCGCGGCGCCACCAACACGAGCACCCCCCCTGCGGCAGAAGCCTGCGACCTAGGCGCATCAAGCACCGGTGCTGCCGCCGATTCATGCCTTCGCGAGAATTCTGCGTTGCGGAGGATCGCGTGTGGCCGTTGGGTACGGCTTGGCGGCGTGGAAAGTCTTGTGTCCAAGCAAAGGTTCTTGAGGGAAAATGTCGAGATCCTTGACCTGAGCATGGGCTCTTTGGGACCGTGGAAGGAGGCGGAGCGATGTACAAGACTTCGAAGGAACCTGACAACCCCAGGTTGGGCCACGCGGGAAGGCGTGCCGCCATCCTGGTCGTTGACGACGAGCCGTTGGTTCTGGACGTGATCGCCCGCGCCTTGGAGGGAACCTTCGACGTCACCGCCTGCGAGCGGGGAAAGCAGGCGGTTGCCGAGATTGAGAAGGGCGCCTTCTCCGCTGTGATCTGCGACATCAACATGCCGAACATGAGCGGGATCGAGCTCTTGCGGGCGGTTCGCGACCTTGACCCGGATCTTCCGGTCCTCCTGGTGACCGGGCAACCGACCTGGGAGGGGGCAGCACAGGCGATCGAGTACGGCGTGTTTCGTTACCTGCCCAAGCCCTTCAATCTCGATGAGCTGCGCGAGACCGTCAAGCAAGCGACCCAGCTCTACCGTCTGGCCCGGCTCAAGCGGGAGGCGATCAACCTGGGCGGCAGCGCGGGCCCTTCCGACCGTGCCGGCTTGGAGGCAAGCTTCGAGCGCGTGCTGGCATCGTTCGGCATGGCCTTTCAGCCTATCGTTTCGCTGTCCAAGAGGAGCGTGCTCGGGTACGAGGCGCTGCTTCGAAGCAACGAGGCGTCTCTGCCCAACCCGGGCGACGTGCTCGAGGCGGCCGAACGGCTGGATGCCACGCAAAGACTCGGGCGCGCGGTGCGGGCCTTCGTCGCCGAGCGCCGGTCGCTCATGAATCACGACTGGCTCCTTTTCGTGAATCTGCACCCGAACGATTTGCTCGATCCCGAGCTGACCATGCCGGCGTCGCCGCTCGCGAGCATCGCTTCGTGCGTGGTGCTGGAGATTACCGAGCGGGCGCCGCTTTCAGACTTGGAGCGGGTGCGAGAACGTTGCTTCGAGTTGCGGCGGATGGGCTTTCGCATCGCGGTCGACGACCTGGGGGCGGGCTACGCGGGGCTGACCAGCTTCGCGGTGCTGGACCCCGACATCGTCAAGGTCGACATGAACCTGGTGCGCGGGATCGAATCGAGCGCGGTGAAGCGCCGACTGGTGGCATCCGTGCTGGCGCTTTGCCGCGAGATGGAGATGATGCTAGTGGCCGAGGGTGTGGAGACGGTGGCCGAACGGGATGTGCTTGCGGATCTCGGGTGCGACTTGTTCCAGGGCTTCCTGTTCGCGCGCCCGGCATCGGCTTTCTATCAGCCGGCGTTCTGAAAATCGCAGCCCTATTCCGTCGGTGGCATTTCCGTGTCAATCGGCTCGTCGCGGGTCGGCAACAGGTGCTCAAGCCCGTGCTTGCGCATGCGGTAGTAGAGCGTCGAGCGGTTGATGCCGAGCGTGCGCGCAGCGTGCGCGATGTTGCCCTGGGCTTGCTCCACCGCCGCCACGATCTCGCCTCGCTCCTGTTCCTGCAGTCGCTTATGCAGCGACCGCCCGCTGTCGCTTCCGACCGGCCCGCTCGCGCTCCCCGCCGTCGTGACGGGCACGGCCCCCGCGGACGGGGT
>CAZBIU010000618.1:0-1944 GCA_964491625.1 uncultured Myxococcales bacterium
GGTGTCGAGAACGACCGGCGTCACGGCCGCAGATCCGAAGGCCAATCTTCTTCCGACACCGGGGCGGTCGGATCCTCATGGAATACGATCGGCCCCAAGGCCGGGTTTGGACGGAAACGCGCGGCGAAGGTTGTGTCGGCAGGCTGGGCCGCGCCCACGGATGCGCTGGACAGCACGATCACCTCGGCGTCGCCAGCGAGCCAGGGCTGCTACCTCTGCGCCAGCGCGATGGTTTGTGGTGCTACCTCCTCCCGGTTTCGCCAGGAGGAGGTGTTTTCTTCGCTTCGGCCCCTGCAGGCCGGAATTACTTGCTCTTGGTGTCGGTGGGCGGTGTGGGTGCTGTCGGAGGCTCTGTCGCGGCGGCTTCAGAAGGAGCCCCCCCTTTCCACGCCTGACGTTCGCGCCCAGACGAGCGATGACTGGTGGTCGTGGTCGTTTTCGTGGTCGTCCACGTGGCCGTGGCCGTGGCCGAGCAAGATCACTCCGGCCACGACCACGGCCACGGCCACGGCCACGACCTTCGGGCTGAATTACTTCGGCCTGGGCGTGGGTGGCGACGGCTACCGTGACTTGGGATGCGCCGACGGGGCGCAGCTCGGCGTCGAGGCCGTTGGGGAACAGCGCCTTGAACGCGGGGCCGCTGGTGGCGTTGTTGTCCGCCGTGTGGACTATTGGTAGATTTCGGCGCTTGTCTGGAGATTGCCGTTGCCATCGGCGCCGCCGACGATGAGTACCCTTCCGTCAGGCAACATCGTCGCGGTAAACCCAAGCCTTGCGCTCGTCATACTGCCGGTGGCCTCGAATGTCCCGGTGGCTGGGTCGAATAGCTCCGCGCTCGCGAGTGCATGGTTGCTCTCGTCGCCTCCGCCGGCGATGAGCACCTTCCCGTTCCCCAATAGGGTCGCCGTGTGGTTCGACCTTGCCTCGGCCATGCTACCGGTGACTTCGAAGGTCCCGGTGGCTGGGTCGAATAGCTCCGCGCTCGCGAGCACATGGTTGCTCTCGTCGCCTCCGCCGACGATGAGCACCTTCCCGTTCCCCAACAGGGTCGCCGTGTGGTTCGACCTTGCCTCGGCCATGCTGCCGGTCGGGGAAAATGTTCCGCTGCTTGGGTCGTATAGCTCCGCGGTCGCCCAGCCCAAGTCTGCCCCGCCGACCATGAGCACCTGTCCGTTGGCCAAGAGCGTGGCGGTATTCCAGACCCGATCCTTGTTCATGCTGCCGGTGGCAACGAATGTTCCGGCCTTGGGGTCGTAGAGCACAGCGTAGAGTCCTCTCCCTGGTACTGCGGCGTTCGCAGCGTCATCGGTCCCGTCGGCAATGAGTGCCATCCCGCTCGGCAGCAACGTCACAGTGGGAACTCTCCAATCGACGTCTGCGCCCATGCTGGCGGTGGGCGTGAACTTTCCGGTTTCTTGGCTGTAAAGCTCGGCGCTTGAAAAGCGCTCGTCACTCTGCAAACCGCCGACGACAAGGACCTTTCCATTGTTCATTCGGGTCGCCACTGGGCCTATCCTTCCGATAGCCATGCTGCCAGTGGCCGCGAATCGCCCGGCTCCGGGATCGTACAGCTCTGCGCTTGCAAGGTAGTCGTTTGGAAGGCCCGCACCGCCTGCGACGAGCACTCTTCCGTTCGGCAACAAGGTCGCCGTGTGAAAATACCTCGCCACGGCCATATCGCCGGTCGGCACGAATATCCCTCGCAACGCCGTGGTGCCGGTCGCACCCGCCGGTAGCTCGTCCAACGCCGTCCGCCCGCAGGCCAAGCCGGCCAGGGACAACGTTAGACCGATTTCCATCCAGCGGTACTTGCGGATCATGCTTGCCATAGTATCAGCAGAGAGGTTCGTGCTCTTGGCCTTCCGCCGAGTGCGACGTTTGGCTCGCGAGCGGCCAGCGCCGATCAGGTTCCGCTGCACGAGTGGCAGCGTCAAATCCTCGAGG
>CAZBIU010000619.1:0-1920 GCA_964491625.1 uncultured Myxococcales bacterium
ATACTCTCTTCGCGCTGTTGGACGGCTTCTGCAATCAGATTGACCCTGAATCGGGGAAGCCTCGGGTACCCCGGCCACCATGGTGCGCTCGAGCTAGGCGTTAGACTATCTGGATATTGACGCGGAGCGATTGTCAGCAGGCTGCCATTGGTGCGGGCGGAAGCGGCCACATACACAAAGGGCACGCCAGGTTGTCCTGCCGTGCCCTCTCTGCGAACTCTGTGTCTCTGTGGTGTTCTTCTAGCTCACTAGCCGAAGATTTCCTTGCCGTGACCCGCAGACCCTAAGACGTTCTTGTTCTTCTCGATGATGAGGGTCTTGAGCTCGTCGCGGGCGGGGCCGAGGTACTTGCGCGGGTCGAACTCTTTCGGGTTCTCAGCGAAGGCCTTGCGGATGGCGGCGGTCATGGCCAAGCGGCCGTCGGAGTCGATGTTGATCTTGCACACCGCCGAGGTTGCAGCCTTGCGCAGCTGCGACTCGGGGATGCCGACCGCGTCTTCCATCTTGCCGCCGAACTTGTTGATCATCTCGACGTACTTCTGCACCACCGACGAGGCGCCATGGAGCACGATGGGGAAGCCGGGAATGCGCTTTTCGATCTGTTCGAGAATGTCGAAGCGGAGGGGCGGGGGCTCAAGAATGCCCTGGGCGTTCCGGGTGCACTGGGCGGCCTTGAACTTGTAGGCGCCGTGCGAGGTGCCGATGGAGATAGCGAGAGAATCCACGCCCGTCTTCTGCACGAAGTCCACCACCTGGTCGGGCTGTGTGTAAATCGACTTCGCGGCGACCACGTCGTCCTCAATACCGGCCAGCACGCCCAGCTCGCCCTCGACCGTGACGTCGTACTTGTGGGCGTACTCGACCACCTTGCGGGTCTCCTCGATGTTCTTCTCGTATGGGTGGTGCGAGCCGTCGATCATGACCGACGAGAAGCCGGTCTCGATGCACGACTTGCACAGGTCGAAGGTGTCACCGTGGTCGAGATGCAAGGTGAACTTGAGCGGGCTCTTGGCCGCCTTGATCATTTCGACCGCGCCCTGTGCCATGTAGCGGAGCAGGGTCTGGTTGGCGTACTTGCGCGCGCCCGAGCTGACCTGGAGGATGAAGGGCGAGTCGGACTCGACGCAGCCATTCACGATGGCCTGCAGTTGCTCCATGTTGTTGAAGTTGTAGGCGGGAACGGCGAATTTGCCCTTCATCGCCGCTTTGAACATTTCACGGGTATTAACGAGCCCAATTTCCTTATAGAGAGCATTCTCTGACATTGCTTTCGCTCCTTGGTCCAAATGGTTACTTGTTCAGGATCTTGGCGACGGCCGGGGCCTGAAAGCGGTCCTGGGTCGGCATTTCGCCCGCGAGCGGGCGGCAGTACTTGAGGAACGCCTCCGTGACGTTGTTGCCCTCGGCGTTGATGAACGACTCGTCCATGTGGCGGGTCTTGGCGGCGACGGCTTCGAGCGGAATCAAGTCATAGGTAACGGCATAATCGCCCGTTCTCTTGATGGCCACCGAACCGGCCGTGCCGTGGATGGCGGCAAACTGCACGGCGCGTTGGCCGACCGCGCGCGCTTCCTCGGCGTCGCTCTTGCTGATGCAGCCCAAGAAGGATCGCTGTAGGTAGCCGAGGGTGTCGGCGCGCACGCGCTTGATCTTGGTCTTGGCCTTGATGAGGTCCGCGAGCAGGTCGCCGAGCGCGCCGGTGCCCGAAAGCTGCACGTTGCCGTGCGAGTCCTTTTCCGAGCCCTTGAGCGAGGTGATGATGGGCGCGCCCGACTTGTCGCTGACGCCTTCGGAGACCGCGATGATGCAGCGGCCGTATTTGTCGTAGACCTTCTGCACGTCGGAGACGAACTTGTCGGCGTCGAAAACGCGCTCGGGCATGTAGATGAGGTGCGGACCGTCGTCCTCGAACTTGCGGCC
>CAZBIU010000620.1:0-1917 GCA_964491625.1 uncultured Myxococcales bacterium
CACGCCGCCGCCCAGCAAAAAAAGACTGCAGCAGAAGTCCTCGGCCTGCTCGACGCAGCCCACGGCCAGCCCGGTCAACGCGACCAGGTACAGCCACCCGAACGTACGCTTGCTCGATACCCTAGCTAAGACTCGTGACATCGGTAATTTTCCCTTTCCCGGCCAGCCTGCGCAGACCCTGCCGGCAGCCAGCGACGGCGTTTCTAACTTAAGAACGCCCAGATTTGCAAACCCAAGAAGGGAAAGCCGATCGGCAAGTGCGCCATTACCTAGCGCACATCGTCTGCGCGTCAAGCCACGGTAGGCCGGAAATCAGCGCACAGGCCGGCGTGACTGGGCGACCACTCGCACCCGCGGGGCTTCGCCGATCTCGTTGATGAGAACGGGCGCTCCCTCGGCTAGAGCACCGTCGCCGAAGGCATCTGCGGCGGCTTTGAGGGCCAGATCCAGCGAGGTGTGAACCCCCACCAGCCTCCGGCCGCACACAACGGCGAACTTCCCGCTGTGCTCGTCGAGAAGCTCTTGCTTACAGCTATCGTAAAACGCGGTCTCTTCGGTTGCGGGCAGCATGCCTCAGGGTCAGGCATGCCGGGCAGTTCGTCAAAAAATCACAATTTGCCGAGACCGGCCAACGGATCGTTGTCCACCTTCTTCTTCTTGGCGATGGTGGGAACGTCGCCCTTTTCCTTG
This sequence comes from uncultured Myxococcales bacterium, assembly GCA_964491625.1. Classification (GTDB taxonomy): domain Bacteria; phylum Myxococcota_A; class Polyangia; order Fen-1088; family Fen-1088; genus Fen-1118. The sequence goes on from CAZBIU010000620.1 coordinate 691, forward strand.
GGCTCCTTGGGCTCTTTGGCGGATTCCCGAGCCGACGAGGCGGCGACTTGACGCGCCGGCCGGGCAGCGCGATGACTACCACGTGTCGCCTTGGCGGAGGCCTTTTCGACCTTCCTTTCCGCGGCAGCAGAAGCCGTAGCGGATTCCGCCGGAGCGGCCGGCGCGATCGCGGCGGAGGCGGCGGCCTGGCTGGCCTTCAACCTGTCCTCGCACTGATGCAGATTGTTCCTGGCCACCAGATCGGCCTTGGTGGCCCCCTCGACTGATCGCATGCGCGCGTCCTCAGCGCTCTTGATGGCGGCGTCCTTGGCCGCGAGGAGCGACTGGGTGTCTTGTTGAAGCTTCATGTAGCCTGCGGCGCCGGCGCCCACCAGCAGCACGGTCATCGCAACCGCGGCCGTGTAGGACGTCTTGGTCCTGATCACGGGCGGTGCAGAAATCTGTGCGTGCTCGAACCCAGCGGCGCCAGCAGAAAAGCGATTCGCCGCCGGTCCGGCGAAGGCTGCGTTCTGATCGAACGGCGCCTGCGCACGTACCGCCGCGAGGATAGCCCCAGCTTGCGCCGGCGGAGGTGTCAGTTGGTCCGCCAGAGGATCCTCAGCCAAAGCCGCCGCACGGTTGCCTATGCTCACCGATCGCGACTGGGACTGTCGGCTAATACGCTCGTTCTTCAGCTTCCGTAGCTCGTTCAACGAAGTGACTACGGAATCTTCGTTCTCGATCATGCTTCTTCCTCCTTCGCGCGAGGTATCGCGGGCAGGGACGGTTGCGTGCTGACTGTAAGCTCTGTGATCGGGTCGGCGGGTATTCGCAAGTCACACCCTAACCGAAGCTGACGTGGATATAACGACACCTTACCATCGATCCCCGCGGAGACCAGCCAAGAAAAAGCAAGTCAGCCAGCAAACTATCGCCTGTCATGGCTGCCGGGCAAAGCGCGCAAGCCAGCCCACAGTCCAGCCCAAATGGGCAGCGCCAGTACCACGAATGGCCAGTTGTTCTGGCTGACGCCGGGCAGAATCTTGCACAGCAAGCCCAGCAAAGACAGCGCCGCACAGGAAAACGCCAACGCCTTCGCTCGCTTGACCGCAGTGGCCCGGCCCAGAGCAACCGCTATCCCATGAACCGCCAGCGCCGCGGCCCACGGGGCGAACTGAAGGATGTTGGCATTCGTATAGGCAATTCGATGGTTTGTGAAAGCCCACAAACAGGTCAGGGCCAGGCCGA
>CAZBIU010000621.1:0-1903 GCA_964491625.1 uncultured Myxococcales bacterium
AACCCGTAGATCCGGAGCGAGGAGTCGTAGAAGGCGTGGCAGGGCATTCCCGACGGGCAGGTGGTGGGCGAGTTCACCTTGCAGGTCCGTCGACATATGCCCCCGCTAGGCCCTGCGTCGGTGCCCGCGGGGAACACGCAGGTCAGCCCGGCAGCGCAGCCTGCACAGGCAGAATCGCCGCCGCCGCATCCCGAATTCTGCGTGCAGACGGCGCCAACGCCGCCGGATCCGGGACAAGCGCAATCGGTGGTATCCACGCCGTAGACGAAGCAGGCAAGCCCAGGGCCGCAGCCGCCACCGGAGTTGTCCGTCGGATCGCACGGGCGCGAACAGGCCGTGAATTGCGCGGTGGGGCCGCATGGGATGGGGACGTTGCAGTACGCATTCGGATCGCCGCATGTGGAATCGTCGGTGCAGAACCTGAGGCAGGTCATCACGCCGCACGCGCCGAAGGTGAGGCATTGCGAACCGGGTGCGCAGTCGTTGTTGCTGGCGCAGGTGTCGCCGGGATTTGCCGTGCCTCCGCCGTAGCACATGCTGACTGCGGGATCTTTCTCCGGACACAAGAGTGCGCAGGTCTGGCCGGTCCCGCACGCGGCGGCGGGGGTGTACGGATCGCAGGACAGCTCGCCTTCTCCGTCGGGCGCGCCGGCATCGAAGGGATGCTCGGGCCGGAGAGCTCCCGGGACAACCCGCACGGTGACCTGCGATACGCTGCCGCCGTCGATCGCGGTGGTCGCCTTGCCATAGCCGAGGACGGTTCCGTCATGCGAGAGCGACTCGACCTCGAAGGTGGCCGGACCAGATCGGGAGGTGTCGAATTCGACCGAGAAGGTCACCCCGTGCTCGGTGTCAAGGTGCAGTGCTTGCGAGGCCTGCCGAGGATAAAGAAGAAGACGCTCGGATGCGTTGTTGCTTACGTGCACCCGAAATTGGGCGACGTCGTCCAGGGTCCCCGAGTAGGTCGCTACCGACACGACGACAAAGGAATCATCGGCGCAGGCGGCGAGGAGGAATGGCAGCGCAAGCCACAGGCGGCTCATGGGCTGAACTCTTGATTGCCGAGGTTGGTCGCCGGCGACGCTTGGCCACGGCTTGAAACCACGATCACCGCAACCGTGGCGACGGCCACCGCGCTGACCGCGGTCCAGAACCACCAGCGCCCAAGCACCGACGGGGGCGCCGGCTCCGGCGTCCCTGCGCCGACGTTCAGCCCCGGTGCGACATGTTGCGGCAAGCGGGACTGCGTCGGCGAAGCCGCGGTTTCGTCGGCGCTGGGGGTAGGGGCCGCACTAGCCATGCCGTGGAGAAAGATGCCGAAAACCACAAGGAAAACCAGGATACTGCGCCCCGCATGTCGCGAGGGGAAAGGACGAGGACCCGTCGCGAATGGCATCACGAATGAGAGCTCCTTGCCGGCGATGAGAGAATTGCTTGCTTCGGGCAACGATACCTTGACCTGGCACGCGAGTCATCCCACCATATCGGGCGCTTGGACCGGGCTGCACAGCCCTCGGTGCCAAAGTCACTTGAAGAATCAGCCCGCTTTCTTGCTCTAATCACGTGTCCAGTCTCAATGAGGTTGTTCCTGATGCAAAGTGTTTCTCGTCTCGCGCTCACATTCGTGCTGCTGACTGGGTGTATTCCACAGGGTGGCGGCGACGGTTCAGGTGGACGTGGCGGAGGGTCCGGTGGGAATTCTAGCGCGAGCGGAGGGACTTCAGCACGTGGCGGCAGTGCCGGATCGAGTAGCTCTGCGACCACCAGCTCGGGCGGCTCCGCCGGGACGGGCGAGGGCGGCTCGGGCGGAGCGTCGACGACTCCGGGTTCGGGTGGTGCCGCCGGCAATACGCTCAGTGCTCAGGGCGGGCAAGGCGGCGGTTGGGCCGGTGCGGGAGGCGAC
>CAZBIU010000622.1:0-1897 GCA_964491625.1 uncultured Myxococcales bacterium
CTACTGGCACCCCTGGAACGCCCGCTCGCACGCAATCTGGCCCGGACGACCGGTGCGGATTTCGTCATTGTCGGTAAGAACGTGGGCAACGGCATGGCGAGGGCCGAATCGGTGGGCTCCGGCTTCTTGCTCGCGCCCGCGGACGAGCTGCAGCGGGTTGGCAAGCTGGAAATCGTGCTACGAGGTGCGGGGGCACGCGGCTCGGACGAATCGCTGGTTGACGCGGGGGAGCCGGCGCAGGCCGCCGATCGCATCGCCGAGCTCGGTCGAAAGATCGCGCAGCTCGAGGCGGATCTTTTGCGCTGGAAGGCCGACGGTTCGTCTGATCCCGCGTTCGTCGCCAGCAAGACGCAGGAGCGCGACGACCTTCGCAACGAGCGCAAGACGCTGGGAAGAGTCACCTGGCGGCCGCCGGCCTCGGGTTCGTATTTCATAAACATGCTGGTACCGATCCGACGCAGCCTTCCGCGCGACACCGCGCTTTCGTCGGACATGCACAAGCTCGACCACGCGATCGGCGAGGCCAATTTGCGCTCGGCCGAGCCGCCGGTCCCGGCCGAGCCCGGGCGCGCATTTTACGTCGGAGGCCAGGCGTGCGTGTCGTGCCACAAGCCGGCGGCCAAGTTTTGGAAGAAGACGGTTCACGCGCAGGCCTGGAAGACCCTGGTCGACGTGGGCAAAGAGGCGCACGACGACTGCGTGAGCTGTCACGTCACCGGCTACGGCGAAGTGGGCGGGACCAGCCTCGGCCACACGCGCGGGTTCGAGAACATCCAGTGCGAGGTTTGCCACAGCCCTGGATCGACCCACGTGGAAAGAAAGGGCAAGGAGACGCCCTTCGCGGGCCAGCTCAAGACCCCGGAATCGGTGTGCGTGCGCTGCCACAACGAAAAACACTCGGACACCTTCCAGTACCAAGCCTATCTGCGCGACGTGCTCGGGCCCGGTCACGGCGAAGATGCCCGCGACGGGCTGGGCGACGGCCCCACTGGCCACAGCCTCCGCCGTGCTGCCGCGGCTCGCGCCAAGCTGGCCGCCCGCCGCCCGGAAGCACGCTGACCGCGTGGCGTTCATCCGGCGACGCTGGTAGATCTAGCCCGATGTTTGACGTTTCCATCGACCGCCTGGTCCAAAGTGGCCAAGTCGAAGCGAGCCGCGCGGAACGCACCGCCTTTCTGTGGGACGAGATTCGCCGCCTCAAGAAGGACAAGCGCGCCTACGTTCCCGCCCACAACTACCAGGTGCCCGAGGTGCAGGCCATCGCCGATACCGTCGGCGATTCCTTCGAGTTGGCGGTGCGAGCGCGCAACGTGGATGCGAGGCTGGTGGTGTTCTGCGGGGTGCGTTTCATGGCCGAAGGCTGCTACACCCTGGCGCCGCACCTGCCGGTATACCTGCCGAGTCAGCGCGCGCTGTGCTCGCTGGCCGAGGTCGACGTGGACGAGCTGGAAGAGCGGCAAGAATTCCTGCGCGGGCTCGGGCGCAAATTCGTAACCATGACCTACGTTAACACCTACGCCGACGTGAAGGCACTGTCCGATGCCTGCTGCACCAGCTCCAACGCGGTGAAGATCGCCGATCGTCTGGGCGCGCCCGACATCCTGTTCGTGCCCGACCAGAATCTCGCGTATCAGGTCGCCATCAAGACGCGCCGGATGTACCTGCCGCCGCCGGATCCGCACGCGTTTCATCCCAAGGAGTATCTCGAACGCATCGAACCGCTCTCGCGCGAGGGCGAGCGGCAGGGTCTTGTGGGCAACGTCTTCGCCTGGGAAGGCGCGTGCCACGTGCACCACAACATGACCACGGCCGACATCGCAAAGATCCGCCGCGACGATCCGGCCGCCGTGGTCATCGTGCACGGCGAGGTTAGGCCCGAGCTGCAAAGGGCGGCCGA
>CAZBIU010000623.1:0-1894 GCA_964491625.1 uncultured Myxococcales bacterium
GCGCCGGCGCCGACCAGTAGCAAGGCGGCGACAATGAGCTTGGGCCCGGTCATGGATTGATCTCCAAGCCCACCGCCTGCCCGATAAGGACCACGGCTTGCCAATAGTCCGACAGATCGCCCTCATAGTCGAGCTTGGTCGAAATAAAAATGCGCTGGGCGTCGAGGTACTCGAGCAGGGAAGCCGCGCCCTTTTGGTACTGCACCTGAACCAGGTCGCGCGTGCGCTTCGCGTGCTCGAGCAATTCGCGTTCGGCGCGCTCGACCCTGCTTCTGGCAGAGCTGAATTGAGTGAAGCCCGTCTGCACGTCATTTTGTACTTGGGCCAGGGTCTTTGCGTATTGTGCCTTTTGCGTGGTCAGGTCGGCCTTGGCCTTCACAATTTCGCCCTGGTAGCGATTGAAGATAGGCGGTGTCAACGTCAACCCGAAGCTGAATGTCGGGGGATTGATCGTGCTCGAGTACGAGCCCTGCCCGGAAACTCCCGCCGATACCTCGATGTCGGGAAAACGCAAGCGTTGGCTCGATCGCACAGAAGCCTCGGCGCGGTCGCGGTCAAGCCGAGCCGCCGCTACGTCGGGGCGCTGTTTTTGCGCAAGGTCCAAGAGTGAGGCCACAGTCGCCCCCTGCAGGATCGCGGGAACCATGTAGCCCGGAAGGCCGGGGTCGACGTTGAAATCCGGTACCCGGTTGCGAGCGCCCAGCATGAAGGCGAGATCCGCTTTCACCGCGGCGAGATCCTGCTCGACGCGTTCGATCTCCTGGTCGGCATTCAGCTTCTCGGTCTCGATCTTGAGGACTTCCACCTCCGAGATAGCCCCGTGCTGGTACCGCGCCCGGATCAGGTCAGCCAGGCGTTCAAGGGTTTCCTGCGACTCTTTCTTGGTTGCTAGGGTTTGCCGGGCCGCAACCGCGCGCAGATAGGTCTGGCGGAGCAGGCCCTCCAAGGTGCGCTTTGCATCCGCCTGATTCATCCGGGCCGCGTCCAGGGCCAAGCTGGCCACGCTGATGCGAAGTCCGCGCTTGCCGGACAGTGAATCGAACAACGCCGACTGGTCCGAAACACCAAAGCTCCAAGCCAGTGCCGAGCAATCCATTGAGCCGGAGCACGCGAAGGACCGCCCAACGCCTGCAGAAAATGCCGGGTTGGGCGCGGCGCGGGCCAGCAGCTGGTCGCCCCTTGTGGACTCCACCGCAGCCTCGGCCAAGATCATGTCGAGCCCGTGGTCGCGAAAGATCTGGAGAGCATCTGCAAGTCGAAGGAGCGAAGGGACGTCGAGCTCACCATCCGGCTCGCGGGCGGGCGCAGACGCCGAGTAGCCGGACAACAGCGCTGCCGTCAGCAGGCCTGAGACGATGGCTTTCGCGGGAATGAGTGCCCCCTTTCTGATGCGCATTGACGGGTTGGCCCCTGATGCATAACGGACATCGCGGATTGAATATTCCTCACGCAAGTTAGATCAGCAGCTAGAGGATACAACAGTTGTCCGGAGTGCCTAGGGATGGTGAACAATAGAAAACCAGCCCGCAATAAAAAAGCGCGGAAGAGGTCGCCCTCTCCCGCGCCGTGTGCAGAGAATGCAGCCCGGGGGCTACTAAGAAAAGGACCCTGGAAGGGTCCTTTAGATCCCACGCGGGCGAGCGCAGTCGGGCCAAGCCCGCCCGCGCTCACGCGACTACTTTTCGGCCTTGATGTCTTCCTGCGGAATTCGCATGCCGTAGAACGAGCGATAGACGAAGACGAAGGCCACCATCAGGAAGCCGGCAGCCAGCGCGCCCTTGAGTCCGCCGTTCTCCAGCTTCACCGCCAGCTCGACCGCAAGGAGGCCGAACAGGGTAGTGAACTTGATGATCGGGTTCATAGCCACCGACGAGGTGTCCTTGAAGGGGTCGCC
>CAZBIU010000624.1:0-1889 GCA_964491625.1 uncultured Myxococcales bacterium
GTGTGCGCGGTCAAGGCGCCCGGCTTCGGCGATCGCCGCAAGGAGATGCTGAAGGATTTGGCCATCCTCACCGGCGGCCAAGCCATCACCGAGGATCTCGGCCTCAAGCTCGAGAACATCACGCTCAAGGATCTCGGCCGGGCCAAGACGGTCAAGATCGACAAGGACAACACCACGGTGGTCGACGGCGGCGGCAAGAAGGCCGACATCGAAGCCCGCGTGAAGCAGATGCGCGGCCAGATCGAGGACACCAAGTCCGACTACGACCGCGAGAAGCTGCAAGAGCGTCTGGCCAAGCTGGTGGGCGGCGTTGCCGTGATCAAGGTGGGCGCCTACACCGAGACCGAGATGAAGGAGAAGAAGGCCCGCGTCGAGGACGCCCTGCACGCGACCCGCGCAGCGGTCGAGGAAGGCATCGTTCCCGGCGGTGGCGTGGCCCTCATTCGCGCGGTCGCCGCGATGGAGAAGCTGGACAAGCTTAGCGACGAGCAGGCAGTGGGCGTGTCGATCATCAAGCGCGCGTGCGAAGAGCCGTGCCGCCAGATAGCTGCAAACGCCGGCAAGGAAGGCTCGATCATCGTCCAGGGCGTGCGCGAAGGCAAAGGTGGCTACGGCTACAACGCGCAGACCGACGAGTTCGAAGATCTGTTCGAGTCTGGCGTCATCGACCCGACCAAGGTCGTGCGCTCGGCCCTGCAGAACGCCGCCTCGGTGGCCTCGCTGCTCATCACCACGGAAGCCATGATCGTCGAGAAGCCCAAAGACGAGAAGGCTGCTCCACACGCGCCCGGCGGCGGCGGCGGCATGGGCGGCATGGGCGGCATGGGCGGCATGGGCGGCATGATGTAGTCGCTGCTCGAAGAGCTAGCTGACAGAAACACAGAGCCCGTCGCGGGCCGGCCCCTCAAGGACTGCGGGGGCGGCAGGCGGCGGGCTTTCGTGTGTCTTGGGGAACCTTGCGCGCAACCAACTGCTAGGCGGGGAATCTTAGTTAAGGCAGTACTGATAATTGATTCGCCGCCAGGAAGACTCTGTAACGGTGCCGTATCCAGGAGATGACTAATGCTCGCACGGGCTCGAATCGGTCTTTCCATCTCTGTTTCGCTCGCCACTGTCTCGCTACTCTGGGGTGGGTGCAGCAGCAACGGCGGCAACGCTGATGCCGCAAATGGTTCAGCCAAGATGGACTTGGCGTCCGGAGCCGTGCCCGATCTTCTCCCGAGCGCGTCGTACGACTCCCCCTCCGCAGCAGACACCGCAGGCAGTGCTCTGTCCCAGGACGCGTCACCAGATGCGTGCGAGGCTCCCGTCGAGGTACTTCCCGACCTGACGACCGGGTATTGGATCTATTACAATTGCACCGATTCAGCGGGTGTCGTTTGGGACGGCAGCAACGTGACCTTCAACTCGGTCATAACGGCGTGCGGCGGCGCGACCCTAACCGCCACGATGAACTGGTTCTCGACCAACGGGCAATATTCGACCACCGAGAGCTACACGGGGACCTATGTTTCGGCCACACGCCAGGTCCGTTGGAACGGTCAGGCCCTTGCTAATAGCCACGGCGGCGTCGTCTTGGAGAACGACGTCGCCACCTACGACCCATCGACCGACCAGCTCGTGAACGGTAGCTGGGTCGGTGGCCATCCCGGAACCTTCACTGCACGCCACGTGATTAATGCCGGGAGCGCTCCGGGCTCAGCCGACGCCGGCTTGGATTGAGCGGCGTGTAGGCTACTTCTTTTCGGCGGCCTTGGCCTCGACCGGCTTCATGTCAAACGCGCCAGGGCCCTCCTGAAACAGCAGGCACGGCGCCCCTGCGGCGCAGCCGCTCGTGTGCTTGAGTCCGCCCGGCACGAAGAAGTAGCCACCGGGGCCAAGCTTCTTCT
>CAZBIU010000625.1:0-1869 GCA_964491625.1 uncultured Myxococcales bacterium
CCGGCCTACCGGAGCGAGAAGCGGTGGTGGCGCCGGGTGACACTGCGCCTGCGCGACGACCCGCGCGCGATTCGCTTGGCTGTGCAGTTGGGCTTCGTCGCGCTCTGCGTTTGGATCGGAATCGAATTTCACCGATTTTTCGCGTGGGGCACGTCGCAAGGAGCGCTGCCGTACGCAAGACGTCCGCCCGGCGTCGAGGGTTTCTTGCCCATTAGCGCCCTCATCGGCGCCAAGCACTTCTTCGCCACCGGAACCGTCGACCACGTCCATCCCGCGGCCTTGTTCATTCTCACCGCCGTCGTGCTGCTCAGCCTCGCGGTCAAGAAGGCCTTTTGCAGCTTTCTTTGCCCCGTCGGCACGCTCAGCGAGTATCTGTGGCGGTTCGGCCGCTTCGTCTATCGCCGGAATATCACCCTGCCCCGCTGGCTCGACTATCCCTTGCGCGCGCTCAAGTATGCGCTGCTGCTTTTCTTCGTGTGGTCCATTGCCAAGATGGACCTTCCGACGCTCAACGCCTTCATCGGCAGCCCCTACAACAAGGTCGCCGACGTCAAGATGTATCTCTTCTTCGCCGAGATGTCTGGGCTGGCGCTGAAGGTGGTCGTGGTTCTGCTGGTGCTGTCCCTCTTCATCAAGAACGCCTGGTGTCGCTTTCTGTGCCCTTACGGCGCCCTGCTGGGCGTGGTTGGTCTGTTAAGCCCTGCCAAGATCACGCGCAACCAGAGCCGCTGCATCGATTGCCAGCTCTGCACGCGCGCGTGCCCGTCGGACATCCGCGTCCACAGCGCGGGCCGGGTGTGGAGCGACGAATGCACGAGCTGCCTCGACTGCGTGGCGGTCTGTCCGGTGAAGGACACGCTGGAAGTGCGCGTCCGCAGCCGCGCTATCTCGGCCCGCTCGGCGGCCGCCATCGTCGTCGCGATATTTCTCGGAGTGACAGGCGTCGCCATGGCCACAGGGCACTGGACCAACGCCATCTCGCCCGCCTAGTATTTGTACCGCTTCCCCCGCCTCAACCAACCTGTCTACCAGCATGCCCGCGGTCACGTTGCCGCGTATGGGCCGAACGACTGATTCACAACCAACCATCGAGAGGTGAACATGACCGACCAAGCAACCCCGCAAGCCCTGCCCCCTGCCGTCCCGACAGAGATCGCCGCCCTGGTGGCCTACCAAGAAGGCGCCATCGTCAGCCGGACCCTGGTGAACAAGAAGACCTGCACCCTGACCGCGTTCGCCTTCGACATTGGCCAGGCCCTGTCCGAGCACACGGCCCCCTTCGACGCCATCGTGCAAGTCCTGGACGGCGCCGTCGATCTTGTGATCGGCGGCCAGCACGTATCTGCCCGGGCCGGCCAGACCGTGCTCATGCCCGCCAATGTCCCGCACGCAGTGAATGCCACGGCCCGGTTCAAGATGCTGCTGCTGATGGTGCGCGAGTAGCTCAGAACCCGCTGCCGCAGACAACCACGCCGGGACGTTGCACGAGTTCAACCGGTTCAGGCTGCGGCTTCAGGGTTTCAACCTCTTCGGCAACTCCAGCATCGATTGCAGGTGGTCGGGGCCAGACTCGGTTGCAGCCCGATGGATTCGAAGCGCGTGGAAGCCGGCATTCCTGGCGCCGGCAAGGTCCATCTCGGCGCTGTCGCCAATGTGGACGATCTGGCTGGCAGGCAGGCCCAGCGCACGGGCGGCCTGGTCGAAGATAGCGTGGTCAGGCTTGGGGTAGCCGACCTCGCACGACACAACGATGGTTTCGAAATGGCCGTCGAGTTGCAGCCGCCGGAGCAAGTCCCGAAGACGTGCGTCCCAATTGGATATGACCGCCAGCCGAAAGCCTCGCGCGGCCAGTGTTTCGAGCACGGGCGG
>CAZBIU010000626.1:0-1866 GCA_964491625.1 uncultured Myxococcales bacterium
TCCCCTCCTATTAAGAGTTACTGCAAAACGAGAACACACAAAAACGGATACCTCCCGTGGTACCGGCCGTACTTCTACTCGTGAAGGGCGCGCCCTGTCTACTAGTGACCCTTCCATCCGTAGGGATTCCTCCCTCCGGCCTCGGCTGGCCTGGCGGGGGCCTTCCCCTCGGTCTCGGCGGAGTGCGCGGTCTTGGACGTCCTCTCCTTCTGTAGGAGCCCGTGACGTTCCCTGTTCTTGCCCCGAGAACTGCCCATTCTGTCGGCGTTCAGAGATTCGAGATTGACTAGCACAGAGGCGTCCGCCCCGAGGCCCAAGCTGACGTTCTCGTCCTTGTAGCCGGCCAGCCGCAACGTCAAGCCCAGCGAACCTTCGCCCTGGGCGACGACCTTGTCGAGCGGGGTCTGTCCGAGCTCGGTCTTGTCGTGGTCGTTGAAGACGGTTGCGCCAGTAGGCGCGCTTTGTACCCGCAACGTGACGGTTTTGGGCGGTGACGGGTGGGCGGTCCCCGGCGCGTTCTCGGTCGACGTCGCGGTTGGCAGTTTCTTCGTCGGCTCTTCTCGCTTCAGAAATACGATTCCCACCACGAGTGTGAGCGCGATAAGCACGATCCCACCCGCTACGACGAAGGGCCAGGGCTGGCGTCGCGGCCGGCCGGCCTTCCTGCGGGTTGTCCGGTTGCCATCTTCCCCCGTGCTTTCGCCCGCAGCTTCGGCGAGAGTTGTGCCTGTCGGAGATGAAGAGAGCCACGAGGGGCGCGACGGACTGCGCGCGAGGCTCGAATCAGCAATGCCCGACGGAGGTGATGGGTCGCGAACCAAACTTGGATCTATCGATGTCCTTGATCGCGGCGAGGTGGAAACCGCTCGGCTCACAGCGGAGCCCGGCGCATCGCTTACGGGCTTCTCTGGCTCCTCTCCGAGGGGAGGCGGCCTACCCTCGGTCGTTCGAGTGGGATAGGTTCCGAGCAGAGCGCCGATGAAGCGGTCGAGGCTGTCAAAACGGGCCGTGCGTTCCTTCGCAAGCGCCCGCATGACGGCTTGCTCGACATACTCGGGTGCGTCGGGTACTCGCAATCGCAGGGCGGACGGGGCAGCCGACATCTGCAAGACCATCATCTCGACAGCGGATTCGCAGGCAAACGGTGGCGCGCCCGCGAGCATCTCGTAGACGATGACGCCCATCGAGTAGATGTCGGTACGGTGATCGACGTCCGAGCTATCCCGGCACTGTTCCGGAGACATGTAGGCCGGACTGCCCATGATCACTCCGGACCGCGTCTGGGTCGCCCCTTTGCTGTCCTTGTGCTTGACCTTGGCGATGCCGAAATCCAGTACCTTGACGTGCAGGTCCTTGGGGGAGGCCGGATTTTGCAGCACGAAGAGATTCTCGGGCTTCAGATCGCGGTGCACGATGTTGGCCGCGTGGGCAGCCGCAAGCGCCGAACATGCTTGGCGCGTGATCTCTTGGACGATGGACAGCGGCAGTCTGCCTCGAGAGGCGATGAACCTCTGCAAAGACTCGCCATCGAGAAACTCCATCAGAATATACGGCTGCCCCTCGGGCGTGATGCCAGCGTCGAATACTTCGATGATGTTGGGATGGTGGATGGCGCTAGCCGCGCGCGCCTCGTTGAGGAAGCGACGAACCAGTGCCGGATCTTGATTCAATTGGGCGTGCAGCACCTTGATGGCCGCACGTCGCTGCAGGAGCGGATTCTCGACCTCGTAGACCTCGGCAAAACCGCCTTCGCCGATCTGGCGAACGATTTGGTAGTTGCCGAATTGTCGTCCGGGGACTATTGCCATTGTGGGGGCTCAGGCAAGGCTCCTACTTCTCCATCACCTAGTAGCTGACGTGAAGCTG
>CAZBIU010000627.1:0-1823 GCA_964491625.1 uncultured Myxococcales bacterium
CGGGGCGAGCTCTGGGTGTGCCCCTGGTTGCAAGAAACCGGCGCGTTGTGGGGACGGTACCGTGCAGACCGGGTATGGCGAGGAGTGCGACGACGGATCGAACAATTCGACCAGCGACGATCCGACCACCGCCTACGGCAAGTGCATGTCGAATTGTCAGCGCGGCGGCTACTGCGGCGACGGCCAGGTCAACGGCCATGAGGAATGCGACGACGGCGCGAACGACGGCACCTACGGAACCTGCAATCCCGACTGCACGCTCGCTCCCCGGTGTGGAGACGGAACCGTACAGCAGGACTTCGGCGAGGACTGCGAGCCGAGCGGTCCTGACGATCCCAGTTGTACCCCGGCGTGCCGGAAGCCCGGCGGATGCGGCGATGGCATCATCGAACCGCCCGAGCAATGTGACTACGGCGCCCAGTTCAATACCGGTGAGTACGGCGGATGTGCACCTAGCTGCATCCCCGCCCCTCACTGTGGCGATGGCATCAAGAACGGTCCCGAAGAGTGCGACGACGGCGTGAACGACGGTTCCTACGGAGGCTGTACGAAGGAGTGCAAGCTCGCACCTCACTGCGGCGACAACATCGTCCAGGATCCCCCCGAGGAGTGCGACCAAGGCCCAGGCGGCGGTCCCTCCTGCTCGGCCACCTGCAAGAGCATCGTGTTCTAGCGTCGTGATGCTGGAGCGATACCTCATCAAGAACACCACGAGAGAACAGCGCGAGCGAATCATCAAGGATTCGCTCGGATGCGGCGGCGGTGGCTGCGAGAACTGTTCGTCGTGCGGCGTCTACGGGGTGGGCGATCCCGTCGACATGTACCAGCCGTACATCGACGGGCAGAAGGAAATAGAGGACATCAACCGAGAATTCAGGGCGCGGTACCTTCGTTAGTCCTCGATGAGCGCACCGCGCGCCGAGAGCAGCGCCCGAAGCACGGAGCGGTGGCACCTGGATTCATCGAGGCAGTAGCACCCGACGGAGATTTCCGTCTGATGCGACAGGGCCGCCAAGAGATCCAGCAATCGGACCGCGGGCGGACGCTTCATCTCCGCTCGGTAGCGCCTTACGAAGGCTTGCCACGCCTTCGAGTCCTTCGCTTGCAGCGCGATTTTCACCAGCGTCTCGGACGGCGCGAGATCGGGCAACCAGATGTCATAGAAGTCACGAGACGCGTGCTCGCTCCTCGGTACGCCACGCGGCGGCCGGCGAACGGTGCCCAGACGGATGCCCTCGTTACGACTGCGCGGGCTGCCGAGCTGAACGACTTGGATTGGCATTCTTCGCTTAACCCTTGTCGGCCGCGCCATTTGGTGACAAGGCAGACTCCCTCAGTGAATTTTTGAAACTTCGTGGCCGCAATCGGGATCGAAGCTGCGACGCAGTTTGTTTTGGCGACACCGCGATCAGGGAGGCGCGCATGAGTCCAGGAGCGACCGGGTACTTGATTCGAGACCTGGCTGAAATTGCTATGGGCGTCGAGCGTGCGGAAGAGTTTCGCCACCACGCGCTGGATAGATTGACCAACGCGGTGGGCGCCGACGCCGGCTCGTACTGCAGCGTAGGTGAGGATCCGGCGGGTCTTTCAGCAGCCCTCATTGGTACTGAAGCTCCGGTTGCGCAACTTGTTCGAAGCGTTCGCGAGGTAGCGCCGGAGGAGCTCCAGCGCAGCCTTGTGCCCCGGACGCAGGAAGACGCCGACGTGATCACGGCCGAGCGGCGCGATCGTCGATGCGAGCGGCAACTTCCACTTCGATTGGTTGCCGAGTCAATACGATCCGGCGACCAATTACACACAGGTCAATTACAGCCCCGCTTATG
>CAZBIU010000628.1:0-1815 GCA_964491625.1 uncultured Myxococcales bacterium
GGGTCTCGAAAACGCCGACGCCGGTGGTGGCGCAGGCTTCAAATTCCGGCACGCAAGTGGGGTTTAGCAACTGGCGCAACTCGTCCATGGGTGCGGCGTTGGGCAAGTCGCGTTTGTTGTACTGGACGATGTACGGCAGCTTGTCGAGGTTGTAACCCTGCTCGGTGAGATTCAGACGCAGGTTTTCCAGCGACTCGATGTTCGCCTCCATGCGCTCGTTCTGCGAATCTGCGACGAACACGACCCCGTCGACGCCCTTGAGGATCAGCTTGCGGCTGGCGTCGTAGAAGACCTGCCCGGGAACCGTGTACAGATGAAAGCGGGTTTTGAAGCCGCGGATTTCCCCTAGCGAGAGCGGCAGGAAGTCGAAGAAAAGGGTTCGCTCGGTTTCGGTGGCGAGCGAGATCATCTTGCCCTTCGCTTCGGGGCTGGTTCGGGCGTAGATGAACTGCAGGTTGGTGGTTTTTCCCCCGAGCCCGGGGCCGTAGTAGACCAGCTTGCAGTTGATTTCGCGGGAGGAGTAGTTGATGAAACTCATCGACGGGGAGCGCGCCTAGTCATTGAAGAGCTTGTCGATGTCGGCGTCGGTGATTTCGTTCAAGATCGATGGCCCGGTTTTGGTCGCCGCCTTGCGCGCGACTTGCTCAAACAGCCGCCCCATTTCTTCGGTGGCTTTGCGCACGCGCAGGCGAACCAGCCCTAGCGACGAGCGTTCGTCGAACAGCACGACCAAGATGCCGCGACCGGCGACCAGGGTGATGTGCACGTGGGTCTTTTCGCCTTCGTGAAACTGGCTGGTGAAATCCTTCTCGCGCAAAATCTTGGAAATGCCGCCGGTTGCTGCGACGTTTCCGGCGGTCAGCGACGATAGCGAGGTCACGTCGATCTCGCCGACCTCGCCGGCCTCCGCGATGGGTTGCCCGTCACGGCCGATGAGCAGGACGGCTTTAGCATTGGAATCCCGATGGAGCCGCTGGCAGACGCTAGCGATCTGCCGCTGCTCTTCGGGGAACATGACGTCTGGGCCGGTCATCTAACGCTTGGCTCTCCTTGATGCCCGACCAGGGCGTTCTTGGCCGTTCTTGGCGCCATTAACAACATCGGTCGGGGTGTGGGGGCAGGTTGGGAAGAATCTTTGGTTCCACGGGGAACACTCTCAAGTTCGGTAGCTTAACAGCTTTTCGACGAGCACACACGAATGCGATTCAGTGGAACGTCAGGTCCGAGGGGTTGCTTGACAATGCGTCGCGGTGTAAGAACGGCCCGAGAGGCCGGCTGGGCTCGGACATTGTCAAAGCTCCCGTCGGCCGTCCAGAGCGCGCGCCAGGGTCAGTCGGTCCGCGTACTCCAGCTCACCTCCCATGGGTACGCCGGTCGCGATGCGGCTCACCCGCATGCCGAGCGGCCGAATCAGCTTGGCCAGGTAGATGGCGGTGGTCTCGCCTTCAACGCTCGGGTTGGTGGCCACGATGACCTCACGGATCTGGCCGTCGCCGCAGCGTTTGACCAACTCGGCAATGCGCAGGTCATCGGGGCCGACCGCGTCCAGCGGCGAGAGAACGCCGTGCAGGACGTGGTAGCGTCCGCGGTAGCCGCCGGTGCGTTCGATGGCGATGACGTCCTGGGGATGGGCGACCACACACACGAGCGAGCCGTCGCGCCGTTCGTCCCTGCAGATGACACACGGATCCTGTTCGGTGAAGTCCCAGCACGAGGTGCACAGGCGGATCTTCGCGCGCAGATCGGAGACGGCCTTGGCCAGCGCCTCGGCGTCTTCGACCGGGGCGCGCAGGATATGGAAGGCGAGGCGAGCGG
>CAZBIU010000629.1:0-1815 GCA_964491625.1 uncultured Myxococcales bacterium
GGGCGTGCGGCCCCCTGGCGTGCCTGGGATCACAGTGGACACATCGGAGAACATAAGTGAGCCCTTGAGGGTTGGAAGCTATTTTTTGTGGATCAATCCGTAAATCAAGATAGACTGATTAATGTGCCAGCAAAGATTGCCGATATGCTTGGGCTCTTGTCGGATCCGGCGAGGATCCGGCTGGCGACGCTGCTGGACGGGAACGAGCTTTCGGTCGCGGAGATCACCCAGGTCGTCCGCATGGTGCAGTCCCGCGTGTCCACCCACTTGGGCAAGTTGCGTGATGCTGGCGTCCTGCGCGATCGTCACCAAGGCACCAAGGCGTACTATTCGCTCAACGAAAACGGCATGTCCGAGACGCTCCAGCGCCTGTGGCATCTCGTCGCCGAAAACCGCGACGAGGCCGAGTGGCAGGCCGATCGCGCGCGTTGCGAGGAGGTCCTACGGCAGCGACAAAAGCCCGGTGGCTGGCCCGACTCGGTGGCCGGGCAGATGGATCGCCACTACTCGCCCGGTCGCACCTGGGAGGCGACCATGCTCAGCTTTCTCAGCTTCATCCGCCTTGAAGACGTGCTCGACGCCGGCTCGGGCGATGGCATGGTTGCCTCCATGCTCGCGCCGAGGTGTCGCAGCATCACATGTCTCGACATCAGCCCGAAGGTATTGCAAGCCGCGCGGCAGCGACTGTCGGCCGTGCGCAATGTGAGCTTCGCGCCCGGCGATATCCACGCCCTGCCCTTTCCGGCCGCGCAGTTTGACCACGTCCTGTTCTTGAACGTGTTGCCGTATTCGAAAGAACCGGCGCGCGCGCTTGCCGAGGCGGCTCGCGTCCTGCGGCCGGGCGGCACGCTGCTGGTAAGCACCCTGGCCGATCACGACCATCCCGAGATCACCGGCGCGTATGGTCACGTCAACCATGGTTTCCGCCCTGCGACCCTACGCCGGTGGCTTACCCGCGACGCGCACCTCGTGGTCGACCGCTGCGAAATAACCTCACACGAAAGACAGCAACCCCATTTTGCCGTGCTAAGTGCATTTGCCCGCAAAACCGGCGCTTAAGCCGGGACCAGCAAGGAACAGCCATGAATCGAGAGCAGCGCATCGCCTACCTACAAACCGCCATCACCCAACGCATCCTGGTCATCGACGGCGCGATGGGGACGATGATTCAGCGCGAGCAGCTCGGCGAGGCCGACTTTCGCGGCGAAAGGTTCAAGAACCACAGCCACGAGCTGCGCGGCAACAACGACGTGTTCGTGCTGACCAGGCCCGACTTGATCGAACGCATCCACGGCGCCTACCTGGAGGCGGGCGCTGACATCATCGAGACCAACAGCTTCAGCTCCACCAGCATCGCCCAGGCCGACTACCAGCTCGAATCCGCGGTCTACGATCTGAACCTGGCCGCCGCCCAGGTCGCGCGGCGAGCCGCCGATACCTGGACCGCGAAGACGCCCGACCGCCCGCGCCTGGTGGCCGGCGCCATGGGCCCCACCAACAAGACCCTGTCGCTTTCGCCGAAGGTCACCGACCCCGGCTATCGCGCGGTCACCTTCGACGAGATGCGGGCAGCGTTCGCCGAGCAGGTACGCGGGCTGGTGGACGGCGGCTGCGATCTACTTTTGGCGGAGACGGTCATCGACACGCTGTCGCTCAAGGCGTGCATGGTCGCGATAAAGGACGTGCTCGCCGAAAAAGACCTGCGCCTTCCCGTCATGCTGTCGGCCACCATCACGGACAAGAGCGGCCGCATTCTGTCCGGGCAGACTATCGACGCCTTCTACACCTCGGTCGCGCACATGCGGCCGTTCTCGG
>CAZBIU010000630.1:0-1801 GCA_964491625.1 uncultured Myxococcales bacterium
GGTGCGCGTCGTCCCCCAAGACGCAGATCTCGAAGGACGCCAGCCCCGATGGACCCATCACAGCCCTGTGTAGCGGCCCTGCGGCCGGAGCCCTCATAGACGACATGAGCGCGTCGAGCATCAGCTTGGCCCCGCCTTCCTGTGCGTCCAGCGGAGCCTGGTTTGCGTTCACCGGAGGCGATGATCCGAGCGCGCCCGGGAGCCTCACCGTTCCCGCGGCTTCGGCGGCTAGTCTCTATAGTCCCCTTCCAGCCTTTCCCGGACTCGATGGCAGCACGGTTGACGGCGGATCATCGGGTTTGCGCGCAATGTGCATGGCAGGGCACACCGGAGCGCGGCAGTATGCGTGGGCCGCAGCCGACTTGTTCTTTGCCAACGGTAATACGAACGCCCCGGCATTGATCGACGCCAGTGGCTACAGCGGCGTGCAGTTCTGGCTGTGGGCTTCTCCAGATACCGCCGCGTCGGTCAGCTCCAGCTTTACCGTCGGCCTGTACGACAAGAACGGGATTCCCGAAGGCGGTGTGTGCGACGCCAACAGCACCGGGCCAACAGCCTGCGCCAGCACCAGCGCCGCCATCTTCGGCAGTGCTGTTGCCACGAATGGTGGAGGTTCGGGCGCGCTCCTCGCTGATGACGGCAGCCAATTGCCTTCCCTGTCCGCGGGCTGGCAGCATGTTCGCGCACCATGGAGCAGCTTCCTTTCCAATCCTTGGTGGGGAGGCGCAAACGAGCGGACGGTTGATCCGCGAGCTCTGGTGGAGGTGAACTTCATAGTCTCGCAGACGGTTCAAGGCGGCGCTGCCATTCCGTTCGACTACTGTATCTACCAAGTCAGCTTCCTACCCTGAACCGGCCTGGGCCACGTCGCTGAGGGCCAGCCGCTGACTGGACAGGATCCCTTTCCTGGTGCGCATCTGCCCCAAACACGTACGCCGAACTAGTATTCGGCAACTCTAGCGCTCCCGTCCTGGTCAGTCTATCGCCCTAACAACGAGCGAGAAGATCTCCCGAGATTTTCAGGGGCTGCAAGAATTTTGGACCGGGAACCCTGGATTGTGGCGCAAGACGAGGGCCGACGCCTTGCCGCCCTTCGCTCGCCGGAGACCGCCTTGTCACATGTCGAACGGGCTCCGCACGCCCCACCGCGGTTGAGGACGGCGCTGGCGGCAAGCGCACCTCGTCGCTTCGAATCGCCTGCTGATTGGAAGCACTCAAGCCCGGGCCCCAATCTACCGAGAGTTCTTTCCGCATACAGGCTTCATCATTACTTTGCCTTGTTTGCAAAAGGCGACTCGGCCCCCCGCTGGGTCGCCTTTTCCATTTCCTCCGCGCATGCTTGCGTTGCTCGTCGCGCACTTCGGCACCGAACGGGTTACCGATGTTCTGGCCAAACACCTGAAGGGTTTCTTGTGAGAGTAGTGTATGCGAGTTCACGCGGCGGCCCTGGTCCGGCCGGTTCGCGAAATGGTCGGTGTGCGGCCACCATCTTGAGCATCGGGTGCGCCACAACAAATGCCCAGGGGCTGCAACCACTGCGAGGTGCCGCAGCCCAAAGCTATTGCCATCGTCTCCTACGCGACGGCGTCTTTGGCGGCCTTGACCGGGCGACCCTTGATGACCTTCCGAGCGGGCTTCGCCTTGAAGACCGTCGGCTCCTTCGTGAACGGGTTGATGCCCTTGCGCTCTTTCGTCGCCGGCTTCTTCACGACAACCATACGGACCAGACCGGGGATGATGAACACGCCGTTCTTCTTCAGCTCGGCGTGACCGATGGTGGCCACGGACTCGATGATTCCCT
>CAZBIU010000631.1:0-1794 GCA_964491625.1 uncultured Myxococcales bacterium
ACAACAAGGCGAGCCCCATCTACGGCATGCCCATCCTCAACGCCGACAAGGCCAAATCGGAGCTGGTACTCAAGCGCTCGATGGCACCAGGATTCGCCGGCATCGAGAACGAGCTCTTCTACATGCCAAATTGCATGATGGTGTTCGGCGACGCCAAGAAGACCGTGGCCGAATTCTCCACCGCGCTCAAGCAAAAGGCCAAGGCGGCGTAGCACCGGGGGCGGGGGTGCCAGACGTCTATTCGCAGGCAACACGCAACTTCGGCATGCAGCGACCGAGAAGGTATCGTATGGCCCCGTTCCGGCTGCGCCCCACATGGCTGCCGCCAAGGCAGGCCGCCAAGCTGGCGCCCTTGTGTCACCCAAGGAATTCTCTACGTCGTCCTGCGCCCGGGGCGAATCAGCCGGGGCCAAAGTCTCTCAAGCTCCGCGGGCCCAAGGTCGCGTTGAAGCACGGAGACCCAATCGTCGCGCTTCTCGGCGAGTCGAATCGGAAGCCCGGAGCTTCCGTTGAAGAACAAGTAGGCCAGGTCGGCGTGCCGCCAGAACCACGGCATCCTCCTGAAGGACCGTGGCCACCGCTTCCTTATCTTGTTCGCCGGGACGTCGTGGCCGCCTTTGGCCACCCGCAGCGCCACGCGCGCAATGGCCTCCTCCACCTTTGCAAGGACCACGTAGACGAAGACTGTACTTGTCCGTGCTCAGGACTGTCTCGATCACGAACGATCGACTTGCTCCTTCAACGAGGCGCCGCACACGTGCTTCGCAGGCATCGGCGGCGAGCTTGTTGGCATCGTCCAGGGAGAGCTGAGGATTCTCTCGTAGGATCTCCCTCGTGATGATATCGGGATTGATGATTTCGATCTCGTCGGGCGCTCCGGTCAGCCCGCACAGCTCCCTGATGCTCGCTGGATCCTGCGCGAACGTAGACTTGCCCGCCCCATTGATGCCGGCAACGAGGACGAACCACGGCCCCCGCGAGGTCATGCCTTCCTGGCGTTGCGCCTGGCGGTCTTCACGGCGTGGATGAATGCTTGCTCGAGGTGGCGGCCCACTTGGGACGTGTCCACGCCTCGCGCCCGGTTGTTCGGCTTCGACCTTTGGGGGCTGGCATCGAACCGCGATACCAACACGAGTCGCGGCGTTGCGCGTTTCGCCGACGCCACCAAGGTCCATGGCACCTCGTGTTTCTGCTTCGTGCTGCGAGCCGATTTCATCAGCGTGATGATAGCACGCTGGCGCCAAGCGTTCTGCAAGTGGCAGGTCCCGGTCCCGCGCCGTGCGTTGGCGAAACGAAGCAGGTCCTTTCGGCCATGCCGGCGGCCCAGCGTCGTTCCTCTGGTTGCACCCCCGTTCGGACCTCCTCATGTGCCCGGGGCAAGGGTCCCCGACCAAGAGCACGGACCGATGGCTCAGGTGACCTCTTCTTCGCAGCGAAATCCAGTCGCACCAACCCCGGCCCGAGCAGCCGGATTCGGAGGCCTCTAGGGAAAAGCGCTCTGGATAGGTGTCTGGCACCACCCCTTTCGGGCTCAAGCAAAAGGCCAAGGCGGCGTAGTGAAGGGGCCCATTTAGAGCACTAGGAAGTTGTAGCCGACGCTGAACATGAGCGCCATGGTGTCGCTGGCGTGGCCGAAGTTCAGAATCTGAAACTGCACGCGCGCGTCGACAAGACGCAACAACAAGACGCCGGCCCCAACGTCTCCGCCGATCTTTTCTTGACGACTGGTGCCATCCATCGCGACATCACCCGGGATTTCTAAGTGATAGTAGGCCTTGATCATGTTCACGCCCA
>CAZBIU010000632.1:0-1793 GCA_964491625.1 uncultured Myxococcales bacterium
AGAGCTCACATGCCCCTGTCCAAACTGCTGCAAGGCGTGCGAAAACATGCCCTGCTATTGCGTGGTCAGCGGTCAATCGGACGCGCCCTATTGGAGCTGCCCGGTTGAATAAGCCCGGCCCTGCCGCCCGGCGAGACCGGCGTCGCCCCAGTCATACAGCGCGCGAACAGAAGTCTGAGCTCCGCAGTCGCCGCGTTGTCTCGCGCGACGTGAGCTATGCCGCCGGATTGCGAACCGGCGGTATCGCTCCGGTCGCCACGCAGGTCGGTCGCGGTTGTGATTTACAGGGCCAACCGGTGCGTCGTGGGTCGACTGGTCCGCGGTTCGATGGCTGTGAAAATCAGACAGCAGTTTGATCTCGGGATCCGCCACTTATTTTTTGCCGGCCTTGGCTGCCAGGCGGATGCACAGATCGTCCCAGTCCGGACCAGCGGCGGTCAACAAAATGCCTGTGCGCGCCGTAAATCGTGGGTCGACGCTTTCGGCGACAGTGCAGTGCACGATAATGCCCGACACCTTGATTTGCTTCGCGGGCTCTTCAAGCTGAACCGTTACGTGGATTCGGGTCCCCACCGGTCGCGCATCGGGCATCACCAGCAGCATCCCGCGGTTGCTCGCGTTGACGATTCGCGAATGCGTCGCTGGGCCGTTCAAATCCAGGCGGATGAAGGCGGTGGCGTCGAGCGCCATCCGCGGTCCACCCCAGCGTCGTTCGATGTCGGTCAGGGCCTTCTCCCGTGACGAAGCTATTTCTTGGGAGCGTCCTTCTTGTCGGCCTTGGGAGCTGCGGCCTTGGGCTCGGCCTTGGGGCCTCCGCGAGAGGCCGCGTCGGCGGCTGCGGCCGCTGCTGCGGCATCGGCGGCGCCGGCTGCGGTGGTCGGCGTCGTCCCCCCGGGCACGCCGGGCGCCGGCTCCTGGGCTTGGGCCACCTGTGTGTCCGCGCCGCCCTCGGGGCCGCGTTCCCATTTGTCGACCCGTCCGGAACCGGTGGTGTCGAAGCCGATGCGGTCAAGCTTGCCGTTCTCGTAGTACTGCCATTCGTCGACCTTGCCGTCGTCGTTGCGGTCACGCTCCACGCGCACCAGCTTGCCGCCCTCGTAGAATTCGAAGTAGTCGGGCCTGCCGTCGAAGTCCATGTCCTTTTCGGCGCGGACCTTCTTGCCGTCCTGATAGAAGGTTCGGCCGTTGAACTTGCCGCTGTAATCCATGGAGTACTCGTCCATGAAAAGCTCGCCGTTCGGGCCGTAGTACTGGATCAGGTCCATCTTGCCGTCGAAGTCCAAATCACTCTGCTTGCAGACCAATTCTTGGACCTGGTGGCCGTCCTGGTTGACCGGCAAGAACAGCTTGATCACGTCGGGTTTTCCGTCGCCGTTAGCATCCAGGGTGACAACCTGTTTGCCCCGGTCGTCGCAGCGGGAACGGTCAATCCTGGCGCCCAAATCGCCCGGCGACCCGAGTTGGTCCGAACCTGGACCCACCACCGACTTCTGCGTGCCGCCGCAGCCGAACGCGAAGGACCCACCGATGACAGTCAGAGCCGCGGTCCGAGCAAGGGAGCGACCCCAGTCTTTTCCGAGCAAAAGCATACCGGTAGGCTAGGCCAAGTGCGCCGTCGCGGCAAGGGCCAGTCACAACCTTTCCAGAGGAAAGGAAGCCGGTTGGTCCGTAGCTATCCGCGTTGCTCTGCCACGGTCCGCTTGTTCATTGACTACTCACGTATGGTCATGCATGGTCGGTCCGCCATGGCACGGAACAAAATATCGACCACCGTGTACATCACTCCCGAACAG
>CAZBIU010000633.1:0-1786 GCA_964491625.1 uncultured Myxococcales bacterium
CAGCATGGCCGCGGTGGTGGCGGCAGCCGCGGCCTCGCGAGCGGAGCGCAGACTCGCGTCAGCATTGGCGACCACTCGGAAGGCGGTGCGAACCTCCACGCTCACCTGCCGCAGGGTTGCTTCGAGCTGGGCGCGTGCTTCCTCGTCCGCGGCTTCACGTTCTTTGCGAACGCCGTAGCGCATGCCTCCGTCGTAGAAGGGGATGGAAAGCACCACGGCTATCTGCCAACCTGACCCCGGTTGAAGCGGCGTCTCGGTCTCTTTGAACGCCTGGGCTTGGGCCAGCAGCGACGGCGCGTAGTAGACCCACTCATCGCGCCGTAGATGCGCACTGGCCGTACGCCGCGCCTCCTGCGCACGCACGTCCGCCCTGCGGCTTCGCGCGCCGTCGAGCGCCGTGTCTGGAGCGGGAGCGGTTGCCAAATCGAACGCATCGGCCACATCTACCAGATCCTCTTCGGAGAGCAGGGTCGCGAGCGCGCTCTGTGCTCGGACCAGCGCCGTCTCGGCGTCTTTGAGCTGGGCCTCGTCGGTGCGCAGCTCCTGCTCTGCGCGCGCATCGTCGACGCCGTTGCCAAGCCCCAGCCCCAGGCGCGTGTGGGCGTAGTCGTAGTGCGAACGCGCGGTGTCGCGGGCACGTGCCGCCACCTCGAGCTGGCGGTGTTGCAGGAGAACGGTCAGATAGACGCGGCCGACGGCGGTGGCGAGTTGGCGTCGCACGTCGGCGGCGCTTGCCGTGGCCAGCGCGCGGTTGTCCTGCGCATGCCAGTCGTTGGCCAACGCCGACGGCGCCACCAGCGGCACCGTGAGTTGGAGATTTCCGTTCCACTGTGCGATGGGGGTCGTCACGGTGCCGGCGAATGTGCGCGCCGAATCGAGGCGGACATACGAGCCATTGCCGGTCAAGGTGGGCAGCCACCCCGCACGTGCTTCCCGCAAAAGGGCGTCGGCTCGCGCGATCTCCTGCTGGGCAACGTAGGCCGACGGATTGGATGCAGCAGCCCGATCGAGCGCCTGCTGCCAAGTCACACGAATGGTCTTCGTGGCCTGGGCATCGGCAACTGACGAGGCCAGAGCCAAGAGGAACGCCAAAGCCAGTGCCGCAACAATATTGAGACGGAAAGACGCCGCCACTGTTACTCGCCCCCCAAGAGGCGAACCGGGCCGCTTGCACCGGCCCCGGTCTCCGGAACCGCGGCAGGCTTCGGCGCGACATCCCTGTGCCCACCGATACGTTCGATGAACACGAACAAGGCGGGAACGAAGAAGATGCCCAGCAGGGTCGCCGCCGACATACCTGCCACGACGGTGGTGCCGAGCATACGCCGGGCCGCTGCTCCCGCGCCATCCGCGAACCACAGCGGAAGACAGCCGAAAATGAATGCGAACGACGTCATCAGAATCGGTCGCAGACGCAAGCGCGCCCCTTCCAGCGCGGCGTCCACCAACGGACGGCCCTGCTTGAGTCGCTCTTTGGCAAACTCGACGATGAGGATGGCGTTCTTCGCTGTCAGGCCGACCAACATGACCAGCCCGATCTGCGCGTAGACATTGCTGTCGAAATGGCGCGATAGCAGTCCGAGATACGCGCCCAGCACCGCAACCGGCGTGCTCAAAAGCACGCTGAACGGCAGGGTCCAGCTCTCGTAAAGTGCCGCCAGAATCAGAAAAACGAAGACCAACGACAGTCCGAGGACCTTCGCCGTTCCGCCCTGCGAGACCTTCTCTTGATAGGAAAGCGCGTTCCAGGCGTAGCCCATCTCGGGCGGAAGGGTCTCGGCAGCCA
>CAZBIU010000634.1:0-1776 GCA_964491625.1 uncultured Myxococcales bacterium
GAAAGACGCAGGTTGACGTCACCGGCGTGTCTCAGATGGACCAGGCTGACGTCTCCCGGCTTGAGGGTCGGGAGAGCTTCGATGATTGCCAAGTTTCCACTCTGCAGCGGTATCTTTCTGCCATCGGAGGACGGCTAGAAATTGTGGCGGCCTTTGGAGACAAGAAGATCGTTGTCACGGGCGTACACCCGGGTCTGTCTGGTTTGTCGGCGGTTAACAAACCGTTGCAGAGGGGACGGAAGCCGCCCCGCCGCTGAACGGGAAGGCGTTGACCGACATGAATAGCGCCGGCCTAATGAGATCGATGGTATGTCCGTTCCGTACCGCCGCCCCGGATCGGAGCTCCCTTCGAAATTGAATCCATACGCCCCACCCCGCCCGGACACCGCGCCCCAGCCATCAGCCGCGGATCGAAGAGGTTGGCGCATCTACGCGTATACGATCACCCTTCTCACCGTGGTCAGCTTTTTGGCCGAGCTGCGAAAGGTCAACGCCATTCGGCTCATCGACTACGGTCCGGGGCTGCTCGGCCTTGTCGGTCTGTTGGGATATGCGCACCACCGCGCCCTGCTAAGGCGCTGGGTCTGGATGATCCACAGCCTTCTGCTTCCGCTGTGGGACATTGCCCTCGGTGCCTGGGTCTATCCGTGGCTCGAACCTCACAGTCCTCCCTCCTCCGTACTCGGGTACTTCACACTGATGCCGATCTTCTTTCCCGAGTATTTGGCGCTCATTCGCTATGCGTACAAGTCGAAGGATATCTGGCGCCTGGGCTCGCCAAAGTGATGGGCGCTATCGGATCGAATACTCTTGCACTGTCTCTTTCGCCTCCCGTACCAGCCGCAACACCAGATGGGGCGCCTGCTTGAACCTGCTGTACGCATCCAGAACCTGGTCGGGCGTGGCAATTTCGAGCCCGTTGATGGAGACGATGACGTCGTCGCTTCGTAGCCCAATCTTCGCGAACGGCCCGTCGGCCGCCACGGCAAAAAGCCGGAAGCCAAAGGGCTTGCCGTCGCGAACATCGGGCATCACTCGCGCCGATCTGGACAAAAGCCCCAGGTTGCGCAGGGCGAACTCCAGCGTCCTGCGCTCGATCTCGTAGTGTCCCTCGCCGAGCTTCCTGATTCCGCGGCCGAGCTGCTGCGCGAATGGGTCCGTCGCCGGAACGCGAGACGAGGTGGACTGCCCTCGACTGGCGTCTGCTCGCCGCGACAGCGAAACGGTTGGCATCCGCGGAGAGCCGCCCTGGGCTTCCACCGCAGGCGCGGCGCCGTCGAGCCGGCCGGGCCAGCACGCCAAGCTGAGGACTTCCGGTTGCCTCAGCCTACTTGTGCGCTCGTCCGGGTGCGACGCCTCTTGCTTTTCCTGCGCCGTGACAGCCTTCGCCTTCGCAATCAGCGCAGACAGGTGCGCTTGCACCAAGGCGGATGCTGCCAATCCCAGCAGAGCAGAGCTGATTGCCGCCGCCGTTAGATGCCGGATCGTACCCATGGGAATTGCAGTTGGCGCATCGAGGAGCACCTCTATAGCAAATTTCTCACGCCTGGTGGTCGCCTCGACTTGCCGGCCCAGCCATGCTGGCGAACAAGTTGTCTTGGACCACGACGTGGTGGACTATCTAGGGACATGCGCCGAACGCTCTTGCAAATCAAGGCCGTGGTCGCCGCGCCGTCGCGCGACGTGGCGGTGATGCTCTCGCGTCGGGCGCGTGCGGGCATCTACCTTGCACGGTTGGGAATTCGTATCGTCAAGCAGTGGGTGCGCGATCGCTGC
>CAZBIU010000635.1:0-1763 GCA_964491625.1 uncultured Myxococcales bacterium
TACATAAGCTGGGTGGAATACTCGTCCTACGACAACGGCAATTTCACCGTGCAGTGGCACGAGGACTTTCAGTCATCGAGCCTTCCGTCCGACTGGGCGGTCGGCGACTGGGCCTCGCCCTTCAACCTATCGACGCACAACCCGCAGAACGTTGGCTTCGTGAACGGCATCGCCGTGTTGTCGCTGACCAATGACAATGCCACCGGCAACCCTGGCACACCGCCGGCCGATAGCAGCAGCGACGGATCGGGTGGCGCCACGTCCACGGGCGGCACCGGCGCTGGTGGCAAGACAGGCTCGGGTGGCAGTGGCTCGGGCGGCAGCCCTAGCAGCGGGGGCACGACCTCCCCCGGTGGAAGCTCCTCCGGCGGAAACCCTGGTGCTGGCGGCAGCTCCAGCGGAGCCACTGGCACCGGAGGCAGCTCCAGCGCCGGCGGCAGCTCCAGCGCTGGCGGCGCGAGCGGCACCGGCGGCAAGCTCAACAGCGGGGGCACGACTGCTTCCGGCACGACCACCGGCACCGGGGGGAACTCGGGCACCGGGGGCAAGCCCAACAGCGGGGGCACGACCACTTCCAGCAACTCCAGCCGCGGGGGCACGCCCGCTTCCGGCGGGAGCTCCAGCACCGGCGAAACGACCGCCGTGGGTGGTACGCCGGCCTCCGGAGGCTCGGCGGGACCGGGCGGCGCAACAGAAACCGGCGGCGCAACCGCGACTGCTACCTCCGCCAACGGAGGCTCTGCTGGGACGCCGACCGCTCAAGCTGGGTGCGGCTGCAGCACCATCCCCACCGCAGGCCCATTCGGGCTGGCCCTGGTGCTGCTTCTCCTCGCCATCTCGCGCCTGCGCCGGAAGGAAGCCCACGGGCAAGCATCTCGCGCACCGACGGCGCAATAGGCGCATTACCGTCGGACATGAACGGGGGCGCCGATGTTCTACGGGAGAGCCTTTTCGAGCACGACGAATCGCAAGTCCGTCCGTCTGGGCAAGCCGAACCGTGGGTTGCCGTAGGGAAAGGGCTCGGTGCGTGTCGTTACGCGATAGCCTCGGCGCACGTACCACCCGATGAGATCTTGGCGTTGCTCGATGACGGTCATCCTCGACCGTTCGGCCCCAAACTAAATGCGAGCCCGTTTCTCAGCCTCGGCCAGGAGGCGCTTGCCAATTCCCAGCGTTTGAAGGAACGGGCGCACGGCAAGCATACCGATGTACGCGCCGGTTGCCTCCCGTCGCAGCAGGACGCATCCCACGAGCTCGCAACCTCGCGTAGCCAACAACAGGCGAGCGTCGGTGTCTTCGAGAATGCCTGCCAGTTCCTCGCCATCGGTGCGCTGACCATCGAGTAGATCGGCTTCGGTGGTCCAACCCGCACGACTCGCGTCGCCGCGATAGGCGCTCTCGACCAACGCGACAAGGTCGCCCGAGTCCGCAAGAGTCGCATATCGAAATTCCAGTTCCTGGGTGCCGGCAACCGATTGCATGGCGGCAGAGTAGCAAAGCCCACGAAGCTCCGTACGATCGATTACCGAGTAGCAGACGCGGCGGGATTGAACCCCGCCGAACCGGCCTGACGTCGACCGACGTGGCTACCGCGGGCGGTGAGGGGGGACCTGGCCGGTTGGATTTGCAATGCGGCAAGGGAGGCCCGCACGGCTGAGTTCCGCGCGTGCCCAAACGATTCGCGGCAAGGGAAGCGCCAGCCACGGGATCGCGCCGGGGTCAGACCTGCGCCATGCCTCCATCGACGGCGAGATCCACGCCGG
>CAZBIU010000636.1:0-1762 GCA_964491625.1 uncultured Myxococcales bacterium
AGCAGCCCCGGAAAGAGCTGGAGATCATCCACGTCAAGCGCATGGACGAGCTTCTGCCCCTGGTGCTGACGGAGATGCCCAACCTCAAGGGGACGATGGTCGGCGCAGTGACGCCGCCACCGGTTCCGCCGGCCCCACCGGTTCCGCCGGCTGCGTAAGGGCGGCGCGCGTGAGACGGCGCATATTGTAACAGCGCCATTTGACATCTATACGCATACGAATCATCATCATTCGTATGCGTACCACGCTCGATCTTCCGACGCCGCTTCTGGACGAGGCGCAGCGACTGCTTGGTTTCAAGTCCAAGACCGACACCGTGGTGTTGTCTTTGACCGAGCTGGTGCGCCATCGCCGCATTGATGAGCTGAAGAGCCTTGCCGGGCACGTGGATCTTGGCATCGATCTTGGGCGCTCTCGCCGCCGGCCGAGCTTGTCCCGTGCCGGAACCGGCAACAAGGAACCGCGCACCCCCGCGCGCGGACGCGCCAACCCGCGGGCGAAGTCGTGATTGCGGTCGACACGTCGGTGTGGATCGATTTCTTCCGCGGGCGTTCGTCTATCGTGGAGAGGTTGTCGGGCCTGCTCGACCGCGACGAGGTTGCCTTGCCGGTGTCGGTGAAGATCGAGATTCTTTCGGGTGCAAGGAAATCGGAAGTGTCCCAGCTGGAGCGCGTTCTCGCCGCCCTGCCGATTCTCTATCCGACCGAGCATCTCTGGAAGCTGCTTGAGAAATGGGTCACGGCCGGAGCGGCCGCCGGCCAGCGCTTTGGCGTGGGCGATCTCCTGGTCGCGGGGCTGGCCGCCTTGCACGGCTGCGCCCTCTGGTCTTTGGACAGCGACTTCGCGCGAATGGCGAGCCTTCGGATGGTGACGCTAGCCGCAGTCTGACGGCGGCCGGAGCGCCGAACGGTTTGAAAGCCGAGCAATTTTCGGATTGCAACTGGTTTCGGACCGAGATCCGGAGAACCCTTCATGGGCGCAGATATGGGAGCGTCGTCGGCTTGGATCGTCGACGAGGACCGCGGCACCGATCCCCGCGCAGCCAAGCCGTGGCGGCGTGGCTTTCCCTCCGACCTTGGCTGGCTGCCGGGGTGAGCACGCGGGTGCCAATATTTCGTTGGCGCCCTCGTCACGATGTGGCAGCATGGCTACCCGATCGCGTGAGCCTGCATATGCAAAGCTATCTTCGCCTATTCGTGATTGTGATGGTGGTGCTCGCCAGTACGTCCAGCTTCGCCAAGGGCAAGCGGGCCCAAGGGGCTGAGCCGGCGAACCGAGACGCTCGGGAAAGGGCGGCTCACAAGGCTTGCATGGAGGGAGACTACGGCAAAGGGGTGTCGATTCTGTTGGATCTGTTCCTGGAATCGAACGAGGCTGACTACGTCTTCAACCAGGGGCGCTGCTACCAGCAAAACGAACGTTACCAAGACGCCATCAGTCGCTTTCGCGAGTATCTGCGGATCGGCAGCGAAGACCTGGACCTGGCGCAGAAGCACATCGCGGAATGCGAGGAGCTGGCTGCTAGAAAATCCTCGGCCGAGGCGGTTCCCGCGGCGCCAGCGCCGCCAGGGCAGAGTGCAACGACAGCGCCAGCGTCGCCTGTAGCGGCGCCCGCCGCGGCGCCAGCGGCGTCGCCGCCGGCTCAGGCTCAGCCGCTTGCGATGGTCCATCAGGCGCCGCCAACGGCTTCCTCTGGCTCTGGGTTGCGTACGTCGGGCATCGTGATCGCTGCGGTGGGAGCGGCTGGCCTTATCACCGGCGT
>CAZBIU010000637.1:0-1754 GCA_964491625.1 uncultured Myxococcales bacterium
CTCCCAAGAACGAGGATACTAACAACACCAAGAACCTCACGCACCAACACGTCGTGGTCTACAACAATTCCGTGGGCTGCAAGATCGGCACGAACAGCCTTGGCCAGTCGATGGACAGCATCGTGTTCAAGGACATCGATGTCGTAAAAGCCGGGCGAGCCATGACCATCGAGGCCTATGATACGGCTGTGGTGAGTAACGCGACATTCGAGGACGTCCGAGTTGAAGCCGCGGACAGCATACTCATCAATCTGGCGCTGGATTCACCACCGACCTGGCGGACCGCCGCCGATACGGGCGTCTACAAGGATACGTATTTCACCAACGTGAGCTCGGACGTGAAAAAGGTCATCAGCATGCATGGGGAGTCGTCGTCCGTGAACATCACGGGGGTCCACTTCAAGAACCTCACGATCCAGGGCAAGACGATCACCAGCCAAACCGACTCGAACGCGAGCTGGGATATCAACTCCTTCGTTTCGGGCATCGCGTTCCAGTAACGGGGGATGACCTAACGGCCGCCTAGCGAATCCTATTCCAGGCTGCGAATGCGCGCCGCCGTCAACCCCGCCGTCGCCTCCACGCGCACGCGTCGTCCCTCGACGGTCACCTTGCCGTCCGCCACCGCGCGCACCACGGCGGGCAGCAGGCGGTGCTCTTCGACGAGAATCCTCTGCTGTAGGGTCTCTAGGGTGTCGTTGGGCAACACGGGCACCACCGCCTGCGCGATAATGGGGCCTGTGTCGGTGCCGGCGTCGACGAAGTGAACCGTGCAGCCTGACACCTTTACGCCGTAGTCGAAGGCTTGCTTCTGGGCGTGCACGCCGGGAAATGAGGGCAGAAGCGCGGGGTGGATGTTGACCACCCGCTTCGGGAACGCATCCAGAAATGCCGGGGTTAGCACGCGCATGAAACCGGCTAGCACCACCAGCTCGACCTGGCGCTTCTTCAGCTCGCCGACCATGGCGCGGTCGAAGTCTTCCCGCGCGGCGAAGGTCTTGTGCGACAACACGAAGCTCTCGATGCCGGCCTTGCGAGCGCGATCGAGCGCAACGCAGCCCTCGACGTTCGCTCCCACCGCAACCAGCTCGGCGGGGGCCAGGGTGCCGTTCTGCCAGCGGTCGATGAGCGCCTGCAGGTTAGACCCGCTGCCCGAGGCGAGCACAGCGGTCTTCACTCGACAAACTCCACCGGTGCGTCCACTTGATCGGAGCGTTCGACCTGTCCGATGGTGAAGACCTTTTCGCCCTCCAACTCCAGGATCGACTGCGCGGCGTCGGCGGCACCAGCAGGCACGGCGATGACCATGCCGATGCCCATGTTAAAGGTGCGGAGCATCTCCTCGGGCGCGACGTTGCCCAGTCGGGCCAGCATGGAGAACACTGGCGGCACGTCCCAGCTACCGAGCTTGATCTGGAGCTTCAGCTTGGCCGTCGGAGGCACCATGCGGGTGGGATTGTCGACCAAGCCACCGCCGGTGATGTGGGCCGCGCCCTTCATCAGACCCGAGGCCGCCAGGCGCCGCAGGGCGCGCACGTAGATTCGGGTTGGGCGCAGCAGGGCCTCACCGAGCGTGCAATCGAGCTCGGCGGGGCGTTCTGCCAGATCCATCGTTGCCTCGTCGAGGAATACGCGGCGAACCAGCGAGTAGCCGTTGGAATGGAAGCCGGTCGACGCAAGGCCGAGCAACAGGTCGCCTGATTCCAGCTCTTTGCCGTCGATGACCTTGTCCTTGTCGACCACGCCGACGCAGA
>CAZBIU010000638.1:0-1748 GCA_964491625.1 uncultured Myxococcales bacterium
AGCGATCCCAACCTGTTCTCGGCCTGCGCCAGCTTCCCATCTCTTCCTGGAGACACCGCCAGTCGGCCATCGGGACAACAGCTGGTCTTGGCGTACCGGAATCGAACCTGTCGCACGACCCTCCACTACACCCTGCGCGGCTGTCGCCGTGACCCAGCCTGCACCACGACCGAGTGGGACAACACCGCCGACCCGACGGTTTTGAATTGGTGGCCGTGCGAGCGCCCGCAATGATGTCACGACAGCGAAGGCTTTCGATCATGCTGCTGCTTGCGGCCGGGCAGGCCGGACAGGCCACCGCCGCGACGGGCACCGCCGCGGCGGTGCTTGGCACGACCGCCCCGGTGTTCGCGCCAACACCGGTTTTCGACGAGGACGCGCCGCCGCGCTTTTCGCTGCCCACCGAGACTGACCGCGCCCTCTGGAAAAAGCCCGGCTTTCGTTTCGGTCTGGGCTTGGTGTACGGCCGCCTCTACGGGATCGACGGGCCGCCCAACGGAAGCTTGATCGGGCCGACGATCCGCGGTGGCGTACGCCTGGACGAGGCGTGGTCGCTCATGGGCTCGCTGTCGTATTTGTATGCGCGCGGCTCGGGGACTGCCATGCAGGGGTTGCGTTTCGCCGGCACGGTGGAGCCGACTTGGCACGCCACCGAGCATTGGTCGCTCGCCATCGGCATCGGATTCGGCGGCATCGCCGAGACCGGCAGCTCGCGTCCCAATCCGGCCCCAACGACCGTCGACACGTCGTATACCTTCCCGAACGCGAAGACCCCGCTGTCGAGCTGCAACGGCGTGGGCGTGGCCGGCCTTCTGCGCACCGAATGGACCGTGGCAATGGGACCGCGCTCGTCCACCGGCCTCTTCTTGCAGATGGACGGGCAGTGGACCGATTGCGTGGATGACAGCGGTCGGGTCGAGCCGGACACCGCGACCTCCATCGTGCGACGACAATGGTGGGCGCACCTCGGCGGCTCGCTCGCATGGGAGATCCTGTGGCGGTAGCGCGCGGCCTTGTCTTGGCAGCGTTGGCTGCGGTTCTTCCGCGGCCCGGCTTCGCTGCGGATGGCCCCATGCCCGACGGTGGCGCACCCGACGACGCGAGAACGCCCGCAGCCGGCATGGCTGACTCTTTGCCGCAGATTGCGTCCGATGCTTCGTCGGAGGCGGTCGCCGAGCCCACCTTGGAACCGCCCCAGCCCATCACGCCCGCCACGGTGCCCTATCCCGCCAAAGCCCCGACGCAGGACCAGCCAGTTGTGGTGCGACTCAAGATCTCGGTCGGGGCTGACGGCGAGGTCAAGAACGTCGAGCTGCTCACCCATTCGCTGCCGGTGTTCGACGACGCGGTGGTGGCGGCGGCGAAGGCCTTCAAGTTCAAGCCCGCGCGCTACGGCGGCCAACCGGTCCCGGTGGAGATCAACTTCACCCACACCTTCCAGCCCCCGCCTCCCCCGCCTCCCCCCGCCAAGGACGAGGGCCCGCCGCTGGTGTCGGCCTTGTGCGGCCGGCTGGTGGAAATGGGAACCCGGCTGCCGGTGGCCGGCGCCACGGTGACCGCGCAAATCGGCGAGCGCCACTATTCCGTCGGCGCCGATCAGAAGGGCCGCTTTCGCCTGCCGCTGCCCGCGGGCGACGCGCGGGTGATGGTCAACGCGCCCAACTGCAATGCGTTCCTGCAACAGGAACATCTGACCGCGCGGCAGGAGCTGGCGGACGAGGTAGCGCGAAATCTCCTCGTCGTCGACC
>CAZBIU010000639.1:0-1746 GCA_964491625.1 uncultured Myxococcales bacterium
GCGGTCATAGAGGGTGCTGCCCGCATCGGGCCTGTCCGTGAGATCAATGCGGGTTGCCGCTGACCCGGTGCCTGTGTGGCAGCCAGCGCAGCGTGCCGCGATGAGCGACTTGATTTGTGCCAAAGTGGCGCCGCCATCAATGCCGGTGACAACCTGCGAATCGCGGGCCGCATCAACGACAGGCTGGAGCGGGGAATCCACCGCAGCGTCAGGCTGAGGCACGGCTACGTCTCGGCCGGCGTCTGCGATCCCTCCGCTACCCACGGCTCCGCCAGCACCTGATCCGACTGTGCCCCCGGTGCCAACGCCACCCGCGCCTCCGCCGACGATGCCGCCGGTGGCGATGATGCCGCCGCTACCCGGAGCGGCGTCCTTCGGGGTAGCGCCCCCTGAGCCGCCATGACCGAGACTGCCGCCCGCACCGCTTCCGCTGGAGCTGCTGCCACACCCCATAATGGCCAATGACAGAATCAACGAAAACACCCCTGAAGCTCGCCAGCGCAATGAATCCATCACGGTTCCCTTGGTGATTGGTTAGGTCCAAACCCGATAGGCCAGAGTTGGATTGCCGGTCCCGTCCCAACGTTACAAGGGAAACACGGCGGCGAAGCCGGGGGAGGATATGCGTTGTCGGGTTGCAGTGGCGTGATGGCGACGGCGCCTCACGCTCCTGCGCGTCGCGCGCGCACGGCCATCTCCATCTCAGCCTCAGCCATCAGGCTCTCGCGGTCGCGACCCACGGTGGCAACTGCCAGTCGCTTGCCACCCTTCCAGTACTCCACGCGACAGTCGTGTGCCTTGGGGTCGCCGTCGACGCGAATCTGGTCCCAGCCTTCCGCGTGGCCCACGTACGCGATGGTCAGGTCGAAGTGGGCGCTCCAGAAGAAGGGCACGACGTCGAATGGTTCGTGGGCCCCGAGCATGTTGCGGGCAGCGGTTTGTCCTTGGGCCTGGGCTACGGCCCAATGTTCGACGCGGATGCTCTCGCCGGTATGCGGATCCGGCCAGCGTGCGATGTCGCCTGCCGCGAAAATGCCAGGTGCGCTCGTTTCAAGGTAGGCACTCACCTTGACGCCGCGATCGATTTCCAGTCCTGCGCCAGCCGCGAGCTCCGTCTCGGGCGCGACCCCGGCGCCAATCACGACGAGGTCCGCGGCAAGCTCGGTTCGGTCGGTAAGCGTCACGCGGGCGTTATCGATCGTGGCAGGTGTCTGCCCCAGATGAAAGACCACCCCATGCGACTCGTGCACGGCCTGGATCATGTCTCCCAGCTCAGGGCCCAGGATGCGCTCGAGCGGACGCGCTTCGGGAGCAACGAGGCGTACTGGAAGGCCTCGAGCGCGCAGGGAAGCCGCGACTTCCAAGCCGATGAAGCCAGCCCCGATGACTACAGCCTGTTTCGAGGTCTTCGCCTTTTCGATCAAGGCACGGCTGTCGGCCAGACTTCTCACGGTGAAGACGTGGTCAAGCTCCGCTCCCGGAATCGGCAAGCGTCGCGCGTGCGCCCCGGTGGCCAGCAAGAGCGTGGCAAAGGGAAGTCTTCTTCCGTCTTCCAGGGTGACGATGCGCGCCTTGGCATCAACGCTGGTCACGCGCGCGCCGACGAGCAAATCGATGTGCTTATCTCGGTAGAACTCAGGTGCGCGCAGGGGGATCCATTCCTCCGGAGCGTTTCCCGCCAGATAGTCCTTGGACAGGTTGGGCCTATCGTAAGGCAGCGCCGGGTCTGCGCCGACCAGCGAGATC
>CAZBIU010000640.1:0-1741 GCA_964491625.1 uncultured Myxococcales bacterium
TCGGCATGTCGGGGAGCTACGGCCCGCAAGATCGCTCGACCAGCAACGCGCACGCCATGTGGTTCTTTGGGCCCGATCTGCTGGCCAGTCTTGGCCCGGTCGACATCAAGGCGCAGTGGCTGAAGGGAAAGTCGCCTGGCGATCCGTCGCAGAACGTCTACCAGCTCGACCTCAAGGGCGGAGGCTACGTCGAGGTCGATGCCATGCTGACGGCCTCGTGGGGCATTCTTGGGCGGGCGGAGTACCGAAGCGCATTCATCGCACTGGGCAGCGACCGAGCGTATGTTTCGCAGTCGTGGCGCGCGACCGGCGGCGTTCGCTGCGTGATGAGTCACTGGGCCGTTGTCAAGGCCGAGTATCTGCGCAACGGCGAGTACGGCTCCATTCCTAACATCCGAAACGACGTGTTCACGAGCAGCTTGGTTCTTAGCTACTGAAATGGAGTACTGATGGTGCGTCGATCTTTGATCTTGGTTCTGGGATTTGCGCTGGTCGCGCGCAGTCCTGCGCCTGCGACGGCGGCCTCCTCTGGGAACAGCGGCGCCACAACCAGCGACTACAACCGCCTTACAGAAGACGTTGCGCGAATGCAACAGGATTTGCGGGAACAGCGACAGCTCATCCTTCAACTCATGGAAATGCACAGTGCGCTCTTGCGCTACCTTCAGTCGGGCGGTGCCGGTGGAGGCAACCCGCCGAACTTGCCAACGCCAGGCTTTCCTGCCAGCACTGTGCGGGAAAGATCCGCAAGCACTCCGGCCGAAAAGCACGGCGAAAGTCAGACCGAGGACCGGGAAGATTCTGCCACGGTGCGGGCCGCGTCCACCGGGACCATTTCCGGTTCGGTCCGCGTCAAGGGCGGTTCTCTCGGTGAAGCCTTTGTCTATGTAGACGGGCCGAAGGTCGTTCCCTCTCATCCCAAGACCATCGAGATTAAACAAGACCACAAGCAGTTCATCCCCGCGCTTGCGGTGGTTCAGGTCGGTACGCGGGTGCTTTTTCCAAACGAGGACAAGGTCTTCCACAACACCTTTTCGCGGACGCCGGGAGATGCCTTCGATCTCGGGACGCTCAAGTCCGGCGATACGCCGAAGCCCGTCGTGTTCACGACTCCCGGCGATGTCGAGGTCTTCTGTAACATCCATTCAAAGATGCGGGCGGATATTCTAGTGGTCCCCAACGGACATTGGACCCGCGTCCATGATGATGGCACCTTCCAACTAGCTGCTGTTCCACTTGGACCTCGGCGCGTCGTCCTGTGGGGCCCCAGGCTCAAACAGGTCTCACAGCGGCTGGAGATCACGGCCGGGGGGGTTACGGCCACCTTCGCAACCGAGACATCGACGCCAACCCCGCATCTCAACAAACACGGCGGGGAATACGGTTCGTATGAAGACTAGCGGCGCAAAGGGAACCCTGCTCGGTTGGGTGACAGCTGCTGCAGGCGTCGGGCTGATGGGCGCGGGCTTCGTGGCGCGATCGTCTGCGCATGCACCAACCGTCGATCTGACACAACCAGCTCGGCAAGCGCGCGAGCGCATCGAACGAACCCTTGCCTCGCAGGCAAGAGAACTGGAACCGAAGGTCGTGGAGGCAGCCCGCGTCCCCGAATTGGTCGCGGCGCTGAACATGGATGCCGACCGAGCCACCGTCCAAGACCTGCTCGAAACCGAGGACTGGTGGGGAGGTTTCCGGAAGCATTTTCCCCTGAGTGGTGTTGTGACCGCGGGGGGACCTCTCG
>CAZBIU010000641.1:0-1712 GCA_964491625.1 uncultured Myxococcales bacterium
GCTCGGCGACATAGAACGCGTCGGCGATGGGCAGCCCTTCCATGCGTTTTTCCAGCCCGCGGTGGGTGTAGAACAAACGCGCTTCGAGGTTCAGAATAGTCTCGCCGACCGTGCTGAAGCGAAAGTGGCCCGGCTCGATGATGCCCGCGTGGATCGGCCCCACCGGCACCTCGAGCACGCCTTCGCCCTCGACTTGCAGGTGGGGAAATTCCTCGGCCGGCTCGACCGCGGGTCGCTGGTGGGCGTCGAAGGTCTTGCGCAACGGAAAGACGCCTTTGGGCCAGCCGTCGTGAACCACCAGAGGCCGCGGATCGGGGTGTCCGCCAAAAAGCATTCCGAAGAGATCTTGTGCTTCCCGCTCGTGCCAGTTGGCGGCGGGAGCTTGCGCCGAGATCGACGGTAGCTCGGGCCGGGCTGGCTCGAGCGAAGCCACCAGGGTAACGAAGACGTCGGGCAGGGGCCGGGCGCTCCCCGCAGTCGGCTCGAAAACGTAGCGGACCTTCATATCGTGCTCGGTGGTTGCGGTCTCGTCAGTAGCGACCAAGGTCGCGAGTCCCAGCCCCGCGGAGCACAGCTCGGCGACGACAGCGGGCACGTCTTCGGCGCGGTCCAGCCTGAGGGTGAGATCCTGGGCGCGCGGGCCCGAGACCAGGCTGCCCCGCCCGGCCAACCGCACGGTCAACTCTTGCGCAAGGGTGGTCATCGCCCTAGCCAAGGATAGTCTCCGTCGCGCGCGCCAGCACGCGGTCGAGGTGCATGGGTATGGTTATGCCGAGCAGCACCATGACCAGGGCAAGCAGCAGGGTTCCGAAGAGCGGCGAAAAAGCTTCGCGCCCGCGATCCGCGGCCTTGTCCGCCTCGCCGAAGACCATCTGCCCGACGTGGTGAATGAGGCCCGCGAAGATGACTACCACCATGGCCAGGAATACGGCCACGATGACGTAGTGACCCGCGCTAAGGCCTGCCCGCAGAATGACGAGCTCGCTGATGAAGATGGAAAAAGGTGGCGTGCCCGCCAGCGAGAAGGCACCCATGAGCAAGAGGGTCGCCGCGAAGGGAGCGACGTGGAGGAATCCTTTCATGAGGCGCATGTCGCGTGTACCGTAGCGACCGATGGCGTCGCCCGCGATGAGAAAGACCAGGGCCTTGGTGACGCCGTGGTTGATCACGTGCAAGAGGGCGCCGTAGGTCCCTAGCTTGCCGCCGAATCCGAGCC
The DNA here is from genome assembly GCA_964491625.1 of uncultured Myxococcales bacterium. Taxonomy (GTDB): domain Bacteria; phylum Myxococcota_A; class Polyangia; order Fen-1088; family Fen-1088; genus Fen-1118. The sequence continues at coordinate 1,217 of CAZBIU010000641.1, forward strand.
CGAGCGCGATGATGCCGACGTGCTCGACGCTGTGGTAGCCGAGCAGGCGCTTGAGATCGTGTTGGACGATGATGAACGGCGTGGCCACGACGACGGAGATCAAGCCGAAAAGCAGCAGCAGTCCTTGGCTGAAGTCGGCGCCGCACGCCCCGCGCGCCAGGGTGTGAAAGCGAACGATGCCAAATAGAGCGCATTTGATAAGCGCCCCGGAAAGCAGGGCCGAAACCGGTGTGGGCGCCTGGCTGTGGGCATCGGGCAGCCACATGTGGACCGGGGCCAGGCCAGCCTTGGTCCCGTAGCCCACCACCACGAAGATGAAGGCGATGCGGATGATACCGGGGTCGAGCTTGGGGGCGATGGCGGCGATGCTGGAATAATTCATGGCCCCGGCGAATACCCCGCCCTGCGCGTGCACAGCGGCGCCGTAGACCAGCACGGTGCCGAACAGGCCGAAGGAAATGCCGATGGTGGTGACGATGATGTATTTCCACGCCGC
>CAZBIU010000642.1:0-1326 GCA_964491625.1 uncultured Myxococcales bacterium
ATGACGTTGCAGTTCATCATCGTGATGATCGCCTCCGCGATCAACGATCGGCTGCAGCGCAAGCTCGACTACGTCGAAGAAGAGAGGCGCATCCTCCAAGAGCACCTCGACGCCGCAACGGGCGGCAAGAAGCTGTCGTTCACCGCCGATCAGCGCCGTCGCCTTGCCACGGCCGGCAAGCAGCTCAGCCCTGATGAACGCGAGAAGTGCTGCCACCTGGTGAAGCCGGCCACTATTCCCGCCTGGTTCCGGCAGCTTGCCGCGAGGAAATACGACAGCTCCGATGCCAGGCGCGGCCGTCCACCCAAGCCCAAGGACGTCCGCAAGCTCGTTATCAAGCTCGCCATGGAAAACCCTCGCTGGGGCACGTGGAAGCAGTTCATGAAGACGCACTGGGATTCGCTTTGCGGGTGAGACTTCTTTACCGTCGAAGCCCTCCGCCTGACCGGGACGGTTCGCTACATGGTGTTCTTCGTCACGGGCATCGTTCCCTTTGGCGTTTGATCTGGCGGAGGACGTCCCAACGGCCCGTTGGCCGACCGCACGCCGATGCCGACCTGCGCGGCTTGATTCGGCGGTTTTGGAATGAGAACCCGCTTGAGGCTGAGAACCGAATCGCCGCAGAACTTGGAAAGCTTGGTTACAGCGTCTCGCCGCGGGCCGTCGCCAAGTACCGACCACCACACTTGCCTCGCAACCGTGGCCAACGCTGGTCCACGTTTGTTCGCAACCACCTCCATCAAACCTGGGCATGCGATTTCCTTACCATCATCACGCTGCGCTTCCAGATCCTGTACTGCTTCGTCGTCGGCACGGCATCCAATGCGCATCGCAATGCCATTCAAGGAAGAACAGATCGCTCGGCTTGCCACCTCCGGATGGGCTCGATGCCCATCGGTCGCGCAGGCGGTGGTCCATGCTGGGTTGCCCGCGATCACCGCTCGATTCCTTGATGATACATTCTCTACCGCGCAATGGAAGGCGGCGGAAAAGGCGACCGTGGCACTCACCGAACACTTCAAGCATGCGCGCTTCGCGGAAGAAGCGACTTTCGGTGTGCTCTTGGTTCCGGATCCCCGAAGGTTGGACACGCGACAGGCCATGCGCCCGGAAGCTCGGCGCGACCAACTCGGTCGGCAAGTGCCCGACGTCTTCGACGTTCGCCTCTCAAGCGGCACTCTCGGAATCAGTACCGGCCGGGACTGGAGCTTCGTCGTCACGGTGGTCGGGCCATACGGTATTGCCCTCGGCAGTTACCACGACGTGGTTCGCGCTCCCGCCGAGGCGTACAGGATCGACAGTCAAGTTACGAGGACCCTCATGATT
>CAZBIU010000642.1:1336-1708 GCA_964491625.1 uncultured Myxococcales bacterium
CATGATTCGACAGATATGGGGAGCGCGGGTCCTTCAGTGCGGCGCCGATCTGCCCGACTGCGAAGCCAACGAACATTGGACGTTCACCCTGTTTCCTGGAGAGGGGCTCACGCATGGCTGTGCGGAATCTGGCACAGTACTCAAAGGAAAGGTACGATTCCGGCTCGGCAAGGCCAATCGCGGAATTGGTTCTGCCCGTGTGGCACCTGCCTTGGCCATCTCCTAAACCCAGCTACCAGCGTGCGCAGTAGGGCCGAGCACGTCGAGCATGCCCCCGCTCCACCGCCGCACTCACCGCTCTGGCACTGACTGCTCCATAGGCAGGGCTCACCGTCCACCCGCCTGCCGCTTAGAGCGAGCCGTCATGACTTG
>CAZBIU010000643.1:0-1692 GCA_964491625.1 uncultured Myxococcales bacterium
GCCGCGCCGTCGAGGAAGACGGCGTGAAATACGTGCGCGGGCGGGTTTCGCGCGTGTACGAGGACAACGGTCAGCTCGTGGTCAAGGGCGTGGACACCTTGCTCGGCGGCGAGCAGGTGGAAATTCGCGCCGACATGGTGGTGCTGGCCACCGCCGTGCAAGCGCAGGACAACGCGGAAGAGCTGGCGCAGACCCTGCACGTGTCCTACGACCCGTACAAGTTCTTCGCCGAGGCGCACCCGAAATTGCGGCCGGTGGAAACCAACACCGCCGGCATCTTTCTGGCGGGCGCGTGCCAAGCGCCGCGCGACATTCCCGAAACCGTCGCGCAGGCGAGCGGCGCGGCAGTCAAAGTGTGCGGCCTGTTTTCGCAGCCTACGCTTACCCGCGAGCCCATCATCGCGGTGGTCGACCGGCAAGCCCCGCCGGTGTTTTCGAACTGCGTCGGGTGCTTCCTGTGCAAGTCGGCCTGCCCGTACCAGGCCATCGAGGAAGAAGCCATCAAGAATCGCAACGGCGACGTCATCAAGACCGTCGCCAAAGTGAACCCGGGCCTTTGCCAGGGTTGCGGGACCTGCGTGTCGACCTGCCGGACCAAGGCCATCGACCTACAGGGATACTCGAACGAACAGATCTTCGCTGAATTGATGTCCATCTAGTTCCGGAGCCAAGCCATGGCCGAACCATTCGAACCCAAATTGACCGCTTTCGTGTGCAACTGGTGCACCTACGCGGGCGCGGATCTCACCGGCACCAGCCGCATCAAGTACCAGTCCAATGTGCGCGTGATTCGCCTGCCGTGCACCGGACGCATCGACTTCATGATGGTGCTGAAGGCGTTTTCGCGCGGCTCCGACGGCGTCATCATCTCGGGCTGCCACCCCAACGACTGCCACTACACCTCGGGCAACTACCATGCCCGTCGGCGCTGGATGGTGTTCCGCGATCTGCTCGACTTCGTCGGTGTCGATTTGAATCGGGTGACGTTCTCGTGGGTGTCCGCCGCCGAAGGCGCCAAGTGGGCCGAATTGGTCAACGAAACCACCAACCGGGTCCGCGAGCTGGGGCCGTACAAGGAAGTGCAACAGCTCGCAGCCGTGGGCATTGAATGAGGATAGCCTGATGGAAGCGCTGAGAAACAAAGCCAAGGAACTGCTGGCCGCCGGCGCAGTGAAAGTGGTCATCGGCTATGGCCAGGGCACGGGCGACAGCCGGCGCCCGGTGTTCGTGCATTCGGCCGACAAGGTGACCGATTTGGTGTTCGACAAAGCGTGTACGCAAAACTTGGCGACCTATTTGACCAAGTCCGAGGTTCGCGCCATGGGCCGCATGGCCATTGTGGCGGTGCCGAGCACGTTGCGCAGTATTTTGCAACTGGCTGCCGAGAAGCAGTTGCGCGAAGAGAATGTGGTCGCGCTGGCCATGATTGATGGCGTGATGAAGGACTTGTCCACTTTCGACGCCATCGAAGAGACTGTGGCCACCGTTCCCGACGCCATCAGTGAAGCTGATCAGAAGGTGATCGACAAGCTGATGGCCATGTCGAGCAGTGAGCGGCGTGCCTTCTGGGCCGACGAGCTCGGTCGCTGCGTGAAGTGCTACGCCTGCCGGTCATCCTGCCCCATGTGCTACTGCGAGCGCTGCACCATGGACTGCAACCGCCCGCAGTGGATCCCGGTCGCCAGCCACGCC
>CAZBIU010000644.1:0-1687 GCA_964491625.1 uncultured Myxococcales bacterium
GCCGCCCCATCGTCGCTTCGACTCAGAGCCCACAAGCGGAACGGACTGCTCCAGCGAAACCGGATTGCGAGCCGGTGACATACGCCTGGCAGGTCGCGCCGTCGTTCGGGGCCTCCGCGGTGTTCGAGCCGGCCCACGACCACCAGAGCCAGCTAGCGTGGTCAGCGGCTGCTTGGTCCATCTCCGCCTTGTATTCGACGCCGGTGTCACCCGCGTAGTTGTCGAGACCAATCTCGATCGGGAACGGCTGGGTCACCGCGAACTGGTGGATGGCCTGCGCGCCCGTGATAGTGCTGCTGCCGCCGAGCAGAAGCCCGCCCTGCCAGCTCTTGTACCAGTCCGCGGCCCAGTAGGCCTGCCACCCGAACATGGTCTGCGGGTATCCGCTGACGACGACGCTGTCCACCGCACGGATCGAGGCGCCCTTTTCGACGATCCCGTACAGGTCGCGACCCTGGTAGTTGGCCATGATCTCCAGCGGTACGGTGTAGCCGGCGCTGCGGAACCACCGGACGTTGCTCTGGGCGGCGTTGGCCCACTCGGTGCGTCCGGCCTCGGTGGAGGGATCGGCGACGCCGATGTACTCCTGCCCAGCGTCTAGGATGACGTGGCCCTGGTACTTCGCGACGAGATCCTTCAACCACTGTCGCGACCACACCGCGAGGTAACAGGATGCGGGAGTGGTCGTGGAGCAGGTGCCAGTTCCGCTGGGGGCTGCGAGAGAGTAGAAGTTGCCTCCGCCGAGAGCGCTGCCGATGACGTTGCTGTTGCCACTGTCCCAGGTGTAGAGCGACAGCCACACGATCATGTCGTGCGAGACGGCGCGCGCAATGAGTGTGTCAAAGCCAGCCTGGGTCATGCCGTTGGCCGCGTCGAGGGTGAGCAGGAGCCGGACGGCGTTGGCGCCCGTGTTCGCCGCTGTGTCGATCCAGAGGGTATTGTCGGTCGTGGCGACGACCATTTCCGGACCGCGCGCAACGATGGAGGTTCCGGACGTGTCGCGGATTTGGTTGCCGATTAGCTGGAGTGTGCTCGAGGTGGCACAGTTGCCCGAGCTGCCGCCGACCGGGCTCGTGCTTCCTCCGGTGCTTGACCTACCGCCTGTGCCCAACGCGCCGCCGGCGCCCACGCCGCCAGTCGTGCCGGTGCTTCCTCCCGTGCCTTGCGTTGCCCCCGTGCCCAACGAGCCGCCCGCGCCGGTGTTGCCGCCCGCGCCGGTGTTGCCGCCCGCGCCCGTGCCCTCACCGGTTGCCGGGTAGAGCTGCGACTGTGGCACAATCTGATTGGCCTGACTGCTAGATGACCAGTACAGCCTGGCTCTGGCGCTGCCGGTGTTCTCGTAGTATTCGAGCTTGAGATCGTATTTCTGCCCGGCGGCAAGAGCAATGATGCCGCTGTTTTGGGGCGGGGAGTATTCGGCCCAAGCATCGATGAGCTGCTGGCCGTTCACCCACAGGCGAATGCCGTCATCACTCTGGGTAGAGAAGGTGTAGGTCTCCGAGTAGAGCGGTTGCACCTGGCCAGTCCAGCGGGCCGAGAATAGGTCGACGTTCACGCTGCTGGCGGGCGACCCGGAGCCCCAGTCGAAATTGACCGTTGGATCGGTGCGTGTCAGCATCAGCGTGTCGAAGCTCACACCGTTGTAGTACGCTGCCAGCAGGCCCGCGCCGGTGCTGGTCGTGCCGCC
>CAZBIU010000645.1:0-1681 GCA_964491625.1 uncultured Myxococcales bacterium
TGGGGTCGACGCCATCGGTGGGTTCGTCGAGCACCAGGAGATCGGGCTGCCCGATCAGCGCCGCCGCCAGGCCCAGACGTTGCTTCATCCCCTTAGAGAAGCCGCCGATCCTGCGGCCGCCGTCGTTGGCCAGTCCGACACGGTCGAGCAGGCGCAGGATTCCGTCGTGAACGGGCACCACGCGTTTGAGTCGCGACACCGACGAAAGAAAGGTCACGGGTGTGAAATGCGCCGGCAGATCGAGGCGCTCGGGCAGATAGCCGATGCGGGCGCGAATACGCGGATCCTCGGGATCGCCGCCCAGCACGCGCACACGACCGCGCTGGGGCCGCACCACCGTGAGCGCCACCTTGATGAAGGTGGTCTTGCCCGCGCCGTTGGGGCCGAGCAGCCCGAAGGCCACGCCGCGTGGAACTTCCAGGGTAACGCCGTCAAGCGCGCAAAAACCCTTGCGGTTGCGCCAGGTGCGGTAGCGCTTCTCGATGTCTTTTACCTCAATGGCAAGCTCCATGGCGCGTAGGACGATTATAGACCCCTTGCGCGGCCGGACTTGATCAAAGGTGTCTGCGCCGACAGCTTCATCGATCGCCAGAACGTCTCGATCATGGAGTTGGAGAAATCGACTTCGACCTGGGCAAGCACCCTACGTAGGCGACCGAGACCAAGAAGGGCATCGACGGTACCGTTGACGTTTTCGACGCCGGAATCGGCGACCACAGTGGCCGAGGCTTCTTCGGGTGGGAGCCTCTTGCCAGCCTCAACGAGAACGGCGCGCGTGTTCTGGGGGCTCAAGGCGAGGTGCGACCTTCCATGCCAGAATCCGGCGGCTCAGGTTGTCGATGACTGCATGGAGGTACACCTTCGTCCCGTCGAGCAACTTGATGATGGTCACGTCGATGTGCCAGTACTCATTCGGCTTCGTCGCGCGTACGCCGTGCTTTGGGCTTGCCGGGGGACCCGGGTTCTTGGTCTTCGCCAGCCTCGTTCGCGAATGAGCCTCAGCCAGGTGCCAGCCGAGACGAACACTCGCCCCAGGCGCTGAGCGTGGAGCGCGAGCGTCCGCACCGACATGTGGCGATGTTCCGGGGACGTTGCCATGTCGTGCATGGAGCGGATCTCCGTGGCCGTCACCTGGCCCGCCGACGGCGACAGGCCGATGAGCCGGAGAACGACCGTGAGCTTGAGGCTGGTTCGGGCGTGCTCGATCGCGCTCAGCAACTTGGTCTTGCCCTCACCGGACGGTACGCGGTCGCCGTCCAGTCGCACACCGGAAATCCGGAACACGCAGACCTCCGGCATACCCCGCCGCATCCAACTCCTTGCCATCGAACGCGGCACTCCCATGCGTTGGGCAACACCCGAGTCACCGGCGTGGTAGGCGAGTTCACGCAGGCGATGGTCGTACCTGCGGCGGCAGGTGGTTTCAGGCACCGGAGCAGGATGAACGGCGGGCAAGATAGTGCTTGGAGCCCGGAAAGAAGGCCTGCTCGTCTGCCGGGAATGGCGGCGCTCGCGAGAAGCGACCGTTGGGTTGTCCTCAGCGTACAGCCTGGCGCTACAGCTCCTTCGCTTCGATGCGGCGGTTCTTCTGGCGGCCGTCGTCGGTGTCGTTGGGAGCGATGGGGCGCTCGTCGCCGAAGCCGACGGCGTCCAGCCGCTTCTTGTCGATGCCCTTCGACAC
>CAZBIU010000646.1:0-1657 GCA_964491625.1 uncultured Myxococcales bacterium
CGATGGAGGAGCTCAAGAAACATTTCCCTCCCGGCATGGACTACGAGGTTTCCCTCGATACCACAGCGCCCGTGAAGGCAGGCATCCAGGAGATTCTCATCACGCTGCTCGAGGCCATCGGACTCGTGGTGCTGGTGGTGTTCATCTTCCTGCAAAGCTGGCGCGCGACGCTGATTCCGCTCCTTACCGTGCCGGTCTCGCTGGTGGGCGTGTTCGCCGCGTTTCCGCTGCTGGGTTTTTCGATCAATACGCTCTCGCTGTTCGCCTTGGTGCTGGCCATCGGCTTGGTGGTTGACGACGCCATCGTAGTGGTCGAGGCCGTGGAACGCCACATCGAGGAGGGGCTCTCGCCCAAGGATGCGACCTTCAAGGCCATGTCCGAGGTCACGGCCCCGGTCATCGGCATCGCCTTGATTCTGGCGGCGGTGTTCGTCCCCGTCGCCTTCATGGCCGGCATCACGGGACGCCTGTACCAGCAGTTCGCCCTGACCATCGCCGTCTCCGTTCTCATCTCGGCCTTCAACGCCTTGACCCTCAGTCCGGCGCTGGCGGCAATGCTGTTGCGTCCGCGCGGCAAGGCGCGTGGACTTTTTGGGCAAGCCGGTGACGCCTTCAATCGGCTGTTTGAACGGGTGACCCATGGGTATGTGCACATCAACGTCCGCCTCATCCGCAAGCTCGCCATTCCGTTGGTCTTGCTCGCGGGCGTGTCGGGGCTGTCCGTGGCCATCGGCCGCAAACTGCCCTCGGGGTTCGTTCCCGAAGAAGACAACGGCTACGCCATCATCGGTGTCCAGCTACCCGACGCCGCCTCTCTCCAGCGCACCAAGGCCGTGTTCAAGAAGGTCGAGGAGATTCTGGGCCACACCCAGGGCATTCGTACCTACAACACGGTGGCCGGCTACAGTTTCTTCACCGGGTCGGCGGCCAGCTACGTGGGCACGGGCTTCATGGGCTTTGCGCCGTGGAGCAAGCGGGACAAGCCCGAGCTGACCGCCAAGGCCATTCTGCGCAAGGTGAACGCGGAGTTCGCCAAGATCCCCGAAGCGCGCGTGTTTGCCTTGGCGCCGCCGGCGATTCCAGGCATCAGCGCCGCGGGGGGATTCAGCATGTTCCTGCAAGACCGCAGCGGAGGCAGCGTCGAGCTCCTCGCCCAGAACGTCAAACGTTTCGTCGAGGCCGCCCGCAAGCGGCCCGAGCTGCAGAACGTGATCCCGAACTTCTCGCCCTCGGTGCCGCAGATTTTTGCCGAGGTGGACAAGGAGAAGGTGATGAAGCAGGGCATTCCCATTGCGGACGTCTACGCCACCCTGCAGGCCTTTCTTGGCGGCGCCTACGTCAACGACTTCACCCGCTTCTCGCGCCAGTGGAAGGTCTTCGTGCAGGCGGCGCCTGAGGCGCGCAGGAATCCCGACAATCTCAAGGACTTCTATGTGCGCAACGGCAAGGGCGAGATGGTTCCACTGTCGACGCTGGTGAACGTGCGTACCACGGCCGGACCCGAATACACGGTCCGCTTCAATCTGTATCGTTCAGCGGAGATCATCGGGTCCGCGTCCCCGGCCTACAGCTCGGGCGAGGCCATCGCGGTGCTGGAGAAGGTGGCTGCCGAGACCCTTCCGCCCGAGATGGGCTACGCCTGGAACGCGCTTTCCTA
>CAZBIU010000647.1:0-1595 GCA_964491625.1 uncultured Myxococcales bacterium
TTCGCCGCGCGCGGCCTCGGGCGAAAGATAGCTCATCTTGCCCTTGACCACGCCGGGATCGGTCGATTCCACTTGGCTCGCGGCCTTGGCCAAACCGAAGTCGGCCAGCTTGATCTCGCCGTTCTTCGAGATAAGCACGTTGGCCGGCGAGACGTCGCGGTGAACGATGTTCAGGCGCTCGCCGGTTTCCGGATGCGAAAGGTCGTGCGCATACGCCAGCCCCTTGCAGACCTCCATGATGATGTAGAGGGTCTGCCCGATGGTGAGGCGCCGGCCGATGCGACGACGCCATTCGAGGATGGCCTTGAGATCCACGCCCTCCACGAATTCCATGACGATGAAATAGGTGTCGTCGGCGTGACCGATGTCGAACACTTGGACGATGTTGGCGTGCTGGAGGAACAGCGACAGGCGCGCCTCGTCCAAGAACATGGTGACGAACTTCGCGTTCTTGGTCAGCGCGGGCAAAACCCGCTTGATGGCGACGTTCTTGCGGAAGCCCTGCAAGGACTCGGCGACGCCCTTGAAGACCTCCGCCATCCCGCCGACCGCAATCTTCTCTGTGATTCGATAACGGCTATCGGGCATCGGGCGGGCCGCCAGGCTGGTTGATTCGGCGGATTATATAGCAGACGCGGCGATGAGGTATCGACAAAACCGCGGAGCTCCGCCGGTCAGTCATTGTTCGTCTGGGTCCCGCTACTCATCCGTGGCGCCTATCTCGCCCAAACCGCCGTCGGCGGCGCCTTGGCCAGGTTGTTCAACCGCCGCCTCTTTGCGCTCGTTCTGCTCTTTGCAGTCGATGCACTGGGTGGTCACGGGACGGGCAAGCAGGCGCTTGAAGGCGATTTTCTCGCCGCAGTCCTCGCACACGTCGATGGTGTCGCTGTTAATCCGGGCCAGTTGCTTGTCTACCTTGCCGAGCAGGTACTTCTCCCGGTCGTGCAAGCGCATCTCCGTGGAAAACAGCTCTTCCTCCATCGACTCGTCGATGGAGTCCCGCCCGATGTTCCGCTCGTGGTTCATCGAGTAGTTGAGCGCGTTTTGGCCCACCTTGGCAAGCCGCTTCTTCGCGGTTTCAAGTACTGCTCGAAGCTGCTCTTTCTCAGTCTGACTCAGCATAGTTTCCTCGCAAGATGTGGGCCTCCCTAAAGAACCTTCGGTTGACAAGCCCGGCAGGTTTAGCGTCGCGTGGCTCGGCCTAGGGTGCAACGCCGCTAGGACGCCTTCTTCTCCTTGATTAGTTGCGGACGCCCACGCGACACCACCACGTCACGGGTGACCACGCACTCGGTTACCCCAGTGAGCGATGGAATCTCATACATCACGTCCAGCATGACTTCTTCCAGGATGGCGCGAAGGCCCCGGGCGCCCGACTTACGACGAACCGCTTCCTCGGCCACGCTGCGCAACGCATCTTCGGTGAAGCGTAGCTTGACGCCTTCCATCTCCAGCAAGCGTTCGTATTGCTTGGACAGGGCATTCTTCGGCTTCCACAGAATCTCGGACAAATCGTCGACGTCCAGCTCGTCGGCGCCGACGATGATGGGCAGGCGACCCATGAACTCGGGAATCATCCCGAACTTGATCAGATC
>CAZBIU010000648.1:0-1581 GCA_964491625.1 uncultured Myxococcales bacterium
TGTTGGCAGCGGGCGCTACTGCGGTCATCGCCAAACGCTCGAGGTTCGGATGATGGCGAGTCCGTTCGCAAAGTGCTTGCTGATGGGCATGCAGGTGGATTGCGTCGACGAGCGATCTTTGCTCGATCACATCTTTGCGATGCTGACGCGTGGCGAGGGCGGCTGGGTGCTCACGGCAAACCTGGATTTTCTTCGGCGCAACACCATCGACGCGGCGGCGCGCGCACTCTACCGTCAAGCCGATCTGTGTGTGGCCGATGGCATGCCATTGGTCTGGGCCGCTCGGGTGCAGGGACAGCCGCTACCCGAGCGCGTGGCCGGATCGACGCTGCTTCTTCACCTCGTTGCACGCGCCGCGGACGCGAAGCGTTCGCTCTACCTCTTGGGCGGAACCGCTTCCGCCAACCAGCATGCGGCGGAACACATAGAGGCGCGCCATCCCACCCTGCGTCTCTGTGGGCATTCCTGCCCTCAGATTGCCAGTCCGCCCAGCGCCGACGACGTCAGGCGCGTGGCCGACGAGCTTCTGCCCCTGCGCCCGGATATCCTGCTCGTGGGCATGGGGTCGCCCAAGCAGGAGCAGCTCATTTCCGCCTTGCGCTTGCTTCTGCCTCAGACGTGGATGATGGGCGTGGGCATCAGCTTCAGTTTCATTGCGGGGGACGTCCGCAGGGCGCCGGTCTGGCTACAGAGGATTGGTCTCGAATGGGTGCACCGGTTGCTCCAGGAGCCGCGCCGCTTGGCGATGCGCTACCTGGTCGAGGACCTGCCCTTTGCCTTTCGCTTGTTTGCGTCGGCGCTCTACACCCGAATGCGCAACTTTCGCCGGTGCAGGAAGGGATGATCCATGACCCTGTCTAAGCTTGGCATCGTGGTCGTCGGGCGCAACGAGAGAGTGCGACTGCCACGCAGCCTGACCTCGGCGCTGGCCGCGACCAAGACCGTGATCTACGTCGATTCGGGCTCAAGCGATGACAGCGTGGCCGTGGCCCAAGGACTGGGCGTGTCGGTACGGCGGCTCGATCCCGCGCGCCCCTTCAGTGCGGCGCGTGCGCGCAACGAAGGTTTCGCGCAGCTCATGGGCGCTCATCCCGAGCTGCAAGTCGTGCAGTTTCTTGACGGCGACTGTGAGGTCGCGCCCCATTGGCTGGGGGTGGGCTTGGCCGAGCTTGAGCGTGCTTCCGACACGGCGCTGGTCTGCGGCCACATTCGCGAGCGCGATCCGGCAGCCTCGCCCTACAACCGCATGTGCGCGCTCGAATGGAGGCAGAGTCCCGGCGAAGTGGAAGCCTGTGGGGGCAACTTCATGGTTCGTGCGGACCTGTTCGACCGGTTGGGCGGCTTTCGTTGCGAGGTGACCGCCGGCGAGGAAGACGAGCTCTGTCAGCGAGTGCGCGCGCTGGGGGGCAAGATTCGCCTGCTTGACCACGACATGGTCGAGCACGACGCGGCCCTGCTGCACTTCTCGCAATGGTGGCAGCGCGCGCGCCGCTGCGGTCATGCGTACGCGCAGGGACGATTTCTGCATCGGCAACGCCCCGGCGGGCGCTTCCGGCGCGAATCGCGCAGCATGATCCTGTG
>CAZBIU010000649.1:0-1566 GCA_964491625.1 uncultured Myxococcales bacterium
ACTGGTGCGCCTTCATGGCGCCAGCTCGGGCGTGTCAAATCCGGGGAATGCGTCGGCCCTCTGGCTCGAAGGTCTGTCCGAGCTCTCCGCCCACCTGCGTGTCACAGGGTGGGCGCGTGTGCGGCTGTCCGTCGAAGGCCGAGCACTTGGCCGCGCGCCAGATTTCGCTATCCTTGGTCTGGGCAGCGTGTACCGGCCACCCGCGACCAGCGTACGCGGAGGGCTGGGGTTCGACGTGCTGTTTTAGCCATGGAACAACCTCGCAACGGCCATTCACCCCACGAGATGCCAGAGTCGTCTCATGCCGTCGTGAAGAAAATGCCCCGGGCCGAGGAAGATGCGCTCGATCTGCGCAAGTTGTTCGAGTCGCATCTGTCTTTCGTTTGGCGCAATCTCCGTCGGCTGGGCGTGCCCGAGCCGCAGGTCGAGGATGCCACACAGGACGTGTTCCTGGTCGTGCACCGCCGTTCCGACTCCTGGCGCGCCAGCCTCTCCACGATCGATACTTGGCTGTTCGGCATCGTGCTTCGGGTCGCCCGCAACTACCGTCGGGCGCACGCACGCCGTCTGGCCTGGCTCTTGCCGGCGTCCAATCGCGAGGCCTTCCAGGCGGCGCCATCCTTGACCGATGGCCCGGCAGAAATACTTGCGCGACGTGAAGCCGTGGCGGTCTTCGAGTGTGCGGTCGCGGCGCTGGACGAGAGCAAGCGGGCGGTATTCTTGCTTGTGGACGTGGAACAGCTCGCAGTGCCCGAGGCTGCGGCCGCCCTCGGAATCAACACGAACACCGCCTACTGGCGGCTGCGCAAGGCTCGCCTCGGTTTTCGCCGGGCGGTTTCGCGACTGCGCGCGCACGACGAGGGAAAGCCTCGATGAGAAAGGTCGAGCTTGCCCCAGATGAGAAGGCGATGATCGCGGCGGCCCGCGATGCAGTGACCCCGACGGAGATCCAGCGCGCCCGCGTTCGCAAGAGCCTCGACGCCAAGATTGCGGCCGGTGTTGCAGCACCGGCGCTGGCGACGTCGGCCGCGCTGGCGACGCTTCTAAAGATCGGCGCCGGTATTGCCATCGCGGCCGCCTTGGGAACGGGCGTCGTCTACTTCGTGGCGCCACGCTTGTCGGTGCCCACGACCAACAACCCCGCGGTACAGGGGTCACGTGCTCGGGAGACTACACGCCCCGCACCGGTCGAGGAGCCTCCCGAGATCGCGCCGGTCGCCGCGCCCCAGGCGCCGGCCAGCTCTGACCTGCGACCGACGCACGCACGCAGCCCCGCTCGCCGACGTGAGGCAAGTCCGAGCCCGGCCGCCGATCTCGCGGGCGAGCTGGGGTTGCTCACCCAGGTCAGCGCAGCCACCAAGCAGGGCAATGTTGCCTTCGCCGACGAGCTTCTGCGCAGCTACGATCAGCGCTTTCCGTCCGGGCAGCTCGGGCAAGAGCGCGCTGCTGCCGGCATTCTGGTCCACTGTGCCGCCGGGCGCGTGCAGGCCGCGCGCCAGGATGCGCGGCGCTTTCTCGATCGCTGGCCTCGCTCGCCGCTGGTCGCGCGCATCCAGGGTTCGTGTG
>CAZBIU010000650.1:0-1506 GCA_964491625.1 uncultured Myxococcales bacterium
CATCGCGCTCTGATCGCCTTGCTGCTTGCAGCGAGCAAGCTACGAGAATGTTTGTGCACGCAGCTCGGCTACCGGGGCTGACGCGCGTGCAGGCCCGCCGGATGCAAGCCGAATCCTTCGAGCGCTACCCAAAGCCACACCGCTGGAACGAATCGAAAACGCCGACGACTATAGCGCGTCAGTACAGTCTCACGGTAAACGCCGCAGCACGCGGGTGATCAAAGGACCGGACCAGTAGGTGTAGTGGCGTTCCATCTCCGCCTGCTCCATGAATATCCATGGCTGGACGAGAACGCCGCCGGTCTTCGTGAACACGACTCCGTCCGCTAGATAGACGGCCGCGTGGACGGGCATTCGATCGCGCTCCGCGAACAGCACGACCAGATCGCCGAACTGTGCCGGCCCCTCGACCGGACGGTATTCGCGGTCGAGAGTCTGGCGTATCACCTCGAAGTCGTGGAAACGCCCGTCCGGCGTATCGTTGAAGAAGTTGAGCGCAGACCAGAAGCAATCGCCCATCATGTCGGACGGTCGGCTGGGATCGGGATAGGTGAAGATGTGGCGACTGGCAAAGGCGGGCAGCAGGTACGCGATGTTGATGTCGGCACCGCCCGGCAGCCGCGCCAGCGCTTCGAGCAGTGGCCGCATCGGCTCGCCGCGATGGCCAGCATCCCAGTAGCGAACGATGCCGTCGAGGTCGAAGGTGGGGGCGATGCGCAGGCGCACCAGGAGCGTATCCTTGCGCACCACCATGGCGCTGAAGCGGAGGCGTGCAGCGTCGTCACGCAGCCACGCCAGCATGGGAGAGTAGTCGGCGAACACCAGCTCGCCACGGGAATGGTAGAGCAGTCGCCGGAAGGTCTGCTGGATGTCCACGGACAAGCCGCTCGTGCGCAACCGCTCGTCGAGATGCGCTTGCTCGATGATGAGCGGCTCGTGGTAGCTGAAGTTCTCGCGCGCCTGCGCGAGCACGGCGTAGATCGCTTCGCGCGCCTGCGAAGAGAGTCCCAGCAGAAACTGTAGCGGCACGCGCAGTGCAACCCCGTCGGGGCTCGTGAGCCACGCGTCGGACGGAAGGCTGGCCAGCACGGCCGGAGTGACGCCCTCCTGTTGCAACAACCGGAGCACGCGATCCGGCGTGTAGCCGGGAAAAGACCACAGTGGGGCGTCGTCGCCCTTGAGGTTGAGGATCAGGGCGGGCGGCGGCTCGATCTCGACGTGGAGCAGCTCGAGCTGGCCCCAGGGACCGATGGAGCCCGTCCGAAAACCAGCCGCGGCGGCCGCGGCCGTGCTCGACGGGAGCGACTGGGGCGGCATGTGGGAAGCGTGGCTGACGCCCGCCCGGTAGGAGGCAGCGCACGCCGCGACCACGAGCACGGGCACGAGCACACGCGTGGTGAATCCTGCCGCACGCAACGCGCGGGGTACTACATGCTTCGGCACTACTTCTGCCCTTCTTGTGGAATATAACGTCTTGAGTTTGCACGTGCCGCCTTTCCGAACGTC